>DATJXL010000329.1:0-12995 GCA_035500135.1 Kofleriaceae bacterium
GGGGCGCCGTTGGGGGACGCGCCGTTGGGGGCGCCGTTGGGGGCGCCGTTGGGAGCGGACGGGGGCGTGGCGGGGGTGGTCATGACAGGAACCTCCGGGCGTTGTCGATCACATGGCCGGCGGCGCGCGTGGCGAGCGCCATGATCGTCTCCATCGGGTTGACGCCGATCGGCGTGGGGAACAGCGACGCGTCGGCGACCATCAGGCGATCGGCGTCGTGCACGAAGCCGTGTTCGTCGACGACCGACCGCGAGCGATCGCGGCCCATGCGCGCCGTGCCCATCATGTGCACGGTCACCACTTCCCATTCCTTCGCCGGAATCGGCTCGGCGAGCACGCGGCGCGCGTCATCGGCGTCGTGCAGCTCGCGTGCGCGATGAAACGGCAACAGCACGCGCTTCGCGCCCGCCGCGAACAGGAGCTCCGAGAGCAGCACGAGGCCGCGCTGCATCTGCGCGAGGTCCTTCGGCGCGAGCTGGTAGAACGCCTGCGGCACGCCGTGGATCGTGCGCACCGAGCCGCTCGTCGAGTCTTCACAGAGCAGCCCCGCGAGCACCATCTTGTCGTACTGCGCCATCAGCTCGCCGAGCTGCGCGCCGCGCTGCGGGAACGACATCGCGAGGATCGACGGCGGCATGTTGACCGCCGCGAAGCAGCCGAGGCCTTGCTCGGCGAACTCGCGGACCTGGAACGCCTGGTGCGCGCCCTTCCAGCTCGTCACCGCTTCGTCGAAGATCGCGACGACCTTCACGTTGGGATGCAGGCTGAGGTTCTTGCCGAGCTGGCCCGAGCGCGACCTGACGCCCGAGCGCGCGAGCAGCGCCGGCGTGTGGATCGCGCCGCACGCGGCGACGACGAGCTTCGCGCGCACGACCACGTGGTGGCCGCCCGCGCTGCGCCCGATCACGCCGGTCGCGCGCTTGCCGTGGAACGCAACGCGTTCCACTTTCACGTCGGCGTAGACCCGCGCGCCGAAGTGCAGCGCGCGCGGCAGGTAGCTGACGAGCGCGCTCTGCTTCGCGCCGGTCGGGCAGCCGAACGCGCACCGGTTCGAGCCGACGCAATGGACCTGGTTGCGCAGGTTGCCGACGATCTTCCAGCCCTTGGCGTCGGCGCCCTTCTTGAGCAGCCAGTTGTCGTTGCCGATCGCCGACTCGTCCATCGGCGCGACGTGGATGCGCTTCTCGACGCGCGTGAAGTACGGATCGAGCGACTCGGGCGACGTGTCGAGCCCGGCCTCGCGCCGCCAGCGCGCGAGGATCTCGTCGGGCGTGCGCCACGACATCCCGCCGTTGATGACGGTCGAGCCGCCGACCGCGCGGCCCTCCTGGAACAGGAGCGGCGGCGAGCCGAGCGCCATCGTCGCGCCGCCGCCGCGGTACATCTGGCGGATCATCGCGCTCGTGTTCGCGGTGAAGTCGCGCGTCGTGTAGTAGGGGCCTTCTTCGAGCACGACCACGTCGAAGCCGGCCTCGGCGAGCTCGGCCGCGACCGGCGCGCCGCCCGCGCCCGAGCCGACGACCACGACGTCGCAGTCGAGCACGGTGTCGCCGCGAAGATCGCGGCGCGTGAACACGTTGCGCGGATGCGCGCCTTCGTGAAGAGCGACGGCGACCATCTAGGCGACCTCCTGCTTGGCGCGCGGCCGCAGCGGATCGGGCGCGATGATCTGGCGCTCCTGCTTCGCGATGTCGTCGGCGAACACGCGCAGGCGCTTCGCGCGCACTTCCTCGATCCACGGCCCGACGCGATAGCCGACCGCGGCCATCATCTCGGGCTGTTCGTAGCAGGCGAGATTCATCAGCTGCTTCACGCCGCGCGCGAACTGCACGTGCAACGGCGTGACCCCGTGCTCCCACGATGCGTAGTAGCGCTCGGCGCGCTCGCCGGTCAGCGCGCGCGCGCGGCGCAGGTAGCGCGGCAGCGCGCCGAGATCGTACGCGGCGAGGCCGGCGACGAACCCGCGCTGGACGAGCACCGGCGTCGCCGCCAGCGACAGCCCGACGTGCTCGACGATCGCTTCGCCATACGGCACCGCATCGGGCGGGCAGATCACCGGCACGAGCGAGCGCAGGACGGCACGGCTGCCGGCGTTCACGCTCACACCTCACCACCGAGCAGCGCGGCCATCTGCGAGTCGTGGCGCGCGAGGTAGTCGCTCATCAGCTTCGCGGCGCCGTCGGGGTCGCGCGCCTCGCACAGGTCGAACATCTTGGTGTAGACCGCGACGTAGTCGTCGGGCGGGCGCACCGCGAACCGGATCGTCGCCGCCGCCTCGAGCCATAGCTTCGCGATGCGGTTGAGCAGCCACAGCCCGGGCGTGAACTGCGCGGCCTCGGCCATCGCGCGCATGACCTCGAAGTCTTCGGCGGCGTATTGCGGCGTGTCGCGCAGCGACCATGCACGCGCCATCGCGGTGCGCGCCGACGCCGTGCCGTGCTTGGGGATGCGCGTCGCGACCAGGCGGATGACCTCGAGCACGACCGCGCGCCGGATCGCGAGCGTGTCGATCACGATGCGCGAGATCGTCGGCTGCATCGCCTCGGGCTTGCCGTAGCGCAGGTAGGCGCCGATCACCTCGATCGACCAGTCGCGATAGGGCCGGACGACGACGCCCGAACCGCGGCGCGGCTCGACGAGGTTCCATTCGCCGAGCCGGCGCAGCGCCTCGCGCAGCGTCGGTCGCGACGCGCCCAGCTGGCGCGCGAGCTCGCGCTCGGCGGGCAGCCGCGCACCGGCGGGAAACTTCCCGCTCACGATCGAGCCGAGCAACTTCTCGAAGACCTGATCGATCGCGGTCGGGGATTCGGGGTCGGGCTGGGTCAGCGGCATTGGACTGACCAATTGGTAAGACCAATTTGAACAGCTGTCAACGACGAATTTCTCGGCGCACATCACGCGCGCTAACCGCCCGCCATTACGGGCAGGTCAGCTTGACGCCTATAGAAGGAGGTCGCTAGGTTCCGAGCATGACAAAGGCCAAGGCAGGGGGAGAGCAGCCGGTGGAGATTCCGGACACGCTCCCCATCCTCCCGCTGCGCAACTCGGTGCTGTTTCCCGGGGCGATCATCCCGATCGATGTCGGCCGCCGCAAGTCGGTGCGGCTGGTCGAGGACGCGATCGCGAAGGAGCGGCCGGTCATCGGAATTCTCACGCAGAAGGACGCGCGCACCGAAGATCCGGGAGCCGGCGACCTCTACATGGTCGGCTGCGCCGCGCGGATCCTCAAGGTCATCAAGCTCGCGAAGGACAACTTCTCGGTCATCCTGCAGGGCGTCTCGCGCTTCGAGGTCTCGACGTTCGACGGCGCCGAGCCGTTCCTGTCGGCGAAGGTCCGCAGCGTGCCCGACCCGGCCGCGACCGACGTCGAGCTCGACGCGCTCGTGATGAACCTGAAGGACATCGCCAAGCGCGTCGTGAAGCTCATGCCCGAGCTGCCGAAGGAAGCCGGCGCGCTCGTCGACAGCGTCACCGAGGCCGGCCACCTCGCGGATCTCATCACGTCGCATCTCGAGCTCGAGGTCGGCGAGAAGCAGGACGTGCTCGAGACGTTCGATCTCAAGACCCGCACGCGCAAGGTGCTCCAGTTCCTGTCGCGCCAGCTCGAAGTGCTGAAGGTGCGCGAGCGCATCAACACGCAGGTGCAGGAGGAGATGGGGCGCAACCAGCGCGAGTACGTGCTGCGCCAGCAGCTCAAGGCGATCAAGGAGGAGCTCGGCGAGCTCGACGACGGCGGCGGCGATCTCGACGAGTTCGCCGAGAAGATCGCGAAGGCGAAGATGCCCGAGGAGGCCGAGAAGGTCGCCAAGAAGCAGCTCGATCGCCTGAAGGGCATGCAGCCGAGCTCGGCCGAATACACGGTCACGCGCACGTACCTCGAGTGGCTCGTCGAGCTGCCGTGGTCGATCTCGACCGAGGATCACATCGAGCTCAACGAGGTGCGCAAGTGCCTCGACGAGGACCACTACGATCTCGACAAGGTGAAGAAGCGCATCGTCGAGTACATGGCGGTCCGCAAGCTCAAGAACGACAAGAAGGGCCCGATCCTGTGCCTCGCGGGTCCTCCGGGCGTGGGCAAGACCTCGCTCGGCCGGTCGATCGCGCGCGCGATCGGCCGCAAGTTCGGCCGGATCAGCCTCGGCGGCGTGCGCGACGAGGCCGAGATCCGCGGCCACCGCCGCACCTACGTCGGCTCGCTGCCGGGCCGCATCATCCAGGGCATCAAGAAGGCCGGGACCAACAACCCGGTGTTCGTGCTCGACGAGGTCGACAAGCTCGGCCACGACTTCCGGGGCGACCCGGCGTCGGCGCTGCTCGAGGTGCTCGACCCCGAGCAGAACAACACGTTCAGCGATCACTACCTCGAGGTCACGTTCGATCTGTCGAAGGTCCTGTTCATCGCGACCGCGAACCAGCTCGATCCCATCCCGTGGGCGCTGCGCGATCGCCTCGAGATCATCGAGCTGCCCGGCTACACGCGGCAGGAGAAGAAGATGATCGCGCGCAAGTTCCTCGTGCCCAAGCAGCTCGACGATCACGGGCTCACGGCGGAGCGGTGCGACATCACCGACGAGGCCGTGTTCGAGATCATCGACAGCTACACGCGCGAGGCCGGCGTGCGCAACCTCGAGCGCGAGATCGGCAGCGTGTGCCGCGCGGTGGCCGTCAAGGTCGCCGAGGGCCAGGCCAAGGACCACGAGGAGATCACCGGCCCGGTCGTCGAGGAGGTGCTCGGCCCCAAGAAGTTCGTCAGCGAGGTCGCGGAGCGCGTCGGCGAGCCCGGCGTCGCGACCGGCCTGGCGTGGACGGCGGTCGGCGGCGACATCCTGTTCATCGAGGCGACCAAGATGCCGGGCAAGGGCAAGCTGACCTTGACCGGCCAGCTCGGCGACGTGATGAAGGAGTCGGTGACGGCGGCCTTGTCGTTCGTGCGCGGCCGCGCGGCCCAGCTCGGGCTCGATCCCGGCAACTTCCTCGAGAACGTCGACCTCCACGTGCACGTGCCGGCCGGCTCGGTGCCCAAGGACGGCCCGAGCGCGGGCGTCACGATGTACACCGCGCTGGTCTCGCTGCTCACCGGCGTGCCGGTGCGGCCCGACGTCGCGATGACCGGCGAGATCACGCTGCGCGGCAACGTGCTGCAGATCGGCGGCCTCAAGGAGAAGCTGCTCGCGGCGCACCGCGCCGGCATCAAGCGCGTGATCATCCCCGAGCGCAACGTGAAGGACCTCGTCGACGTGCCGGAAGAAGTGAAGGCCGAGATGGAGATCCTGAGCGTGCGCCGCATGGATGAAGTGCTCGCGCTCGCGCTCAAGGATCCGCCGCCGTCGATCATCGATCTGGCGAAGGCGGCGCAGTCCGACGACCAGCCGCGGGCCTAGCGCGACCGATGACGCGGTGCCCGCGCTGCGACGACGCCGAAGTCCATGTGGTCGGCGTGCGCCTCGGCTGCGACGAATGCCGGAGCGCGCTGATCGAGGAGGCCGAGCTCGCGGCCTCGTTCCACGAGCTCGACGACTCGACGACCGATCTGATCGCGCGCGATCCGCAGCCGACCGACGTGCGCTGCCCGCGCTGCGGCGAGCCGATGCAGTCGTGCACGCTGCACACGCACACGATCGATCTCGCCGGGCGCTTCCTGCGGTGCGCCCGCCACGGCGTGTGGGTGCCGCGCGACGCGCTGATCGCGGGCTATGCGCGCGTCGTGCGCAAGGCGAGGCAAGGTGGCATCGAGCCGCGCGCGGGAGTCGGTCGCGCGTTCGGCGACTGGAACAGCGGCAGCGTCGGCGCCGCGATCGCCGGCATCGGCCAGGCGTTCGCGCAGCACGCGCCGTCGACGCTGCCGTTCGGCCGGTGGTCGCACGCGCCGCGCGCGCAGTCGGTGTTCGTGAGCGCGTTCCGCGGCCGCAGGCTCGCTTGCCCGCGCTGCTCCCGGCGCGACCTGATCTTCGCCGGCGAGCGCTGGGTGTGCTGGGTGTGCCGCGGCTGCTTCGTCGAGGATGTCGCGCTCGAGGCGATGGTCGCCGAGATGACCGGCGACGACTGGCAGATGCCGCCGCGCCACGGCGAGCCCGCCGACCAGCCGTGCCCGGCGTGCGACCGCGCGATGGAGCGCGAGCCGCTCGAGACCGTCCCGATCCAGCGCTGTCACGGCCACGGCGTGTGGTTCGTCGACGACGAGCTGCAACAAGTGCTCGAGCACGCGGCCCATCCGCCCGGCGGTGTCGGCGCCTGGCTGCACCGGCTGTTCCACAGGGGCGCGTAGCGATGGCGTGCGCCCGTGCCCGGTGTGCGCGGCGCCCAGGGATCCCTCGAGAGCGAGCCTCCGCAAACGTCTGTCTGGGGCTCCCTGGGCAGGTAGGGCTTGTCGAGCCTTGACGGGACCTTGGGCCGTCCTTAGGTTGGCCAGCAAACACAAATCCATCCGCAGTCGAGGAAAACAGTCATGGGCAAGATCATCGGCATCGACCTGGGTACGACCAACTCCGTGGTCGCGATCATGGAGGGCAAGGAGCCCAAGGTCATCGCGAACGAAGAAGGTGCGCGGCTCACGCCATCCGTGGTCGCGTTCGACGACAAGGGCGAGGTCCTGGTCGGCCAGATCGCGCGGCGCCAGGCCATCACGAACCCCGAGAACACCGTGTTCTCGGCGAAGCGGTTCATGGGACGCAAGTTCCAGGATCCGATCACGCAGGAAGAGGCCAAGCGCGTGCCGTTCAAGATCGCGGGCGCCAGCAACGGCGACGCCGCGTTCGACATCCGCGGCAAGCGCTACTCGCCGCCCGAGATCGGCGCGCGCGTGCTGCAGAAGCTCAAGCGCGCCGCCGAGGAGTACCTGGGCGAGACGGTGACCGAGGCGGTCATCACCGTGCCGGCGTACTTCAACGATTCGCAGCGCCAGGCGACGAAGGATGCCGGCCGCATCGCCGGGCTCGACGTCAAGCGCATCATCAACGAGCCGACCGCGGCCGCGCTCGCGTACGGCCTCGACAAGACGAAGGAGCAGCTGATCGCCGTGTTCGACATGGGCGGCGGCACCTTCGACATCTCGATCCTCGAGGTCGGCGACAAGGTCGTCGAGGTCGTGTCGACCAACGGCGACACCCACCTCGGCGGTGACGACATCGACAACATGTTGATGGACTGGCTGGTCGCCGAGTTCAAGAAGGACACCGGCATCGACGTCAGCAAGGACAAGATGGTGCTCCAGCGCCTCAAGGAGGCGGCGGAGAAGGCCAAGATCGAGCTGTCGAACGTGCAGGAGACCGAGATCAACCTGCCGTACCTGACGGCGGACGCGACCGGCCCGAAGCACCTCTTGAAGAAGCTGTCGCGCAGCAAGTTCGAGCAGATGATCGAGCCGATCGTCGCGCGCACGATCGAGCCGTGCAAGAAGGCGCTCGCCGATGCCGGCAAGAAGCCGGCCGACATCCACCAGGTCGTGCTCGTCGGTGGCTCGTCGTACATCCCGTACGTCCAGCAGAAGGTGAAGGAGTTCTTCGGCAAGGAGCCCAACAAGAGCGTGAACGCGCTCGAGATCGTCGCGCTCGGCGCGGCGGTGCAGGGCGGCGTGCTCGCCGGCGACGTCAAGGACATCCTGCTGCTCGACGTCACCCCGCTGTCGCTCGCGATCGAGACGCTCGGCGGTGTCGCGACCGTGCTCATCCCGCGTAACACGACGATCCCGACCCGCAAGGGCGAGACGTTCTCGACCGCGGCCGACAACCAGACGTCGGTCGAGGTTCACGTGGTCCAGGGCGAGCGCCCGATGGCGAAGGACAACAAGACGCTCGGCAAGTTCCAGCTGACCGGCATCCCGCCGGCTCCGCGCGGCGTGCCGCAGATCGAGGTGACCTTCGACATCGACGCCAACGGCATCCTGAACGTCACCGCGAAGGACAAGGCGACCAGCGCCGAGCGCGCGATCCGCATCGAGGCGTCGAGCGGTCTGTCCGAGGCCGACATCAAGCGCGCGGTCGACGACGCCGCGAAGCACGAGGCCGAGGACAAGTCGCGCAAGGAGGCGATCGAGGCTCGTAACCAGCTCGACACGCTGCTCTACGGGACCAAGAAGCTGGTCGGCGAGAACGCGAGCAAGCTCGCCGACGCCGACAAGCTGATGATCGAGGAGGCGATGAAGGAGGCCGAGGGCGTGCTGGAGCGCAACCGCGACACCGGCAACGCGGAGGAGCTGCGCGGGGCGTTCGAGAAGCTGCAGGCGTCGGCCCACAAGCTGGCCGAGGCCATGTACAAGCAGGCCGGCGGCGCGCCGGGCGAGGGCGGTGGCGAGCCGCCGCCGGACGGTGGGGCGGCGCCGAAGGATTCGGACGTGATCGACGCCGAGTTCGAAGACAAGAAGTAGCGGCGACGCCTCGGCGCACGCGGAAGCCGTGCGCCACCGCCATTCGCGTGCGATACTCCGGCGGTGCGCGTGCGGTTCTGCGCGTTCGCTCTGACCGTCGCTTCGGTCGCCGCCGCCGGCTGCGCCGACCTCGGCGTCGTGTCCGACGGCACGAGCATCTCGGTCGGCAAGCCGAATCACGGCTACCTGCTCGACGGCGCGCGCCTGCCCGACGAGGGCGAGGGCTACACGACGCGCGACATCTGGATCAAGCGCGACAATCGCTACGGCACCGACGAGCTGATCGATCTCGTCACCGGCGTGTCGCGGCGGATGGCGACGCACGTCAAGGACGTGAAGATCGTGATCGCGGATCTCTCCGCGCGCGGCGGCGGCGGCGCCTACGACTTCCATCGCTCGCACCAGAGCGGTCGCGATGCCGACTTCCTCTACTACTGGCGCGATGCGGACGGCAAGCCGATGGAGCCCGACGCGATGCGCGTGTTCGACGCGCGCGGCCGCGCCAAGGACGGCAGCGGCATCACGATGGACGTGCCGCGCACGTGGCTGCTCGTCAAGGAGCTGCTCGAGGCGCCCGAAGCGCCCGTGCAGTACATCTTCATCTACGAGCCACTAGCCAAGCTGCTGCTCGATCACGCGAAGGCGGCCGGCGCGTCGGACGAGCTCCTCGCGAAGGCGCGCCGCGTGCTGCGCCAGCCCGGCGACAGCGCGCGCCACGACGATCACATGCACGTGCGCGTCTATTGTTCGCCGGAAGATCGCGCGTACGGCTGCGTCGACATCGGGCCGATGGACTTCGACGTCGCGCACGCCGCCGGCGAGCCCGGCGACGGCGCGGCGCTGCTACGCGCACGAGCCGACCGGATGGATCTTCGGGGCTGGCGCTGACGAGAACGTGCCGGGCGTCGTGGTCGGCGTGCCCGCGTCGGGCAAGCCGCCGTCCGCTGGCACGCCGCCGTCGGGCGGGGTCGCGGCTGGTGCTGGCTCGGGCTCTTCCTGCTCGAGCGGCTTGAGCGTGCGCAGCGCCTGCTCGAACGCGCGCACGTAGCTCGAGCGGTCGCCGGCCGAGCTGGTCGAGAGCAGCAGCGTGACGATGCGATCCTCGGTGAGCGCGACGGCCTGGCGGAAGAAGTGGTGGCCGTCGTCGTACTCGAACCACACGGTCGGCAGCCCGTTCGCTTCGTTCTCGCGCGGGCCGGCCTGTGTCGTGCCGACACGCATGTGGAAGCCGGCGAGCTGCTTGCTCAGCGCGCACGCGAGCTTCACGGGCGGCGCGTCGTGGCTGGTGCGGCACGCGATCGGCCAGCTGCAGTACGCCTTGCGCGTGAACGGCTCGGCGGTGAGCACGATGTGCGCTTCCGGATCGTCGCGCATCATCGACAGCAAGATGCCCGGGTACGTCGGCTGATCGGTCGCGCGCCAGCCGCGCGGCACGACGATCTGCAGCTGATCGGGCTTCGACGTGTAGACCTGGTTCTCGAGATCCGCGCGCGCGTCGACGGCGATCGCGATCGCGAGCACGAGCACCGAGCGACGCATCGCCTCGCACGCTAGCGCGAGCACCGCGATCGACGCGAGCAGCGAGCAGCGCGAGCGACGTAGCGCATGGCCGACCTGAACAGGGTTCCAGTTAAAAAGTTGATTCTCTCGCTCGCGCTATTATTGACGGATTCTATTCAGACGAATATCGTGACAATACCTCGTCGGAAACTGGATTCTCCAGCGTTCGACGCAGGTAGAGGGCGACCGCGCTGCGGTCGAGATGCGGCCGACGTCGATCACGTCGTCGAGAGGGACTGTTTTGTTTCAACGTTCTCGAGGCGCCGAGCTTGCTGCGTGGTCGACGGACAACGTCCTACCGTTCCGCGCGCACGAGCGCCCGGTTCACGTGCACGTCGCGGCACGCCACGACGACGACGCACCGAGCGGCAGCGGCGGTGCGTCGCGCACCGCGCTCCTCGCGGAAGAGGATCTGCGCGCGATCGAGACCGACTCGCCGACGGGCCTGACCGCGGTGCAGATCGTCGACGCGTTCACCCGCCGCGGGATCAAGTTCTCCGAGGCGAGCTTTCGCAAGTACGTCCAGCAGGGCCTTCTGCCGCGCAGCCGCCGCGTCGGGCGCAAGGGCAAGCACAAGGGCTCGCTCGGCGTGTACCCGGCCAAGACGGTCCGCCGGATCAACGACGTCAAGCGGCTGATGGCCGACGGCTACACGATCGAGCAGATCCAGGAGCAGTTCCTGCTCTACACCGATCTGATCGAGGGCGTCGGCGAGCACCTGACGGCGCTGTGGACGCGCCTCGACGGTGACCTCGCGCGGCTGCCCGCGCAGGACCGCACCAAGCTGCACAAGGAGCTGACCGAGCTGCGCCGCGAGGGTGAACGCCTCGTCGACCGGCTCGGCCAGCTGGCGCGCCGGATCGGCGCGCCGCGCACCGACACCCTTCGTCTCGCCGGCGCCGCGGGGGGCGCCGAGGACCTGCTTTAGCGACGGTGACCCGCGCCGTCGACTCGAGGACCACCATGCCGACCGATGATCGTGACGACGAAGACCAAGCCGCGGCCGAAGCCGAAGCGCCGGAAGCCGAGGAGCCGGTCACGGCGACCGAGGACGGCGAGCTGCCGCAGCTCAGCCGCAAGGTCCGGCGCCGGCGCCGCCGCACGCGGCCGCGCAGCAAGACGATCGCGATGAAGCGGCTGACCCGCGAGGAGCTGCGGGTCGGCGCGCTGATGTACCCGCCGGTCGACATCCCGCGCCCGACCACGCGCGCCGAGTGCCGCGAGGAGATGCGGCCGTGCCCGTGGGTGGCGTGCAAGCACCACCTCTATCTCGACATCAACCCCGAGACCGGCTCGATCAAGATCAACTTCCCGGATCTCGAGCCGTGGGAGCTGTCGCACACGTGCGCCCTCGACGTCGCCGAGCGCGGCGGCATCACGCTCGAAGAGGTCGGCGAGATCATGAACCTGACGCGCGAGCGCATCCGTCAGGTCGAGGTGCGCGGCCTGTTGAAGCTCAAGATGGGCTCGCCGTCCCCCGACGAGCTCGGCGCCGAGCTGCTCGCGCAGGCGGCGGCGAAGGCCGACGACAACTAACCGAGTCGGAGAAAGTTCCGGCACGGCTGGGAGTTTCTTCCGGTCGCGCCGACATCCAGTCGGCGCTGCGAGCACGTACTGCGATCGGCCGCCACCGCGGTAGCCGCGTCGGCGGGGCGGAGCCGTGGTACACGAGACGCCATGATCGGCCGCGCGCTGCTCTCCGTCTCCGACAAACGTGGCGTGATCGAGCTCGGGCGAGCGCTCGCCGAGCTCGGGGTCGAGATCCTGTCGACGGGAGGGACCGCGGCCGCGCTCGGCGCGGCCGGCATTCCCGTCGTGCAGGTGTCGGCGCACACCGGCGCGCCCGAGATCCTCGACGGGCGCGTCAAGACGCTGCATCCGAAGATCCACGGCGGCCTGCTCGGCCGCGACACCCCGGCGCATCGCGCCGAGATGGCGAAGCACGGCATCGCGGCGATCGATCTCGTCGTCGTGAACCTGTACCCGTTCGAAGCGACGATCGAGAAGCGCGTCGCGTTCGACGAAGCGATCGAGAACATCGACATCGGCGGCCCGGCGATGCTGCGCTCGGCGGCGAAGAACCACGAGCGCGTCGCGGTCGTCGTCGATCCCGCCGACTACGAGTCGATCGTCGCCGAGCTGCGCGCGAGCGGCGCGGTGTCGCCGGCGCGCCGGCTCGACCTCGCGCGCAAGGCGTTCGCGCACACGTCCGCGTACGACGCGGCGATCGCCGCGTACCTGACATCGATCGAGGACACGGACGCCGTGACACGGGGGCGCGACCGCGAGCCCGCGCGCCGCGACCTGCCCGACGTGCTCGGCGTGCAGTGGCGCCGGCTCTACGACCTGCGCTACGGCGAGAACCCGCACCAGGTCGCCGCGTTCTACGCCGACGCCCGCTCGCCGCTCGCGAGCGCGGTGCAGGCGCGGCCGACGGTCGCCGCCGGCGAGGTGCTCGGCGGCAAGCAGCTCTCGTACAACAACATCCTCGACCTCGATGCCGCGCTCGGGCTGTGCCTCGAGTTCACCGAGCCGGCCGCGGTCGTCGTCAAGCACAACAACCCGTGCGGCGTCGCGACCGGCCGCGATCTCGCCGAGACGTACCGGCGCGCGCGCGAGGCCGATGCGACGAGCGCGTTCGGCGGGATCGTCGCGGTCAACCGCGAGGTCGACGAGGCGCTCGCGAAGCTGCTCGCCGAGACGTTCCTCGAGTGCGTGATCGCGCCGGGCTACTCGGCCGCCGCGCGCGACGCGCTCGCCGGCAAGAAGAATCTCAGGCTGGTCGCGGCGCACGGCGCGTGGACGGCGCCCGCGGTCGACTTCGCCGCAGGGGCGAAGTCGCCCGAATTGATGACCCGGGGCGAGCGCGCGTGGTCGATCCGCACGGTCGCGGGCGGCGCGCTCGTGCAGACCGTCGATCACGGCATGGTCGACCTCGCGCAGGCCAAGGTCGCCACGAAGCGCGCGCCGACCGCGCGCGAGTCGCTCGACCTCGCGTTCGCGTGGCGGGTGGCGAAGCACGTCAAGAGCAACGCGATCGTGTTCGCGAAGGACGGCGTGACGGTCGCGATCG
>DATJXL010000330.1:0-19054 GCA_035500135.1 Kofleriaceae bacterium
TCCGAGGCGGATCGCGGCGCACGCCCGCACTGGAACGAGGAGCGTGGTGGTTCCACGTGACGAGCGAAGCGCGGACGTACGCCGCGAGGTGACCGGAGCGTGACGGTCGCAGCCGGCGATGATCTGATCAGGTGGTGCTAGCCCGCCGCCGCCTTCGCCTCGGCGGTATCCGGCACGCGCTCGTTGCGCTTCATCAGGATCGGGATCAGGAACCGCGACAGCGCGCCGAAGATGTCGTGCTCGGGCTCGAGCATCTTGCCGATGCCCTGCGCCGTGATCAGCGCGACGAACACGAGCATCATGTCGGTCACGGGCCGCACGCGGTACTTGCGGCCGAGCGCGAGCATCTCGCTGATCAGCTTGCCTTGCTCGAGCGCGGCCATGTCCTTGACGCGAAACTTGCGCGCGAACGCCTCGACGTCGACGCGCAGCGCCGGCCAGTCGATCTCGCCGGTGTAGAGATGAAAGCGCTTGAGGTGCGCGACGATGTCGTCGGGCGTGCCCATCGCGATGCACTTCGTCATGTCGATGAACTGCAGGAGCACGTCCTCGTGGAGCAGCTTCGCGAGCCCGACGTCGAAGATCACGAGCTGGTTGCCGTCCTGCACGACCATGTTGCCGGGGTGGAGGTCGGCGTGCACGAAGCCATCCTCGAAGCACATCTTGAACATCAAGAGTCGGACGGTCTGCGCGAGATCCTTGTACTCGCCGGGCGGCAGCGCGTCGATCTTCGTGCCGCGCACGAACTGCATGACGAGCACGCGCGGTCCGCACAGCTCCTCGATGACCTCGGGGAACGTCACGTTCGCGGTGCCCGCGAAGTTCGTGCGGAACCGCGTGTAGTTCTGCGCCTCGATGCGGAGGTCGGTCTGATCGTGGATCGCCTCGACGAAGTGCCGCGTGTGGCCGACGGGATCGCTGCGCCGCCACACGGGATGGAGCGACGCGACGTGCGCGATCGCGAGCAGGATCACCTGGTCGCGCTCGACCTGGCGCCGCACGCCGGGGCGCAGCACCTTGACCGCGACCTCGCGGCCGCCATCTTTCAGGCGCGCGCGATGGACCTGCGCGACGCTCGCCGCCGCGACCGGCTTGTCGTCGAACTCCGAGAACACGTCGGCGAGCGGGCGGCCGAGCTCGCCCTCGACGGTCGCGCGCACCCGGCGGAACGAGAACGGCGGCAGCCGGTCCTGGAGCAGGCGGAGCTGCGCGATCACCTCGGCCGGGAACAGGTCCGGCCGCGAGCTCATGACCTGACCCATCTTGATGAACGTCGCGCCGAGCGTGCTCATCGTCTGACGCAGCACGTAGCCGCGCAGGTGCGCGAGGCTGGTCTGCCGCCGCGGTCCCCACACGAACAGCGCGAGCGCGAGGCGCGCGAGCCCGTAGGTCACGCCGGCGACCACGAGCACGATCAGCAGGAATACGAAGTGGACGGCGTTGCCCGGCCAGCGCACGACGGAGCGGAGCACGCAGACATTTTCGCATCATTTGGGCCCGGCGCGGCTCTTGCGAATCGGTTCGTCATGGACAGCTTCAAGGCCGACATCGAACAGATCCGCAGGCGTGCGCGCACGAAGATGGAGGAGGGCGCGGTGACCACCGCGTATCACGCCGATCGCAGCAAGGTGATCGACGTGCTCAACGAGGTGCTGGCCACCGAGACGGTCTGCACGCTGCGCTACAAGAACCATTACTACATGGCGCAGGGCATCCACAGCCAGGCCGTCGCCGACGAGTTCCTCGAGCACGCGCGCGAGGAACAGCAGCACGCCGACATGGTCGCGAAGCGCATCACCGAGCTCGGCGGCGAGCCGAACTTCGACCCCGCCGGCCTCGCGACGCGCTCGCACGCCGAGTACAAGTCGAGCGCGCGGCTCGACGACATGATCCGCGAGGACCTGGTCGCCGAGCGCATCGCGGTCGCCACGTACTCGGAGATCGTGCGCTGGCTCGGCGAGAACGATCCGACGTCGCGCCGCATGATGGAAGAGATCCTCGCGAAGGAAGAGGAGCACGCCGACGATCTCGCGAAGCTGCTCGTGCGGATCGGCGACAAGACCGGCCAGCGTCCGTCGAACGGCCACCACTGATGTGATATGACGCGGGTCCTTTGCCCGAGCCCGTGAGTCCGTCCGATCACGACATCATCCACGCGATCGCCGACGATCTTCCGGTAGGCATCTGGGTCGCCCGCGCGCCCGGTGGCGAGTTCGTGTACGCGAACCGCACGTTCGCCGAGATCATGGGCCAGGGCGGGCGCGATGACGTCGCGGTCGGCGGCTACTCCGAGCCGTACGGGATCTTCACGCGCGATGGCCGGCCCTATCCCGAGCACCGGCTGCCGTTCGTGCGCGCGCTGCAGGAGGGCCGGGTCGTCGTGGTCGACGACATCACGATCCATCGTCCCGATCGCACGCGCGTCGACGTGCGCGCGTTCGCGCGGCCGGTCACCGACGCCGCCGGCGCGGTCACGCACGTCGTGATCGCGTTCTTCGACATCACGCGCGAGGTCGCGGCCGAGAAGGCGCGCGCCGAGAGCGAGAAGCGGCTGCACCGCGCGCAGCGGCTCGAGGCGGTCGGCACGCTCGCCGGCGGCATCGCGCACGACTTCAACAACCTGATCTTCGGCATCAAGCTGCTCGCGAGCGAGCTGGCCGCGAACGAGCCGAACGATGGCCGGCGCGCGTCGCTCGAGCTGATCGACGATCTCACCGAGCGCTCGGCCGCGCTGACGCGGTCGCTGCTCGGGTTCGCGCGCCGCGGCAAGCACCGCGCGGCGCCGGTGGCGCTCGACGACGTGGTCGGCGCGATGCGCGACATGCTGGAACGCACGCTGACCGCGATCGAGATCGACTTCGAGCTCGCGGCGGACCATCGCGGCACGGTCATCGGCGATCACTCGCAGCTCGAGCAGGTCGTGATGAACCTCGTCGTCAACGCGCGCGATGCGGTGCGAGAGGTCGCGGACGCGCGGATCGCCGTGCGCACGCGCACCGCGGCCGGCATGGTCGTGCTCGAGGTCGCGGACAACGGGCCCGGCATCCCGCACGAGATCCGCGAGCGCGTGTTCGAGCCGTACTTCACGACCAAGATGCAGGGCGCCGAGCGCGGTACCGGCCTCGGGCTCGCGACCGTGTACGGCATCGTCGACGGCCACCGCGGAGCGATCGAGATCGCCGAGGGCCTCGAGGGCCGCGGCACGACGATGCGCGTGACGCTGCCGGCCGCGGACCAGCCCGCCGAGACCGCGCCGGCACCCGCGGCGGCGGTCGCGACGACGCGCGCCGAAGGCACGATCCTCGTCGTCGACGACGACCCACTCGTGCGGCGTGCGGTCGCGACCGCGCTCGAGAGCCTCGGCTACCACGCCCTCCTGGCGGCCAGCGGGGCCGAGGCGGTCGAGATCGTGCGGGCGCGGCCGGCCGCGCTGCGCGCGATCTTGCTCGACATGGTGATGCCGCGGATGAGCGGCACGGCGACGTTCCACGCGGTGCGCGAGCTCGATCCCGCGATCGCGGTCGTGCTGATGTCCGGGCATGCGAGCAACGAGGACGTGCAGGGCCTGATCGATCTCGGCGCACGTGGCTTCGTACCCAAACCGTACTCGATCGATGCCCTCGCGCGCACGCTGCGCGAGGCGATCGAGTAGCGACGCGCTCGTCCGGCCGCGTGGCCGGTCGTCGGACGAAACCGTCCGGCCGTCGGACGAAGCGGACACGCGCGCGTGCACGATCGCGACGTTAGCGTGGCGCGCTGCTTGCGATGCGGTGCGCGCATGCGTGCATTCTTCGTGTGGTCGTTGGCTTCGTGCGCGGGTTCGCTCGCGTTCTGGGCGCTGTTCGGTGCGTGCGTGGCGGTCGAGCCGCCGGCCGGTGTGCCGCAGGCGGACGTGATCTTCGAATGGGATCCGCTCGCGTGCGGTGATCCGCATCGGATCGCGGTCGAGCTCTCGGACGACAGCGGGCAGCGCCTGGCGACGTCGGTGCCGTGCGACGTCGGCGCCGCGGAGCTCGCCGCGGTCGCGTACGGCAGCTACCGCGGCCGGATCTACGCGTGGGCGCTCGGCGAGGACGCGCGCTCGGTCGCGCCGCTCGAGCTCGACGTCGACGATCGGGTCGTGCGCACGACCGTGGCTACGCCGAAGTGACAGCTGGATCGACGCGCGGATCGAGCCCGCGCGCCGCGAGCTCGCGCACGATCGCCGGCTCGATCCCGAACCGGTCGAGCACGGCGCGCAGGCGTGCGCGGGCCGCGAGGTCGTAGCGGTTCACCCGCTTGCCCAGGATCAGCTCGTTCTTGGCGGAGTGCTCCCAGCCGACCAGCTCGGTCACCGTGACCTGGTAGCCGTGTGCCTCGAGCGCGAGCGCGCGCACGACGTTCGTCAGGTGCGAGCCGAGCTCGCGGCGGTGGAGCGGGTGCTCGAACAACGCCGCGACGGCCGGGTCGGACGGCCGCGCCTTGTCGAGCTGGCGGGCGACCTCGGCCTGGCAGCACGGCACCGCCGCGACGTGGTCGGCGCCGTGCGCGATCGCGAGCACGAGCGCGTCGTCGCTGGCGGTGTCGCACGCGTGCAGCGCGGTCACGATATTGGGACGGGCGCCGATCGCGCCATCGCCGATCGCGCCGGTGACGACCCGGAACCGCTCGTGGCCGAACCGCGCGGCGCGGGTGGCCGCCTGTTGCGACAGCTCCGGCCGCATCTCGATCGCGACGAGCGACCCGCGGCCGGCCGGACCGAGCACGAGCTCGTAGAGCAGGGCGCCGAGGTAGCTCTTGCCCGCGCCGCAATCGACGACGATCGGCTCGGGCTGGCGTGCCAGCGCGTCGTCGAGCGCGGGCCGGAGCAGCCCGACGAGGTGGCGGATCTGCTTCAGCTTGCGGCGCGCGTCGGCGTTGAGGTGGCCGTCGCGCGTGAGCAGGTGAAGATCCTGGAGCAGCTCGATCGACATCCCGGCGGGCACGTCGGGGTCGCGGCGCGGGTCGATCGTCTTGGTCACGAGGCAGTCTAGCGTCACTCGCCGTCGTTGGCCGGCCCGGTGGCGCCATCGTCATCGGGCTTGAAGCAGTCGCGAAAGCTGTCCGGCGTCGATGCCTCGAGCGCACACCGGATCTGGCCATTCGTCGCCTTGTCCAGCACCGATTGCGGCAGGTTCATCTCGATGCCGCCGTTGTCGCGCACCGAGCGCTCGGCTTCTTCGCGAGCGACGTGGTCGTGCTCGACGTAGTACTCGACGTCGAGCGCGACGAAGTGCTCGAACACCTTCTTCCAGTCGACGTTCGTCGCGACTTCCTTGTCGTGCGCGGCCTCCTCGCGGTCGTGCCTGTCCTGGACGAGGGCGTCGAGCCAGCGCTCGTGCAGGCGCTTGATCTCGGCGCCGAGCCTGGCATCGTCGACGACGAGCTCGAGCTCGCACGCGTCGTCCGGCGCGCACGGCTTGCTCGGGTCATCTTTCGGCGCGAACGTGAAGTCGAGATCGAGATAGCCGGTCGGCGCGACGTAGCCGGCGCAGGCTGGCTGCGAGACGACCTCGCGCACCGCGGGCTTGTCGCGAGCCTCGATCGCGACGACGACGCGCCAGCAGTGCTTGCCGTACCAGGCGCCGCCGCGCGGGCTGACCTTGCAATACGCGCCCGGCGGCTGGATCGCGCACTGCCGCGTGAACCCGTCGGTCGCCGGCGCGTCGGGCGGCGCGGCATCGTGCACGACCGCGACCGCTGCCGTGCTGCCCGAGCCCGCCGGATCGGCCGCGGGCGCGGCCCGATCGTGGCGCGCACACGCAGCGACCAACATCAGCCAGACCCCGTCACGCGCTCGCACGCGCCGACGCTATCATGTCGCTGTCGCGCGCAACGCCGCCTGCCGGCCGCGGAACGCGCGCGTCTTCACGGCGGCGACGGAGAGGCCGAGCTCGCGCGCGATCTCGGTCTCGGTGCGGCCCTCGCCGTAGCGCTTCCAGAACACGGCCGGGTACTTCTCGCCGAGCGACGCGACCGCGCGCGCCATCCCGGCGAGCTGTTCGCGCGCGATGCACGCCGAGCGCAGGTCGCCGGGCGCGGCCAGGCGCTCGAGCCACGACGTGTCGGCTTCGGGGTCGGAGCCGCGGAGCGCGCTCGCCGCGATCTCGCGGGCGAGGCGGCGCTGCCGGCGCAGGAACATCAGCGCCGCGGTCGCGGTCACGCGGTACAGCCACGTGGTGTAGCGCGACTCGCCGCGAAACGAATCGCGGTAGCGATGCGCGAGCAGCATCGCGTCCTGCGTGACGTCCTCGGCGTCCTGGTCGTCGCGCACGTACTTGAGCGCGACCGAGCGGACGTAGGCGCGCATGCGGGCGAGATCTTCCGGCCTGTCCATCGTGCCCTCCTCGCTCCGCCTAGAGACGCAACAGCAACGCCAGGTCTGTCCAACGGATCGGAATAATAATTTCAGATAGTTACTTCATCTGGGAGCAAGCTGATCGTCCATTGGTCTGGACATCGTCTAGACGGCTGGACACACTGAGGTCGTGCCCGAGCTCCGGCATGTGCTGGTGGCCGATGCCGACCGCGATGGGGTCGCGCAGGCCGAGCGCGCGCTCGAAGGCATCGCGGTCGAGGCGGTCGCGACCGCGGGCGCCGCGCTCGAGCGCATCACCGGCTCGGCGTTCGACCTGGTCCTGCTCGACCCCGCGCTCGGCGACGACGAGGACGGCGCGCTCGCGCTGCTGCACCGCGTGCGCACGGTCGCGCCCGACACCGTCGCCGTGATCTGGAGCGCGCGGCCGACCGTCGAGCTCACGGTGCGCGTCATGCGGTCCGGCGCGCTCGACGTGCTCGCGAAGTCGGCGGCGGCCGCCGAGATCCGCTCGGTCGTCGACCGCGCGATCCAGCATGGCGCGCTCGCGCGCGAGGTGAGGCGGCTGCGCGGCGAGGTCGAGCGCGCGCGGGGCCTCGGCGAGGTGATCGGCGAGTCCGCGTTGATGCGCCAGCTCCTGCAGATGATCGAGCGCGTCGCGAGCTCGGACGCGACCGTGCTGATCGTCGGCGAGAGCGGCACCGGCAAGGAGCTGCTCGCCCGGACGATCCACCGGGTGGGCCCGCGCAAGGACGGCCCGTTCGTCGCGTTCGATTGCAGCGCGCTCGCGCCGAGCCTGATCGAGGCCGAGCTGTTCGGCCACGAGAAGGGCGCGTTCACCGGCGCGGCGCGCGCGCGGCGCGGGCTGTTTCGCGAGGCGAACGGCGGCACGATCTTCCTCGACGAGATCGGCGACATCGACGCGACGGTCCAGAACAAGCTGCTGCGCGTGCTGCAGGAGCGCGAGATCAAGCCGGTCGGCGGCGACCGCCCGGTCCACATCGACGTGCGCGTCGTCGCGGCGACGAACAAGGACTTGAAGACGCTCGTCGGGCGCGGCCAGTTCCGCGAGGATCTGTACTGGCGGCTCGCGGTCGTGCCGATCCAGGTCCCGCCGTTGCGAGAGCGCAAGGAAGACATCCCGCTGCTCGCGGCGCACATCCTCGCGCGCCGCGCCGGCGCGACCAAGAGCTTCGCGGGCGCGCGCGACACGCGCTATCCGACGCAGCTGACCGCGAAGGCGCTCGCACGCCTGCAGAGCTACCGCTGGCCCGGCAACATCCGCGAGCTCGAGAACGTGCTGTCGCGCGCCGCGATCCTGTGCGACGGCGAGACCATCCGCTCGCACGATCTCGCGATGCTCGGCATGAGCGCGACCTCGACCGGCGCCGCCGACGAAGAAGCGCCCGACCGCGTGGCGCTGCCCGCGCTCGATCTCGATCGCCTCGGCGACGGCGAGGGCCTCAAGGACGTGACCGAGCGCGCGGTGCGCGCGGTCGAGCGCGCGGCGATCGCGGCCGCCCTCCGGCGCGAGCGCAATCCGGGGGCCGCCGCCAAGCGGCTCGGCATCTCGCGCGCGAGCATCTACACGAAGATGAAGACGTACGGCCTCGCCACGGACGGCGGGGACGCGGCGGAGTAGGAGTTACCGCCAAGACGCCGCAGACGCCAAGGCGGACGCCAGGAAGAAACAAGGTCTCTTCCTGGCGTCTTCCTTGGCGTCTGCGGCGTGTTGGCGGTAATTCTGTGTTGTGGCTTGGCACGCGGTCGCAAAGGTCGGCTCGCTCGCCGCGGGTGATGTGCTCGCCGTCACCGCCGCCGGCGTCGAGCTCGTGCTCGGGCGCGACGGCGATCGCTACTTCGCGACCCAGCGGCGCTGCCTGCACCGCGGCGGTGACCTCGCGGAGGGCATCGTGTCGCGCGGCCACCTGGTGTGCGCGCACCACGGCTGGCGGTTCTCGACCGCAACCGGGCGTCACGCCGAAGCATCCGACGTATGCCTCGCGACCTACGCGGTGCGCGTGACCGGCGAAGACATCGAGATCGAGCTCGAAGAAGGAACCCGATGAAGACCGTGACGTTGATCGAAGGCGATGGCATCGGCCCCGAGATCGCGGCCGCGACGGTGCGTGCGGTCGAAGCAGCGGGCGGGCGCATCGCGTGGGAGCGTGCGGATGCCGGCGCGAGTGCGGTGCAGAAGCACGGCGACCCGCTGCCCCAGGCGACGATCGATTCGATCAAGAAGAACCAGGTCGCGCTCAAGAGCCCGCTCGCGACGCCGAGCGGCGGCGGCTATCGCTCGGTCAACGTCACGTTGCGCCAGCTGTTCGATCTCTACGCGAACGTGCGACCGGTCCACACGATCGCGGGCGTGCCGTCGCGCTACACCGGCGTGGATCTGGTCATCGTGCGCGAGAACACGGAGGATCTGTACGCCGGCGTCGAGCACTACATCGACCCGCGGCGCACGGCGGCCGAGTCGATCGCGATCATCACGAAGTTCGGCAGCGAGCGCATCGTCCGCTACGCGTTCGAGTACGCGCGCCGGCACGGCCGCAAGAAGGTCACGATCGTCCACAAGGCGAACATCCTGAAGATGTCGAATGGCCTCTTCCTCGAGACCGGGCGCGAGGTCGCGAAGAGTTATCCGGACATCGCGTGCGACGACCTGATCGTCGACGCGACCGCGATGAAGATGGTCATCGCGCCCGAGCGCTTCGACATCATCGTGACGATGAACCTGTTCGGCGACATCTTGAGCGACCTCGCGGCGGGCCTGGTCGGCGGACTCGGCGTCGCGCCGGCCGCGAACATCGGCGACGGCGGCTGCGCGATCTTCGAAGCCGTGCACGGCACCGCGCCCGACATCGCCGGCAAGGGCATCGCGAACCCGACGGGCCTCATGCTGTCGGCGGCGCTGCTGCTCGACCACGTCGACCAGCCGGAGGCCGCCGCGCGCCTGCGCGCCGCGGTCCGCGCCGCGCTCGCAAGCCCCGAGACGCGCACCGGCGATCTCGGCGGGCGCGCGAACACCGCGCAGTACACCGACGCGGTGGTCCGCGCGATCGGCTAGCACCTGTTACGCGCGCCTCGTAGCGCGCGGGCCGACGACGACGGCTTCGAGCTGGCGGCGTGCGGCGCGCAGGTGAAACACCAGGCTCCGGTTCTTCGCGTCTTTCAGCCAGTGCTCGAAACCGACCCGGAAGATCGCGAGCCCGGCCTCGGCCGCGAGGCTCGCCGCGGCGCTCGAGACGCCGCGCTCCTCGAGCGCCGCGGTGATCGCCGCGGCGAGCGCCATCAGCTTGATCAGCTCGCGCTCCTGGAGCTCGGGGTGCGCGGCGATCACCGCGCTGCGCTTGCGCGCGAACGCGCGGCGCTGCGCGAAGAAGTCGCTCGTCGCCTCGTGCCCCGCGAGCGCCGCGTCGAGCGGCGTGCTCGCCTTCGGCGCGGCGCGTACGGCGTCGACGATCTGCTTCACGAACTGGTCCGAGCCCGCGAACAACACCTCGCGCTTGTCGGTGAAGTAGCGAAAGAACGTGCGCTCGGTGAGGCCGGCGCGCGCCGCGATGTCCTCGACCGTGGTCTTCGCGTAGCCGCGCTCGCCGAACAGCTGCATCGCTGCTTCGGTGAGTCGCCCGATCGCGTTCGGTTCCCAGCGCGCCATGTGCTGTATCTTACCGGACTTCAGAAGCTGCCATCACGATTGCAGAAGCTGACATCACGTGGTATTGACCATGTCAGTAACTGCCATCAGGAGAAAACCATGCGCGTGTTCGTCACCGGAGCGAGCGGTCACATCGGCTCGGCAGTCGTCGCCGAGCTGGTTTCTGCCAGGCATCACGTCGTCGGACTGGCTCGGTCCGAGCAATCGGCGCAGAAGGTCGCAGCGGCGGGCGCGCAGGCGCTGCGCGGCGATCTCGACGACCTCGACGGGCTGCGCGCTGCGGTCGCGGCCGCCGACGGCGTCATTCACCTCGGCTACAAGCACGACCTCGCGTTCAGCGGCGCGCCCGGCGCGTTCGAACAGGCCGCCGAGCACGACGTCCGCGTCGTCAAAGCGATCGGCGAGGCGCTCGCGGGCTCGAGCAAGCCGTTCGTGAGCACGTCGGGGACCGCGCAGCTCGCGCTGTTCGGTCGGATCACGCGGACCGGCACCGAGGCCGACGTCGTCGCGGGCGGGCCGCGCGTCGACGGCGAGAACGCGACGATCGAGCTCGGCGAGCGCGGCGTGCGCACGTCGGTGATCCGGCTGCCGCCGACCGTGCATAGCTCGCTCGACCACCACGGCTTCGTACCGATGTTCGTCGCGGCGGCCCGCAAGAACGGGTTCTCCGCGTACGTCGGCGACGGCGTGAACGTGTGGCCCGCCGTGCACACGCTCGACGCCGCGCGCCTGTATCGGCTCGCGCTCGAGTCGGCACCGGCCGGGACGCGGCTGCACGGCGTCGCCGACGAGGGCGTGCCGTTCCGCGCGATCGCGGAGGCCATCGCGAGGGGAGCCGGCGTGCCCGCCAGGAGTGTCACCGCCGCGGACGCACCGAAGTATCTCGGCGGCATGGCGATGTTCGCGCAGGTTCACAACCCGACGTCGAGCGCGCGCACGCGGAGCTTGCTGTCATGGCAGCCTGCACACCCGGGGCTGCTGGCGGATCTCGCCGACCGCCACTACTTCGCAGATCGCTAGAACGGACGCTCGAATCTGTGACGTGGACGTGGCCGAGCCCTACCCGACGTGGACCGTGCGCAGCCCGCGAAAGCGCTCGTACAGGCGCTCGATCGCGCCGATCGGCGCGTAGCCGAGCGCCGCGGCGCATTCGCCGAGCTTCACGCCGGGCAGGCGGTCCTGCATCTGCAGCGCCCGAAACAGCTGGAACCGATCGAGCACGCCTTCGGCGACCAGGTACTCGCCGAACCCGACTTCCTGCAGCCCGTCGTGCACCACCTCGATTCCCTCGGGGGAGTACACGAAATAGTGCTGTAACTCTCGACGCGTGGTCTCGCGGGTGGAGGTCTGCATGGCTGTCCACGCTATCGAGCACGCCACGTGCCACCGATCACCCACGGCGATCCGCCACCTTGGGTATACGGCGGCCAGGCCGGTAGCCAGCGGGCCGGCAGCTAGAACAGCCTGGCACGAAGTATTCGGCGCCGGCTCAGCTCGGCAGGCGCTCGGGCATCTGGCGCGGCGGGGCGGTCGGCGGCGGGATCGCCGGCTCGGGCTCGCTGGCAGGCGGGGCCTCGCCGAGCGCGACCGCGAGCGCGTCGTCGATCTTCGTCATGAAGCGAAGGTCGAGCTGCGTGCGGACCTCGTCGGGGATGTCGATCGTGTCCTTCTGGTTGCGCTCGGGCAGGAACACGATCTTGATGCCGGCGCGGTGGGCCGCGAGCACCTTCTCCTTGATGCCGCCGACGGGCAGCGCGTGGCCGCGCAGGTCGATCTCGCCGGTGATCGCGACGTCGTTGCGGATCGGCCGCTTCGTGAACGCCGACACGATCGCGACGGCCAGCGCGACACCCGCGCTCGGGCCGTCCTTCTTGATCGCGCCCTGCGGCAGGTGGATGTGCAGATCGTTCGCGGTGATCTTGTCGTGATCGATGCCGAGGCGCGTCCCGTTCGCGCGCGTCCACGACATCGCGGCCGCCGCGCTCTCCTTCATCACGTCGCCGAGCTGGCCGGTCAGCCGCGTCTCGCCCTTGCCGGGATAGATGCGCGCCTCGATGAACATGATGTCGCCGCCGACCGGCGTCCACGCCAGGCCGGTCGCGACGCCGACCTCGGGCTTGCGCTCCGCGTAGTCGCTCACGAACTTCACCGGGCCGAGCAGCTCGTCGAGCTGGCCCTTGCCGACATGCACCGTGGTCGCACCCTCGGCGACCTTCACGGCGGCGCCGCGGCACAGGCCCGCGATCTCGCGCTCGAGGTTGCGCACGCCCGCTTCGCGCGTGTAGCTGTGGATGACCTCTTGGAGCGCCTCGTCGTCGAGCTGCAGCTGATCCTTGGCGATGCCGTGCTCGCCCAGCTGCTTGGGCACGAGGTGGTTCTTCGCGATCGCGAGCTTCTCGACGGTCGTGTAGCCGGACAGCTCGACCGTCTCCATGCGATCGATCAGCGGCTGGCTGATCGTCTCGAGCGTGTTCGCGGTGCAGATGAACATCACCTTCGACAGATCGACCGGCACCTCGATGTAGTGGTCGACGAAGTCCTTGTTCTGCTCGGGATCGAGCACCTCGAGCATCGCCGCCGCCGGGTCGCCCCGCATGTCGGCCGCGAGCTTGTCGATCTCGTCGAGCACGAACACCGGGTTCATCGAGCCGGCCTTCTTGAGGCCGGCGACGATGCGGCCGGGCAGCGCGCCGATGTACGTGCGGCGGTGGCCGCGGACTTCGGCTTCGTCGCGCACCCCGCCGAGCGAGATCCGTACGTACTTGCGGCCGAGCGAAGACGCGATCGACTTGCCGAGCGACGTCTTGCCGACGCCAGGCGGGCCGACGAACAGGAGGATCGGGCCGTGCTTGTTCGGCGCGAGCTTGCGCACCGCGAGGAACTCGAGGATGCGCTTCTTGATCTTGTCGAGCCCCGAGTGCTCGGCCTCGAGGATCGCGCGCGCGGCCGTCACGTCGAGCCGGTCGTCGGTGAACACGTTCCACGGGATCTCGAGGAGGTTCTCGACGTACGTGCGCGCGATGTTGTACTCGGGCGAGCTCGACGCCATCTGGCTCATGCGCGCGAGCTGCTTCTTCGCGACCGCGCGTACCTCGTCGCTCATCTTCGAGTCTTCGATCCGCTTGCGCAGCTCGTCGACCTCGGCGTTGTCGTCCTGCTCGCCGAGCTCCTCCTGGATCTGCCGCATCCGATCGCGCAGCACGCGCTCGCGGTGGGTGCGGCTCGACTCGCCCTCGAGCTCGGCGCCGATGTCGGCCTTGAGCCGGAGCACGGTCGCCTGGCGCTCGAGCGACGGGATGATCCGCTCGAGGCGCTTCATCGTGTCGGTCTCGATCAGCAGCGTGGTCAGGTCGTCGCGCTCGAGCTCGAGGTACGGCACCGCGGCGTCGACGAGCTTGTCGGGATCCACGATCGCCTGGACCTGGGCGCGCGTCAGCTCGCCGCGCGGCTCCTTGGCGGCGCCTTCCTTGTCCTTGTGCTCCTTGCTCTGCGCGTCGGTCACGACCGCGATCAGGTAGTCGCGGACCTTCGCGGTGAGCGCGACCAGCGCGTCGGCGCTCGCGGTCGAGGTCGCCTGCAGCGGCGACACCGACGCGACGAGGAACGGCTCGGTCGCGACCAGCGCGTCGATGTGCACGCGCTCGAGGAAGCGCATCACGCAGGTGAAGCGGCCGGGCGAATGCTTCACGACCTGGACGATCTCGGCGCGCACACCGACCTCGTGGAGATCGCGCTGGCCGGGGTCGCGCACGGCCGGGTTCTTCTGCGGAATGATGACGATGAGGTTGTCGTCGCGGGTCGCGGCTTCGATCGCACGCACGGACGCCTCGCGCCCGATCTCGAGCGGACCGACGTGGCCCGGGAGCTGGACCTCGGTGCGGAGCGGGATGACGGGGTACTGACCGGCAGTCTCGGTGTGCTTGGTCATCGATTTCTTCTCGGAGTGTACGACAGATCATTCCGCTCGGCCGCGTTTGCGCGCGCGTTGCACGAGCTGGACGAGCAGCTTCTTGCCCTCGTCATCGAGGTCGCCGGGCACGTCGATCTGGACCGTGACGTAGTGATCGCCCGGCGGTCCGGAGCGGGCGGACAGGCCCTTGCCGCGCAGGCGCAGCTTCCTGCCGCTCGAGGTGCCGGGCGGCACCTTGACCTCGGCCTTGCCGTCGAGCGTGGCGACGGTCGCGACCGTGCCCAGGATCGCGCGGTCGAACGCGATCCGCAGATCCGAATGCACGTCGTTGCCGATCGCGCGTAACCACGTCCCGTCGGATGCTTTGACCTGCGACTCGAACTCGGCATCTTCCGTATTCGCCCCGGGACCGCCGTCGAAATCGACGCGCTCGACGCGCACTCTGCCGCCGCGACCGCGCCCCTGGCTCGAGAAGAACTGGCCGAACAGATCGCCGAGGTCGAACACGCCCGGGCCGCCGCCTTGCGCGGTGTACACGCC
Source organism: Kofleriaceae bacterium (assembly GCA_035500135.1). Lineage (GTDB taxonomy): Bacteria > Myxococcota_A > Polyangia > Haliangiales > Haliangiaceae > JABFXX01. The sequence goes on from DATJXL010000330.1 coordinate 14,449, forward strand.
GCCCGGAAACCCGCGCGGTCGGCCGCCACCGGCGCGAATCTCGTCGTACAGCTTGCGCTTCTTGGCATCTCCGAGCACGTCGTATGCGTTCGAGATGTCCTTGAAGCGCGATTCCTTCGCCTTGTCGCCGCCCGTGGTGTCGGGGTGATACTGCTTGGCGAGCTTGCGGTACGCCTTCTTGATCTCGTCCGCGGTCGCCTCCTTCGCGACTCCGAGCGCCGCGTAGTAATCGACCGCGGGGTCGAAATCGATCTGCTGCTGGGCCATGGCTACGCGGCCGCCCCCTTCGCGGTGTGGAACGCGATGTGGTCGCCGTCCACGTCGGCGACGACGTGGTCGCCGGCGCGGAATTCGTTGGCGAGCAGCCGGAGGGCGAGCGGGTCGATCACGAGGCGTTGCAGCGCGCGCTTCAAGGGACGCGCACCGTACACCGGATCGTAGCCGGCCTCGGCGACACGCGCGACTGCCCGGTCGGTGAGGTCGATCGTGATCTGGCGCTCCGCGAGCAGCTTCTGGAACCGCACGATCTGGATGCGAACGATCTGCGCGAGCTCGTGCTCGCCGAGCGGCTCGAAGAAGATGATCTCGTCGATCCGGTTCAAGAACTCGGGCCGGAACGCGGCCTGGAGCTCGCGCAGCGCGAGCTTCTCGACCTCGCCGCGGTTCGCCTTGGTCATCCGCAACAGCTGCTGGCTGCCGACGTTCGTCGTCATGATCACGACCGTGTTCTTGAAGTCGACGGTGCGGCCCTGACCATCGGTCAGCCGGCCGTCGTCGAGGACCTGCAACAGCACGTTCCACACGTCGGCGTGCGCCTTCTCCATCTCGTCGAGCAGGATCACGCTGTACGGATGGCGGCGGACCGCCTCGGTGAGCTGGCCGCCTTGCTCGTAGCCGATGTAGCCGGGAGGTGCGCCGACCAGGCGCGACACCGTGTGCTTCTCCTGATACTCCGACATGTCGATGCGGATCAGCGACTGCTCGTCGTCGAACAGGAACTCGGCGAGCGCGCGCGCGAGCTCGGTCTTGCCGACGCCGGTCGGCCCGAGGAACAAAAAGCTGCCGATCGGCCGGTTCGGATCCTTGAGGCCGGCGCGCGCGCGGCGCACCGCGCCGGCAACCGCGGTGACCGCGGCGTCCTGACCGACCACGCGCTGGCGCAGGCGGTCCTCCATCTTCGTGAGCCGCTCGACCTCGCCCTCGAGCATCTTCTCGACCGGGATCCCGGTCCACTTCGCGACCACCGCGGCGATGTCGTCCTCGGTGACCTCCTCGCGCAGGAAGCTCCCCTTCTTGCGCAGGTCCTCGACCTTGGTCGTGAGCGCGGTGATCTCCTTCTCGAGCGTCGGGATCTGGCCGAAGCGGAGCTCGGACGCGCGCGCGTAGTCGCCGGTGCGCGTCAGCTTCTCGGCGTCGGTCTTGAGCTGCTCGACCTGCTCCTTCTTGGACCGTAGATTCTTGATGAGATCGCGCTCGGCCTGCCACTGCGCCTTCATCGCGCTGGCTTGCTCGCGCAGCTCGGCGATCTCGCGCTCGACCATCGGCAGGCGCATGCGCGCGCGCGGATCGTCCTTCTCGTGCTCGAGCGCGGCGCGCTCGACCTCGAGCGTGATGATGCGGCGCTCGAGGTTGTCGATCGGCGTCGGCACGCTCTCGATCTCCATCTTGAGCCGCGACGCGGCCTCGTCGACGAGGTCGATCGCCTTGTCGGGCAGCTGGCGCGCCGGGATGTAGCGATGCGACAGCCGCGCGGCCGCGACCAGCGCGGCATCGCGGATGCGGATGCCGTGGTGGACCTCGTACTTGCCCTTGAGGCCGCGCAGGATCGCGATCGTGTCGTCGACCGACGGCTCCTCGACCATCACCGGCTGGAACCGGCGCTCGAGCGCCTTGTCCTTCTCGATGTGCTTGCGGTACTCGTCGAGCGTCGTCGCGCCGATGCAGCGCAGCTCGCCGCGCGCGAGCGCGGGCTTGAGCAGATTCGCCGCGTCGGTCGCGCCTTCGGCCGCGCCCGCGCCGACGAGCGTGTGCAGCTCGTCGATGAACATGATGACGTTGCCTTCCGACGACGCGACTTCCTTGAGCACGGCCTTGAGCCGCTCCTCGAACTCGCCGCGGTACTTCGCGCCCGCGATCAGCGCGCCGAGATCGAGCGACAGGATCCGCTTGTCGCGCAGCGATTCCGGAACGTCGCCGGTCGCGACGCGCTGGGCGATGCCCTCGACGATCGCGGTCTTGCCGACGCCGGCCTCGCCGACCAGCACGGGATTGTTCTTCGTGCGGCGCGACAGGATCTGGATCGTGCGGCGGATCTCCTCGTCGCGGCCGATCACGGGATCGAGCTTGCCCTGGTGCGCGAGCTTCGTGAGGTCGCGCGTGTAGCGGTCGAGCGCCTCGTACTTGGCCTCGGGATCCTGGTCGGTGACGCGCTGGTTGCCGCGCACCTGTTGCAGCGCCTCGAGGATCGCGTCCTTCGTCGCACCGCTCTTGCGGAGCGCGTCGCTCGCCGCCGTCTTGCCCGTCGCGAGCGCGAGCAGGAAGTGCTCGGTCGAGATGAACTCGTCCTTCATCTCGTCGGCCTGCTTCCCGGCGGCCTCCCACAAATCCTTAAGACCGCGCCCGAGATCGACGTCGAGCGCGGCGCCGTGGATGCGCGGCAGCTTGCCGAGCGCCTGGTCGAGGTCGGCGCGCACGACGCGCGGATCCGCACCCAGCTTGCCGAGGATGCGCGGGACTACCCCGTCTTCCTGCTCGAGCAGCGCGAGCAGCAGGTGCTCGGCGCCGACCTCGGCATGGTGGCGTGCGATCGCGGCATCGCGCGCGGAGGCGAGCGCCTCGCGCGCCTTGACGGTGAGCTGGTCGATCTTCATGGCGCCCCCAACGTAACCACGCTTACAAACGCGTCAACAGGAGGAGTGCCGAGGAATGGCGCCGTCAGTCGCGATCCCGCCAGCTATTCGGATCGATCCGGAGCTCGAAGCCAGCCGACAGGAACACGGCGCGATAGTCGTAGTTGTCGGGGCCGATGCCGGAGCGCGCGTGGAGCCGGAGGTAGCCGGCGCCGTCCGCCCATTCGCCACCCCAGCCGAGCGAGACGTCCGCGATCGGCCCCGAGCCCACCGACGTCGGATCGAGCCCGATGCCGTGCGAGTAGCCGGCGGCGATCGTCGTGAACCAGCCGGTATTGCCGTGGTGTCGGTGGCCGTGAGCGATGCGCGCGCCGGCGAGCAGCGCCTGGTGCAGCACGCGATCGCGGTCGTAGCCGGGGTAGACGAGCAGGTCCGCGCGCGCGAGCGCGTCGAGCCGGTGCGTGACGTGCCACGCCGCCTCGAAGCCGAGGCCGGGCACGAGGTAGCCGAGCTGCGACGACAAGCCGTAGCCGACGAGCGGAAAGTCCATGCCGATCGCGAGCGGGGTGCGTCGCGGCGACGTGGCCGCGCCGCAGTCGGTCTGGTCGTCGTAGCCGGGGATGCTGCCGGGCGCGAGACCGACGTGGCCGAGCAGCATCGTCGCGGTGCGGGCATCGCCGAAGCCTTGCACGAAGCGCAGCCCGACCTGGACGATCGACATCTGGTACGTGAGGTCGGCGCCCGCGGCGGGGCCGGCCTCGTCGGCCTGCGATGGCGTGGTCAGGTAGCCCGCGAGCAGATCGAGCCGCGCGAACCGCACCGTGTCGGCAAACCGCGAGTGATCGAGCACGATCGTCGGCCCGGCGAGCGCGGTGATGCGCGTGATCGTGCCGGTCGAGAAGTCGTCGTAGCCGTCGTGGTTGGCGTCGGTCGCCTGGTCGCGGCCCGCCACGCGATCGACGCGCGCGACCACGCCGAACCGATCGTCGAGACGCAGGCGGCCCGCGATCCCGAGCGACCACGCGCCGCCGTCGCTCGGATATCGGCTGCGCTGCCAGCCCGTGCCCCAGTCGACGCCGAGGCCGTAGCGCTGCGAGCGCGCGTGCGTGCTGTACTGGTGACAGTCGTCGGGCAGCGTCACCAGGTCGGCGTGGTGCGGATCGGTCGGAGGCAACGCCACCGTGCAGCGATCGGCGAGGCAGCGCAGCGCGTGCGCGGTGGCCTCGAAGCAGTCTCCGGTATCGGCGCGGCACAGCGCCGCCGCGATCGCGTCGCGGTCGCGATCGGGGACGGCGCCGAGCTCGACGAGCGCGGGCACGCGGCGGCGCAGCTCGAGCAGGCGAGCGTACTGGTCGGCGGAGAGGGGATCGTCGAGCCGGAGCGCGCCGAGCTCGGCGGCGAGCGGCGGCAGCGCGTGCAGCGCGAACCGCGCGATCGTCGCGTCGCCGCGCGCGCACGCGGTGCACGACGGAGCTTGCGCGGCCGCCGGCGCGACCAGCGCCGCGGCGATCGCGAGCGCCACGCCGATCGCCCGCAGCCGGCGCATCAGCGCACTTCGAATCCCAGCTCGAGGACGAGCGCCGAGCTCTTCACCGAATCGGTCGCGTCCTGATCGAAGCGCAGCGCGAGGGTCGCCGGCAGCGCGCGCGGCAGGAGCTCGAGCGCGAGGTCGGCCGCGAGCGCGCCGCGGCCGAGCGGCGAGTGCGCGGAGTCGTAGCCGTAGCGGATCTCGGCGCGCGGCCCGGCGACCACGGCGA
>DATJXL010000331.1:0-45481 GCA_035500135.1 Kofleriaceae bacterium
CCAGTCCGAGCTGCACGATGATCGCGGCGGACCGGACGGCCTCGGCCTTGTTCAGCTTGGAGCGGCCGGCGCGACGATCCTCGAGCGTGATCGGGGTCTCGCCGAACGTGCAGCCGACCTGCTTGCACAGGTACAGGATCTCCTCGAAGAACGAATACCCGCGCGACTTCACCCGATCGAAATCGATCTTCGCGAGCTTCGACACGCGATAGCAGCGATAGCTGCCGCTGTTGTCGCGCGTGCGAAGGCCGAGACACACGCGCGCGAGCGTGTTGATCCCGAACGACATCATCTTGCGCCGCAGTCCGTACTCGCCCATGACGTGCCCGCCCGGGATGTAGCGCGAGCCGATCATGACGTCGCGATCGCGCATGCCGTCGAGCAGCGCCGGGATGAAGCGCGGCGGATGGCTGAAGTCGGCGTCGAGGTTCAAGTAGTAGTCGTAGCCGTGCTCCACCGCGTATCGCATGGCATCGACGATCGCCGAGCCGAGGCCCAGCTTGCCGGCGCGATGCACGACCGCAACGTTCGCCAGCTCGCGCGCGAGCTCGTCGGCGACCTGCCCGGTGCCGTCGGGAGAGTTGTCATCGATCAACAGGATCGACGCGTGCGGGACGACTTCGCGAATCGCGAGCGTCAACGGGCGTACATTCTCGGCCTCGTTGTACATCGCCAACGAGACGAGCAGTCGTGGGGTTTCCGTCACGAATCGCCCTATATCGCGCCGACGGTGTCGACGCAATCCATGCTATTCAGCGGCGCACGATATGGCACGCGTCCTCGTCATCGGCGTCGGCGGACAGGTCGGATCGTTTCTCGCCGAGCGGCTGGTCGCCGGTCGTCACGTCACGATCGGCGTGGAGACCGCCCCGCGACCCGGGTTGCCGGATGGCATCGAGCTGCGCCGCCACGCGCTCGACGCTGACAACGTCACCGCGTTCCTCGATAGCGTCGGCGCGGTCGACGCGATCGTTCACCTCGCAGGCAAGGCGAGCGTCGCCGAGTCGTGGCGCGCGCCGATGGAGGCGTTCGACGTCAACGCCCGGCTCACCACCGCGCTCGCGTACGCCGCCGCCGCACGCGGCGTGCCGTTCGTGAACGCGAGCACCGCCGAGATCTTCGGCGACGCGACCGAGCCCACGCAGAACGAGTCGACCGCGATCGCGCCGATCTCGCCGTATGGCGTCGCGAAGGCCGCCGGTCACCTCACCGTGCGCATGACGCGCGAGCAGATGGGCGCGCGCGCCACGAATCTGATCTTCTATCTCGGCGAGTCCGCACGCCGCGCGCCGCACTTCGTGTTTCGCAAGATCACGCGCGGACTGGCACGCGTGAAGCTCGGCCTCGACGACTCGGTCGCGCTCGGCAACACGTCGGTGATCCGTGACTTCTGCTACGCCGATGACTTCGCGCGCGCAGCCGAGATGTTCGCGCTCGGCGCGCCGCCCGGCGATTACATCTGCGCGTCGGGCGAGGCCCACTCGGTCGCGGATATCGCGACGACGTGTTGCGAGCTCCTCGGCCTCGATCCCGCGGCGGTACTGCGCACCGATCCGTCGCTGTTCCGCCGCGCCGACATCCCGCGCCTCGTCGGGGATGCGACCAAGCTGCGGGCGCTGGGCTGGGCGCCCTCGATGACGTTCCGCGAGCTCGTGCGCAACATCGCCGAGCACGATCTCGAACACGTGAGACAAGGAGACTCGGGATGAAGCGCGCATTGATCACCGGGATCACCGGGCAGGACGGTTCTTATCTCGCCGAGCTTCTCGTCGAGAAAGGCTACGAAGTGCACGGCCTGATGCGGCGAGCGAGCACGTTCAACCTCGACCGCATCGCTCACGTTCGCGACCGGGTCAAGCTGCACTACGGAGACCTCGTCGACTCGACGTCGCTGCACAACGTGCTTCGCAACGTCCAGCCCGACGAGATCTACAACCTCGCGGCCCAGAGCCACGTGCGCGTCAGCTTCGAGATGCCCGAGTACACCTGCGACGTCACCGGCGCCGGCGTCGGTCGCCTCCTCGAGGCGATCCGGCTCTCCGGCCGGCCGACGCGCTTCTACCAGGCGTCGTCGTCGGAGCTCTACGGCAAGGTGGTCGAGGTCCCGCAGACCGAGACCACGCGCTTTCACCCGCGCAGCCCTTACGCGTGCGCGAAGGCCTACGGCTTCTACCTCACCCAGAACTACCGCGAAGCCTACAAGATGTTCTGCTGCAACGGGATCCTGTTCAACCACGAGAGCCCGCGCCGCGGCGAGAACTTCGTGACGCGCAAGATCACGCGCGGCGTCGGTCGCATCGTCGCGGGCCTCGACAAGCGGCTCAGCCTCGGCAACCTCGACGCGAAGCGCGACTGGGGGTTTGCCGGCGATTACGTCGTCGCGATGTGGCTGATGCTCCAGCACGACACGCCTGCAGACTACGTGATCGCGACGGGCGAGACGCACAGCGTGAAGGAGTGCCTCGAGGTCGCGTTCGGCCACGTCGATCTCGACTGGCACGACTTCGTCGATCTCGATCCACGTCAGATCCGCCCGGCCGAGGTCGACATGCTCCAGGGCGACGCGTCCAAGGCGCGGAAGGAGCTCGGCTGGCAGCCGAAGGTCAACTTCAAGGAGCTCATCGCGATGATGGTCGACGTCGACGTCGAGCTCGCCAGGCGCGAAGCGCACGCTCGCTAGCCCGGCTGGGGAGCGCGGGACCCATGAAGCGAACCCATCTGTTCGGCACGCTGTGCGTCGCGGTTGTGGCGGCGCCGCCGGCGCACGCCAGCCCCAAGCTGCCCGCCCACTACGCGAAGCTGTTCGAGCTCGGGCGCGCGTGGACGTACGACGTGACATACACGAGCTACCTCGAGGCACCGGCGAAGGTGACGCGGCAGCGGGTCTCGTGCACGGTGACGGCGGTCGTCGATGTACCGGCGCGCGGCAAGGTCAGCAAGATCGAGTGCACCCCGTCGATCGACGGGGAGTTCGTCGACCGCATCTACTACGCCGGCCCGGATGGCCTGCACTATGCCGACGGCGGCGACGGCTTACCGCGCGATGCCGAACAGCTCGACGATGCGACCCTTCGTGGCGTCTTGATCCCCCCGGTGCCGAAACCGTTTCGCAAGGTAACCGTGGACACGACCTGGAGCCCGAAAGGCCGCGCGGTCGAAGGCATCCGCGCGATCGCGGGCGGGTTCTGCGCGTACAGCGAGGGCTCGAGCGTGCATCCCGATTCGCCCGACGACACGCGCTGCTACACGCGCGACGCCGGCATCGCGAGCGGCTCGCACCGCCAGCTCAACAAGAACTACGAGCTGTCGTTCACGCTGGTTGGCACCACGCCGCCCGCGCGCTAGCAGGCACCCCGTAGCCGCAATCGACGAGATCGCTTGGTCGTCCTTCGCCCGGCGACATGTTGCATCTTCATGACGTCTGCGACAGCTAATTTGATTGTCACCGCCGGCCGGGTCGTGACCACTATCTCGCGCCACGTGTCAGACCACGGCCTCGTCCAGCGCGCCCTCGCCGGCGATCGCGCCGCGTTCGCGGCGCTCGTCGAACGGTACCAGCGGCTCGTCGTCGGCGTCGCGTTCGCGATCACGCGCGATCGCATGCTCGCCGAGGATGTCGGCCAGGACACGTTCGTGGCGGCGTGGCGCCAGCTGGTATCGCTGGGCGACCCCGCGCGCATCGGCGCGTGGCTCGCGGGCATCGCCCGGAATCTCGCGAATAACGCCGTACGCAAGCGGGGGCGCCGCAGGGATCCGGACCGGCTCGACGAGCCGGTGTCGTCGCCGCTCGATCACGTCGTCGAGCGCGAGCGTCGCGAGCTGCTCCAGCGCGCGCTCGACGAGTTGCCCGACGCGCATCGCGAGGCGATCGTCCTCTATTACTTCGAGGATCGCTCGGTCGAGCAGGTCGCCGCCGGGCTCGGCGTCACGCGCGACGTCGTGAAGCAGCGCTTGCACCGCGCGCGCGAGGCGACGCGCGCACGGCTGTTCGAGCAACTCGAGGCGATGCGGCCGAGTGCGGCATTCTCGGCCGGCGTGATCGCCGCGATCACGATCGCGACTGTCACCGAAGCGAAGGCCGCGACCACCTCCGTGGCAACTGGAGTCACGAAAGGACAGGTCATGATCGGTTCGAAGCTTGCTCTCGCCACGCTCGCGGTCGCAGTCGGCGGCGGTGTCTGGTACTGCGTCACGCGTCGCGACGCGGAGGCGAACACGACGTCCGCGGAGACCCGCGCCGACGACGGACCGCACGCGATCGCGAGGAGGATCAGCCCGCTCGAGCGCGTGTCGCTCGCGGCGGCGATCGTGGCCGCGCGGCAAGCGCCTGCGACGGCGCAGCCGGCCGCGTCCACCAACCCGAGCGCGCCGCCATCGCCCGCGGTCCACCCGCACTGCTCCGGCTCGCCGAGCGAGTGCAACTCGACGTACCTGCAGTCGACGATGACGGTGGTCGCACAGCTGCTCGCGAGCTGTCAGGACCTGCACCACCATCCCGCGCCGGTGCGAGTCGACGCCACGATCGAGACCGAGCCCAATGCCGGCGCGATGTTCGCGTCGGTGTCGGTCGCGGACGTGACGGGGCCGACCGAGTCCGTGCTGGCGAGCGGCGGCGTCGCGTTCCTCGACGCGGACAGCGAACGCGTCGTGATCGCCGAGCCGCAGCCCGAAGGCGCTGCGACGGCCGCGGACCCGTCGCTCGCGAACGCGCCGGGCTCGATCACGATCGACCCGCGCGCCGAGCCCGGCACGCCGATCAGCGCCGAGCTGCACGATTGCATCGTCGACACGATGTACTCGATCGAGCTCGATCCGGCGGAGCTGCCGGGCGATCTCGCGTGGCATCTCACGCTGTTCGGCGGGCAATCGCTGCCACCGTTTCCGAGTTGAGCGCGGTCCCTCGAGTACCCGAAGGCCTCAACGCGGCGCGATCGCGACGACCGCGAACACGTACGGCACCGCAGCGTTGTGATACGTGGCCGAGATCAGCGTCCCGGCCGGGCCGGCGTCGAGCTCGTACTCCGCGGCGTCGCCGCCGCCATCGCTGGCTGCCTCGGTGAAGCCCGATCCCGGCGCGACCACGAAGTTCTCGGAGATGCAGCTCGCCCAGATCGCATCACCGGTGTGCCCGGTCGTGATCGATCCGATGCAATCGCCGGAACCCGACGTCTCGATCGACGCGTCGAACGTCGTCGCGCCGCCGGACGGAGCCGTCATCGCGAACTCGTCGCCGAGCTCGCCCTTGCCGATGTCGCAGCTCACGTCCCAGGTCACCGTGACCGTGACGGTGGTCGTGTCGGGCGCGATCGCGCCGTAGGTCGCGGATGCGATCATGCCGTCGCCCTGCACGGGCTGGAGCTGATCGAAGGTCCACCCCGGCGCGCTCACCTGCACCGACGAAGGCTGGTGGGCGTCGTCGTGGCAGCCCACCTGGATCGCGATCGCATCTCCCGCGGCGGCGGCGGCGGTCTGGAACGAGTCGGTGCTGCCGGCGCCCGGGTAGCGCTCGGCGAACGGCCCGACGTACGCGATGTTCGCCGCGATCGCGTCGCGCACGCCGTCGACCGCGCCGTCGCCCGCAGCATCGACGGCCGAGGAGGTCGCGAAGTCCAGGCGACCGCAGCCCACGGCGAGCCATGCGAGGGCAGCTCCGCGGACCATGCCTCATCATCGCACGTCGCCCGACGCGGCCCGCCGATCGCCGGCTCCGCCGTGTCCGGCGTTCGGACGCCGGACACGAAGTCAGCCAGATGACAACCGGAGTCGGGCGCCGCATTGGCCCCGGACTTTCCGGCTATAAGACAGGCATGCGCGCATGGCTCGTGTTCGCGTTGGCGCCGGTCGTGGGCTGCGCGTCGCCGCCGCAGCCGGCTGCGCCACTGCCAGCGAAACCAGCGGCGGTCGCGGCGGTAGCGCCGATCGCACGGCCGGTACACCCCACCGTCGCGGCGACCGAGCGCGCCGAGCTCGAGGCGGCGCTCGGCTTCGAGAGCTCGCAGCCCGACGGACATCCGCAGCGCTGGAAGATCCGGCCCGACGGCGCGGGCGCGGTCGACGCGACGATCGTCCACGGCGGGCACGGCGCGTTCCGGATCGAGCGGAGCGCGACAGCTGCCAACGGGTTCTCGACGATCGTCGATCACGTTCCGATCGATTTCTCGGGATCGGTCGTCGAGCTGCGCGGCTTCCTGCGCACGGAGGACGTCCAGGGGGACACGCGCCTGTGGCTGCGCGAAGACGACGAGGCCTCCGCGCCGGTGCAGTTCGCCAACCTGCAGGGCGCGAACGCGCGCGGAACGACCGAGTGGACCGCGTATTCGGTGCGCCTGCCGCTCGACGCGAAGGCGCGAACCCTGGTGTGGGGCGTCCTGCTCGAAGGCGAGGGCAGAGCGTGGGCGGATGACCTCGAGCTTCTCGTCGACGGCAAACCGATCTGGGAGGCGCCATATCTCGAGCGGCCGACGACCGTGCTCGATCGCGATCACCAGTTCGATCACGGCTCGGGCATCGCGATCACGCGGCTGACTCCGCAGCAGATCGAGAACCTGACGCTGCTCGGCAAGGTCTGGGGCTTCCTCAAGTACCACCATCCCAAGGTCACGGCCGGCGAGCTGCACTGGGACTACGAGCTGCTCCGCGAGCTGCCGCACATCCTCGCCGCGAGCGATCGTGCGAGCGCGGAAGCGGCGCTGGTGCAGTGGATCGATCACCTGGGGCCGGTCGCGCCATGCGGAACGTGCGCGAAGCTCGACGACACCGACCTCGCGCTCTCACCCGATCTCGACGATCGCACGACGCTCGGCGGCGAGCTCGGCGCGCGGCTTCGCTCGATCCACGATGCGCGGGTCCCCGACCGCCAGTTCTACGTGGCGCTCGTGCCCGGCGTCGACAATCCGCAGTTCCTTCACGAGCCAGCGTACGCCGACATCACGCTACCCGACGCCGGGTTCCAGCTGCTGGCGCTGTTCCGGCTGTGGAACATCGTCGAGTACTGGGCTCCCGACCGAGCACTCGCGGACAACTGGCAAGCCGTGCTCGCCGAGATGATTCCGAGTGTCGTGCTCGCTTCCACCGCGAAGGATTACAAGCTCGCGATGATGACCGCGATCGGTCGGATCCGCGATGGCCACGCGAACCTGTGGAGCTCGCTCGATGTCCGGCCGCCCGAGGGCGAGTGCGAGCTGCCGATCGCGGTGCGCTTCATCGGCAGGCAGCCGGTGGTCGTGACCGGCGATCCCGCTCGCGCGCTCGAGCCCGGCGACGTGATCGCGAGCATCGACGGCGCACCGATCGAGGATCTGCTCGCGCGATGGTTGCCGTACTACGCGGGATCGAACGACGCGGCGCGCCTGCGCGACATCTCCGTGACGATCACGCGCGGTCCGTGCGACGGCGAGGCCACGCTCGTCGTCGACCACCGCGGCTCGCACGTGCGACGAACGCTGCCGCGGTCCACGAAGGCCACACCGATGCCGCCCGTTCGCGATCTGCCTGGCCCGCCGTTCCGGTTGCTGTCGCGCGACGTGGCGTATCTCAAGCTGTCGGCGGTCAAGGCGAGCGATGCCGCTCACTACGTCGAGCAGGCTGCGGGCACGAAGGGCTGGATCGTCGACATCCGGAACTATCCCGCCGAGTTCGTCGTGTTCGCGCTCGGCTCGCTGCTGGTCGACCGACCGACGCCGTTCGCGCGGTTCACCAAGGGTGATCTGTCCAATCCCGGTGCGTTTCACTGGTCCGACAACATATCGCTCGATCCGAGGACGCCGCACTACGCGGGCAAGGTCGTCGTCCTGGTCGACGAGGTCTCGCAAAGCCAGGCCGAGTACACGACGATGGCGCTGCGCGCCGGTCACGCGGTGGTCGTCGGCTCGACGACAGCGGGCGCCGACGGCAACGTCTCCCCGTTCGCGTTGCCGGGCGGCCTCGAGACCATGATCAGCGGCCTCGGCGTGTTCTATCCCGACAAGACCCCGACCCAGCGCATCGGCATCGTGCCCGATCGCGTGGTCACGCCGACGATCGCCGGGCTGCGCGCCGGCCGCGACGAGGTGCTCGAGGCCGGCCTGCGCGCGATTCTCGGCCCGTCTGCTTCGACGGCGGAGATCCAGCGCATCGTGCACGCGGCACGGTGAGCGTGACCGCGAGCGATGGCGCGACGAGCTCACGCGTGCACAGCTGACCCGAAGAGGCCGTTGGACGGACCATGGCCGCGCGGCGGATGTCACCACGCGCGCGGCGGCCGCGCACCGGGTGAACCGGTGATAGATTGTCGTCAGCATGCCGCCCTGGCTAATCGGAGCACTGATCGGCGCGGTCGTGAGCACGATCTGGCTGTTGTCGATGCAGCGCGAGGCCAAGCAGCTCGCGCCCCGCATCCTGCCGTTGCTCCGCGACAAGGGATCGCAGAGCCCGACCGAGCTCGCGGAGGCGTTGGGACTCAAGGGGGGAAACGCGCCGGTCAAGGTGCGGATGGCCCTCGACTCGCTGGTCAAGGCCGGCGAGGTCGTCGCGCTCGTGGTGCCGCCGGGCACCAGCGCACGCGAGCGCCTGAAGATCGGCAAGTACGTCATCAAGGGCGGATCCCAGCCACCGCAGACGTGAGTCGCGATCAGCCGCTCGAGCTTCCACAGGCGGCCACCGGCAGCGCGACGCGAGCGTGATCAGCGATATTGGCGGATCGCTGCCAGTGATGAAGCATTATCATCGTGGTGTGTGGTCTGCGACCAAGACGAGTCTGGCGTACTGCGCCCTGACCGCATGTGCGTTCACGCATGGCAGCGACGAGCGCTCCGACGCGAAGCCGACAACGGACGCGGCCGCCAACGATGCGCAGCGTGATGCGATGGCGTGCAACGGGACCAGTGTGGGAACGATCGTCCCCATCTGCTTGCTCGAGCCTCCGCCGATGATGACGACCGTTCCTCCCGGCGCGATTCTGACGCAGCCCTCCTCGGCGTCCTGTGCGAGCGCGACCTCGTTCACTGCGGGTCAAGACATCTGTCTGATCGTCGGACAGTCCGTGAACATCCCGATGCCGATCGCTGCGAGCGGTACCCGCCCACTCGTGATCGTCGCATCGAGCGGCGACGTGATGGTCGGTGGCGCAGCGGTGATCGACGTGTCGAGCAACATGACGGCCACCGGTGCTGCGGCACCCGCGTCGTGCAGCGGCGCCGTGGCGCCCACGTTCGCCGCCGGTACTGCGGGGGGCGGTGCCGGTGGCAGCTACGGCGGCATGGGCGGAGACGGCGGCGCGGGTGACGGGCCGGGAGGAGCGGGTGGCACCGCCGCGACCCCGCCCGGATTCACCACGCTGATCGGCGGCTGTCCTGGCTCGTCGGGCGCGGGCAATGGTGCCGGCACCGGCGGAGCCGGAGGGGGCGTCGTCTGGATCATCGCGACCGACACGATTCACATCGATGGCGCCATCAATGCGTCGGGCGCTCCTGGAGTCGGCGCCACGATGGGAGACAACGGCGGCGGCGGCGGTGGCGGCGCCGGTGGGCTCATCGGTCTCGACGCCCCGACCGTGATCGGCAACGGCAACATCTTCGCGAACGGTGGCGGCGGTGGAGAAGGTTGCGGAACCGCGACGAGCGGTCATTCGGGGAGCGTGTCCAGTGGGCCGACGGATGGCGCGCTGGGCGGCTCCGGCGGTGGCAACGGTGGCGACGGCGGCGAAGGCTCGTTTGGCGCGACCGAGACCGGCTCGAATGGAAGTCCCGGCACCGGCGGCGACGGTGGCGGCGGTGGTGGTGGCGGCGCCGGCGTGATCATGCTGGCCCACGGCACGACACCTCCGACGCACGTGGCGCCTCCGCCTCGGTAGTCACTCTCGGGAATCGTCGTTGCCCGGGATCAGCTCCGTGTTCCTATCCGTGGTCCAATCGATGAATCTGGTCGGCCATCCGGACCGGCGACACCATGGACGACTCGGAGCTCTTGTTACGTCACCTCGGCTCGTCGTACCGGTTCGAGCACATCGAATTGCGTCGTCTGACGACGGATCGTGTACGTTCGTTCGGCAGTGTCGAAACGGCGGAGACCTATTCCCTGACCGCTCCGTACATGCCAGTCGCCGACGGCTTGATCAGCGAAGCGATCTTCGGTGCCGGACCGGGGGCGAGCGACCGGTTCGGTCGTATCGATCTGCCGAGCCCGATCGAGCACCCGTTTGCGCCCGATGGCCGCTGGTTGCTCGACTTCGTGCTCGTCCTGCCGCTCGCATTTCGGTGCGTTGAGCTGAATGGGAGCGCGGTCTCGCAGGATTCGATCACGGGCCTTTACGTCAAGGTCGTCGCTCGCCGCAATCGGCTGCGCCACCTCCTCGCAAATCCCCCGAGCGAGGAAGACATGCGCACGCGGATGCTCGCGCATGAACGTGCAACCCTCGCGAAGTGGATCCAGGTTCTGTTCCACAACACGCGCGGTGTCAGCGAGGACCTCACGCCGCGCGCCCGGGTCGGTCTTCTCGACAGACTGGGCAGCTCGAGGGACGAGATCCTCGACCGGCTCGTCGCATTCGATCACGCGGTCGGCGCGGAACGTCAGGCCGTTCCCACGGTTCAGGAGACTCGTTGCGTGCTCGTCAGCCTGGGCTTCGAGGTCACCGCGAAGGCGACGTAGAGCCGAAGAAGAGTAGACGCCGTATCGTCCGTGCCGCTGTGCCTGTCGCCATGCGGTATCATCTCTACGGTGGTGTTTGTCGTGCTCATGGTGATCGCCGGTCTGAGTCCGTTCGGAATTTGGCTCGCGAACAGTCAAGACTGGGACGTCGCACAGAAAGTGTTCACGTGGACACTCTGGGCCTCGATCATCGCGCTCCCGGTGTGTGGGCTCGTCGCTGTCCTGTTTCCAGGACACGATATTTCGAGTCGCGATGCCAAGCAGGCATTTTCGCGTGAGTTCTTCTGCCCGGAGGAGCGCATCGATGCTCGCCGCCGAACGGACGTCAACGTCTGGGATATCACGCATGGCGCCGACGAGCCTCCCGCCGAGCTCAAAGCCGACCCGGCGCGCGTCGCGCTATGGAAACAGCAACAACGCAACCGACGGCATGGAAACCGAGGCCCGGTCTTTCAGATGAGTGGTTGCGGAAATGATGTGCTCTACGAGTGCTTTCATCCGCAGCAAACGTTCGGGGGAACGGTGGCCATCTCGTCATCCGTCGCCTGTGACACCATCGACGTGCCGGGGCCCCACAAACCAGCGGCACCTCGGAGCGAGCGAAGCCCGGCGGACGGCGCCGATGGCTCGCTGCCCAAGGAAACGGTGCAAGCGATTCTCGACGCGAATCGAGCCCAGTTGGCGCCGTGCACCAACCAGATAGCCGGCATGGGTCAGATGGACGTAACGATCAAACCGAACGGAGCTGCGGCCCTCGATCAACCGGATGATGCCGGCCCGGAGGGCTTCGTGACCACGTGCTTTGCGAAAGCCGTGTCTGGCATCCAGTTTCCGTCTTCCCGCGCAGCCACGCATTTCATGATGAGTTACCTCTCGAACTTCGGCAGCAATTTCAGCGCAACTGCTGTCTACCAGTAGGCTCGCCATCGTCGGCGCTTCGGGCGTAATTCCCGATCGCAGCGCGCTCGCCGCGTGGCAGGTGTCCGCGTCAGCACAGCGGGATGTGCGACAGCTCGGACGCGAGCTCGCGTAGATCGCGCTCGCGCGGGTGACCGGTGCGCCAGACCAGGCGGAACGCGTCGCGCTGGAGCCGCACACGCGGCAGGACGCGCACCAGCCGGCAAGCGGCGAGATCGCGGGCGACGAAGTAACGAGGCAGCACCGCGACCCCCGCGCCCTGCAATACGCGCTGGCGGATCGCGCCGATCGTGCCGAGATATTCGACGGCGCCGAACGTCCACACGTCGCGCCGGCCGATGGCGTCGAGGAAGTAGCGAAACAGAGGCAGCTCCGGCGCGATGTCGAGCAGCACGTGGCGGGCGGCATCGGAGGCACGCGACAGTCGGCGCTGACGCACGAGCCGAGCCGCTCCGACGAACGCGTAGTCTTCATCGTGCAGGCGCTCGTACGACAGCCCGGCCAGGGTCAGCCGGGCGCTCGTGATCGCGCCGTCGAGCTGGCCTCGCCGCACGCGGTCGAGCAGATCCGGACTGTCGCCGAACACGAGGTGGAGCGTGCGCTCCGGGACGTGTGCGCGCAGGCGGCGCAGCGCCGGCGTGAGCCACGACAGCCCGAGCTCGAAGCGCGTGCCGATCGCGAGCTCGAACGGGGCGGCGCGGGCCTGCTCGTGGACCACGGCATGGCACCGCCCGGCCTGCTCGAGCAGCGCGCGAGCGTGCGGCAGCAGGCGCTGGCCCGCCGCCGTGAGCGCGACTCGGCGGGTCGTGCGCGCGAACAGCGCCGCGTCGAGCGTATCCTCGAGCCGCTTGATCCGCTCGCCGAGCGCGGCTGGCGACAGCGCGACCGCGCGCGCAGCCGTGCGGAAGTTGAGGTGAGTCGCGCCGGCCTCGAAGCAGCGCAGAGATTCCAGGTCTGGGAGCATTATTCGAAGAATCCGTACAATCCTGTCCAGATCATATCGATTGTTCTCACCGTACACGAGTGCCACGTTCGCGCGCGATGGGGGGCACGATGAAGCGAATCGCAGCGTGGATGACCTTGGCAGCGTGTGGCACGCAGGCGCCGTCTGCACGGACCAGCTCGCCGCTGGAGCGCTGTCTTGCCGGTGGTGGTCAGCTGTACGAGCAGTGGAGCACGAGCAACCTGCACGGCGCGGTCACGTCGATCGCGGCCGGCGGCTCCACGATCGTGCTCGGTTCGCAGGACGGCAGCGTCAAGCAGTGGTCGATCGCGGGCGCGCCTGACGATCCGAGCTACGGCCCGCGGTTCGCCGACGGCGGCCCCGTCGCCGAGGCGCTCGGTTTCGGCCCGGATGGCACCTTGCTCGCGGGCGACGCCAACGGGGCGCTCGATCGGTGGTCGCTCGCCGACGCGCAGCCGGCCGGCACCACGGCGATCTCGGACCAACCGCTCGCCTCGGTCTTCGCGACTCCCGACGGCAAGCAGCTGTTCGTCGGCGGGCACGTCGTCTACGCCAACCTGTGGAGCGTCGATTCGTCGTCGGCCAGCGTTGCGGGTCCGTTCAAGACACGGCTCTGGAACGTGAACGCGCTCGCGCTCGGCGACGGCGTGCTCGCGACCGCGGGCGATAACTACGGAGTGCCGGCCGTCGAACTGCGCGCGGCGGCCGACCCGAGCAGTCCCACGAGCTACTGGCAGGACCCCACGATGGCCGGCGACGTGCGCGCACTCGCGTTCGGCAACTCCATGTGGCTCGCGGCCGGGGACGGCTTCGTCGCACTGCTGCCGTCCGACGACGTGTCCGACGGACCGCGAACGACCGCGATCGTGCCCGATCACCGAGCCGTCGGCCTGACACCTCTGGGCGACGAGCTGTTCGCGACGGCCGGCAGCGAGGGCACCCTGCGCGTGTGGCGGAGCGATACCGCAGAGCAGGTCGGCAGTCTCCCGATCGCGTCCGCGATCGGCCTCGCGATCGACGGCACCGGTTCGCAGCTGTTCACATCGGGCGCCGACGGGCTGCTGCACGCATTCGGCTGCCGCTAGCTCGAACGTCTCCGCCGAGGTCGCGCTCGTTCGTACATGTGCCGCCCGCCAGCACCCGCGCGTCGGGTCAATACCTGGGTGGATTTCCGGCCGGGGTGCGCGATCGCGGCGCTCGGGTGGGGGATGCCTGAGCAGGCCGGAAGCGATCACGTTCGTGACGTCGACGACGCCGGGGCTCGGTGCCGGGCTCGCGGCCGCGGATCACATGCGCGTGCGATCGCGATGGCGTACGCGCTGCACGCGCCCGACGACATGCTCGCCGAGCTGACGCGTCGAGCCGCGACGACGCCAACGTGTCGCTGGCGTCGGTGTTGGACGCCTTGATGTAGTGCTGCTGCGACCAGGTCGTACCTGTCCGCGTGACCAGATACACGGCGGCGGCGACGCGTCGGGTGAGCCACCGCTCCGCACCTGGCGTCCGACCACGTCGAAGTACCCGTTGTTGATCTCGGTCTCGGGCGAGATCCACGCCTCGAGCGAGAACGGTGCTGCGTCGAGGAACTGCAGCCGACCTTCGTCAGCGACCGTGATGCCGCAGCTCACGCCGTCGAAGTGCACAGCGGGGCTCGGGTCATCGGTCAGGGCGCGAGCGACCTGCTGCATGCACGTCCCGGTGTAAACGCCGTCGAACGCGCCGAGCTCGTCGCGCGCGGTCGTGCCGACGTCGTCCAGCGTCCAGTAGGCGATCGGCGAATCGGCCAGCACCGCGTCGCGATAGGTGACCAGCCCACTTCCGGTCGTCAATGGCGTGAAGTCGACGTGACCGCACGCCGGTCTCAGCACGACGACGAGGCCGAACCGGCGCTTCACCGCCCAGGCTAACTGAGGTCTCACCTCAAATGCTCGCGAACGCACGGCGGCGTCGTCGTCGATCGTGCGGCTTGGCGAAGATCGACATTGTCGAGCACGTGACCTGTCGCTCCGACTATGGAACCGTGCTGTCGATGCTGTGGGCCCCCGATGCCGTGGGCGCACAGCTCGGCATGCGCGTGTGCGCGGATCGCAATCGCTCGTCTCACGGGTGAGCTGGCGATTCCATGAGCTCCGACCGCTGGCGATGGCTCTCGTCGTCGATCTCAGAGCGCGGCCCGCAGTTCGCGGTCTCGATCAGGTGGGTCACCGTGCGATCCTGCCGCGCGCGATCGCTGGCTAGCTTGGCCTCGTCGGCGATCATGAACGTGTCGCGCATCATGAACGCGAGCACCCTCGGACTCGGGCGCATGGCGAGCACGTACGTGAGCGTCGCTTCGCCTTGGTCGCCGGCGGGGACGTCGCAGAAGTCGTAGTGGCCGCGATGCGCGCAATGGACGCGGCCGTCCGCGAGCGCGGCGCCAAGCTGCGCGGTCGAGCGGTCGAGGTACGCGGCCAGCTCGCTGTGGCCAGGGTAGCCGGGGCACTTCATGCTCTCGAGGCTGTTGTAGCCGCCCTGCGGCTTCGCCGAGTAGTCGATCACGACGAACGGAAGCGTGTCGTGGTCGACCCACTGGCTGGGATCGTGGACGAGCCACTTGATCACCTCGATTGGCGTCGCCGGCATAGGGTTCGATTCGTAGCTGACCGACGCCTGCTGCGGCGCCGGTGCGGCCTTCGGCGCCGGTGCGACCTTCGGCGGCGGCGCCAGTGCGACGTCCGGTGCGGGCTTCGGCGTGGGTTCCGCCGACGAGCTCGAGCAAGCAGCGAGTGCGAGTACGATGTAGTGCCTCATCCGCGCGTTCTACATGCGCGCGCTGTCGCGATGCCACGAATAGATTTGGCCACCGTTGGCCGAATGTATTCGTATGTCGATCACATGGCCGCGAAGTACGACGCGTGCATGCGTATCCCCTTCTTCGTCGCGCTGGCGTCGTGTACGACCGGCGGATCCGAGCTGCACATCGACAGCGATCCGATTCCACCGATCCTCGTCGACACGAGCCGAGAGTTTGTCATTCACAGCGACGCGGTCGAGAACGGGCCGCTCACGCAAGGGGGGATTCACTTCGATGCGGACGTGACCGGCGTTGACATGATGCCGCCGTGGGTGTTTCGAAGCAGCATCGGTACGCACTCGGTGGTGCTCGAGGCGTTGATGCCAGGCGAGGCGACGATCACGGTGGAGGGTGGCGCCAACGGCCATCACGGCACGATGTCGTTCCGCGTCGCGGCCGCAGCCGCGCAGGCGTTCGGCTATCGCGTGTTCGTCGGGCCCGAGCCGGGCTACACCGATCTCGAGGCGGGCGACGCGGTCGTGCTCGCGGCTGGAATCGACTACCCGGCGATCCCGTACGTGCGTGGCCCCGGCCGCGGACTCGACGCGGGCACCGTGGCTGCTCGCGATGACAACGCCGTGTTCCGGCACCCGCAGTACGAGCGCTACTGGGAGCTGCACTCCGCCGAGCAGACCATCGCGCTCTCGCGAGTTGGTCTGCCGGGCAGCGTCCGCGTGCGGTTCGCAGAGCCGACGATCACGATGGAGTGGCGCGAGCGCGACGATCACTGGTGGGTCGGAACGTTCCGGGCGCGCGCCGCAGACGGCACGCCGATCGCGTTACCATCGCACGAGCTCCACGGGACGTGGACGATCACGACGCCTGACGCCTGTGCCGGTTACCGCGACGGCGCTTCCGACCGCGCAGGCTTCATCGATGACTCGCAGATTCTCGCGCAACGACACACGAGTGCACGGTGCACGTTTCGCGTCGAGGTGCGCCGGCACGATGCCGCGCCCATCGTGATCACCTCCGACGTCCGCGGCTAGTCACGCGCCTCGGCGCGTTCGGTGCGGCGAAGGTGGCGTTCCACGCGTTCTCCGAGTGCTTCGCGCCGACGGACGATCCCGACGACCAGTAGCCGCGTTCGACTGGTACGTTCGTTGCTGACGCCAAGCCCATGCGCGCGACAGTGTGGGCGATCGCGACAGCTGTGGCGTGCGGCGGCGGCCACGGTGTCGCACCCGACGCGATTTCCGACAGCCCCGCCGACGCGGCACGCGACGCGGCCTGGGTATCGGCGTGGAACGCGCCCACCGGCGATCCGCTGACCGGCGTCACGCTCGCCGATGGCTGGACCGATCTGCGCGCGCTGTCACCTTCGCTCGAGATCCCCCACGGCTGGACGGACTCGCTGTTCGCCGAGCCGAGTGGCCGCGAGCTGGTGTTCGCGTACGAGCAGACCGACTTCTTCGATTTCTACATCTCGAACGGCACCGACTCCGAGCTCACCGGTCCGCCGCTCGCCGGCGTCTCCGCGCCGACGTTCGAGATCTTTCAGGCCGACCTCGAGCAGACCGACTGGCAGGTCAGCGAGCAGGCGATCGACGCGTTCGATCCGACCGCGACGCAGGCGTCACCCTCGCTGAACCAGGCCGGCGACCTGATCGTGTTCACCAGATTCGACGCGACCGGACGCGGCCGGCTGTTCTGGTCGCAGCGGGTCGCCGGACAGTGGTCGAACCCGAGCGAGCTGTCGATCGACAGCGCAGCATGCAGCGACGACAACGCGAAGATCGTCGGCGACCTCGCGAGCGGGCTCACGGTGTACTTCGACTCGACGCGCAGCGACGTCGCCGGCACGAGCACGACCTGCGGCGCGCACCAGGTCTACACGGCGACGTTCGCGAACGGTGCGTTCTCGCCGGTCTCGGCGAGCGCGGGCATCTCGACGCTCAACGACGACAACTCGCAGCCGTTCGCGAGCGCCGACCAGCAGACGCTGTACTGGACGGCGCTGACCCAGACCCAATACGGCATCGCGGTCGCGACGCGCCAGGTCGATGGCAGCTTCGGCGACCAGCACTACATCGCGCAGCCGACGACGGCGGGCACGTTCTCCGGCAACGTCGCGCTGATCGGCGAGGCGTCGGTCGTCGATCTACCCGAAGGCTCGCTGCTGTACATGATGTGCGGCGTCGCGATGAACACGCACGGCGGCATGACGTTCCACGACGCGGACTACATCCAGCTCGAGCCGTGCGTGGCACGGCGGCCGCACTGATCGCAGTCGAGCCCGATGCGCTCGAGGTCTTCCTCGTCGAGGCCGAAGTAATGCGCGGTCTCGTGGAGGACCGTGATGCGGACTTCTTCGGCGAGCTCGTCGAGGCGGTCAACTCGCACCTGCGGCCGACGAGGACGTCGTCACGAAGCATCGCGTCAGCTACACGATCGATCCGATCGCGCACACCGAGACCCGGCTCGTCACGCTGTTTCGCGCGGATTCGGTGGCGGTCTCGCCGTGCGATGTCGCGGTCGATCATGCCGGAAACGTGATCGTGTTCGACGAGATCGTCATGGACCTCCTTCAGGTCGACGTCGCGACCGGCGAATGCACGCCGGTCGCGCTGTCCGCCGGCGTCAGGATGTTCGGTGCGGGATTCGTACCGGCGGGCGTGGTCGGCCCCGACGAGGCGCTGATCGGCGCCGGCGACGACTCGAACCTGTACGCGATCGATCCGCAGACCGGAACGTGTACGCTCGTCGGCGCGATGGGCGTCGAGCCGAACGGCGATATCGTGTGGACGGGCAGCGAGCTGGTGATGACCGTCGGTGGCACGCCGAACGACGTGCTGTATCGCATCGATCCGATCACCGCGCAGAGTACGTTGATCGGCGACACCGGCCGGGTCGACGTGTACGGCCTCGCACGCGTCGGTTCGACGATCTATGGCACTCCGAACACCAACGACGTCGTGACCGTGAATCCGGCTACAGGCGCTGCGACGACGTTGATCGTCGACCCGGTCGGCTGGACCGGCGCATCGGCGCCCGATGGTTGAACGGTCTCCCGGATACCTAATCCCTGATACGGCAACCGCCGGCACGTGTCGGTGTCCCTTCCATCATGGATGACCTCGATCTCCGGGACACGCGCGGCCGGTTGCGTCGCCTCGGCGTGTCCGCTGCGATCGCGTTGGTCGCGACCGCCGGCGCGATGCACGAAATCGACGCGTGGTCGCGCCCGGCGAACGCGGACCCGGTCGGCGCGAGCACCGTGCCACTCCTGGCGATCGCCATGTTCGTCGTCCTGACCGCGGCGATCTCGGCAGTGCTGCCGCGCCGGCGGTAGAGGAAGACGTCGAGCTCGACCTGCCCGCGCAGGAGCTCGAGCTCGAATCGCTGATACCATCGCGCGCATGAGCAAGCAGCGCGATCGCGCGATCGCACGTGCGGCGAAGCTCGGGGATGGGGCGGCCAAGGTCGAGCCGCCCATCGCGCCACTGCGCTGTCCGACGTGCGGCGCCCCGGTGCCGTTGGGCACCGGGAACGTCGCGACGTGCACGTCGTGCAGCGCGCAGGTACCGCTGCCCGAGCCGTATCGCAAGCTGCGCGACGCGGAGCGCTCGAGCCGGGAGGACCGCGCCGCCGCGGAGGCGCTGTACGAAAAGCTCAGCAAGCCGTCGCGCGTGCTCGACGCGTGGGTCGCGTTTTCGACCGTCGCCAGCGGCGCCTTCGTGGCGATCGTGGTCGCGATCCTCAGCGTCAGCGCCGTGTTCGTCTTCCTGGCCGGATTCGCGCTCGAGCTCGTGCTGCATTGGGTCGCGCCGGTCCTCGGCATCGATCTGATCGATCGGTTCGGCGGCGGCACCGTGTACGCGGCCTTCGCGCTCGGCATCGTCGCGCTCGGGCTGTTTCCGATCTGGCTGAACGGCTATCTGCAGACGTCCGGCCAGATCCGCCAGACGCTGCGCGCCAGCCTCGCGGCGCGGCCGCCCGAACGGCCCGGCTTCCCGTCGACGTGCCGGATGTGCGGTGCCGCGCTCGACGTTCCGCCTGGCGCGCTCGGCGTGCGCTGCGCGTACTGCGATACCGACAACCTGCTGACGATCCCGGCCGCGGTCGTGCAGGCCGCCGGCGCGCGCCAGGAGCAGTTCCATCGCAGCATCATCGATGCCGCCGCGCGCGCGAAGGCGCTGCGTGCCGAGGCCCGCGCTGGGCTCCCGAAGGCGGCGCGCAACTGCGCCATCTTCGTCGTGGTGTTCGGGCTCGTCGGTAGGGGCTGCACCTCGCTCGACATGGACACCGGCATGCCGAGCTGGTCCGACACGATGGGCTCGCCGCGCAGGATGGCGCCACCGTTGGCTTCCGACCAGGGCGTGCCGATGGACACCGACTTCACGCTCGGCTTCACGAAGCACGTCGTCGCGCTGCGAAGCCACGAGGTGCTCGAGCTCGTATCGAGGGATAGCGCCGAGTGCAGGTCCGTCTCGGTGCAGAACATGACGACGTTCCCGCTGATCACGCGTAGCTGGGACATCCCGTGGGGATCGCAGACCGACGGGACGTACGGCGGCCACTGGCGCGCGCCGTATACGGCGCTCTATCTCGTCGAGATCGGCGGCCCGGATGGCCATTTCCAGTGGCGCATCGGCACGCACTCGCACGCGGGGCTTGCGCCGGCGCCGCCGATCAAGATCGAGCTGACCTCGCCCCCACACGCGAAGCCGATGCCCGAAGCGGGACGACATCTCCCGGGCGAGATGAGGCTGGTGGCCGACGATCGCCCCGACACCGCGCTCACCGCGAACGATCACTTCGTGTACCTGTGGTCGCTACCCGCCGACCAGCCGCTTGCCGAGTTGCAGATCGGCGAAACGATCGCCTCGATCGCGATCTCGCCCGACGGCTCGCGGATCGCGGCCGTCACGGATCAGCTCGTGCTCGCGGCGGTGCACGACGGCAAGCTCCACATGCTCGGTACCTTCTGCGAGAGCGAGCACGCGTTGGAAGCGGAGTTCGTCACCCCCGACGTGGTCGCGGTGTCGTATTCAGACGGTCGACTGATCGCGCACAGCGCGAAGGACGGACGCGCACTGTACGAGCTGCCGAAGCTCGGGGGCATCAAATCGCTCCGCGCGACCGGCGGCGCCCTCGTCGTCGTGACCGAGTCGGGCGCGTTCAAGCTGACGACCCCGCGCTGGGATCCGCGGTAACGAACCGATCGGCGTCGAGGACAAACAAGCGGGCTTTCGCATCGCCGGCGCGAACGGCGGGGAACAGATGCCCGCCCGCTGTTCCAGTTCGCGGCATGCGCCGAACAGGAGGGCCAGGTCGTGCTCGCGCTCGACTCGTTCGCACGCACGCGCCGAGTAGTGTCGAGCGCGATCAACGATGACGCCGGCACCTCGCCGTTCTTCTCGATCCTCGCGCGCTACCGTCATGCGCGCCTGCTCGAGCGCACGGGACACCCGGCCGAGGCCAAGGCCGAGTACGAGGACTTTCTCGCGCACTGGGGGCATGCGGATCGGCCGGTGCCCGAGATCGACGACGCGCGCGCCGCGGTGGCGCGTCTGGGCGCGGCGAAGTGACTACGAACGTCACCTTGGCACTCGCACTCGCGGCGTCGGGCGTGACGATGTACGGCTATCCGTGAGTCGAGTTGCTGCCCGGTGGGTTCACGGGCAGGTCGTGTACGGCAAGCAGCTCGGGGTGCAGCGCCAGTAGCAATCGGGGTCGTCGCAGCCCGCGAGCCCGTCGCCGTCGAGATCCTCGCCCGGGTTGCACGACTCGAACGGCGTGGAGCTCGACCACTTCCGTACGGCGACCAGCGCACCGGTGTCGTATCCGAGGTTCGCGAGCATCGCCAGGCTGCCGTCGCTGGGGTCGTACGCGTAGGCGGACGGAATGTCCTGGATCGGGATCAGCGGGAGAGTCTCGCGTTGCAACCACGTGCCCGAGCGTCGCTCCCACACCGCGCCCGTCTCGGGAGCGATCAGCACCGCGCCGCCGGTGCGCTCGTCGGCATACATGGACGTGAACGGCACGTTGGGCACGAGCGTGAGCGGCTGCCAGGTGCCGCCGCTCTGTTCGTAGATGATCGCGGTCTCGGTTCCCATGCCGGAGACCGCGACTTGCGCGCCCTCGCGACCCGCATAGGCCATGGCAGTCACCGACGGCATCGACGGCACCGGCGACGGCGCCGCCCACTGCGATGCCGTGCTCGACAGCTCGAGGATCGCACTGCCACCACATTGCGTCGGAAGCTTCGAGTTGCACTGGAGCAGGTTCTGGCCGATCGGATCGTACGCGCCCCACACCGGCACGCTCTGCCCCGCAGGCGACGGGTCGAGCTCGATCCAGTCGCTGCCGTCGAACGACCACGTGTCGTGGAGATCTCCCGAGGAGCTCGTACCGCCGTAGCAGATCGTCGCGCCGCGCGCCGGGTCGTACATCATGAGCTGGCCCTGGCGCGACATCTGTGGCTGCGACGACACGAGGTGCTGCCACGCGCCGTTCCAGATCCAGCTCTCGCTGTTCGGGCTGATCGGAGCATCCTGCTGGACCACGAACCCGCCGCCGGGCTTGGCCGCGATGGCGCTCGCACCGACGGGAGCCTGGATCGGGACCTGCGTCCACGTCGCTCCCAACGTGCACGTCGCGCTCGCATCCTGCGCGACGAGCACGAGCGTGCTCGTCGGCTCGTACAGCACCCGGTCGGGCGTGCCCGACGTCGATGGATCGTTGCAGGCCCTGCCACCCGGTAACGTGCTCCACGTGAACGGCGCGGTCCGCTGGTAGGCCAGACCGCTCGTGTTGTCCAGCCCGACAACCTTCCCGTGCGAGTTGTCGAACGCGATCGACTGCAGGTCAGTCGGATTGAACGGGGTCGGGCCCTGTGTCCACGTACCGTCGAAGTCGAGCTCGACGATCGTCGATCCGGCGGCGAGCACGACCACGGTGCCGGTGGTGTCGTCGAACGCGGCCACGCCGTAGTTGACCGGGATCGGCGGCGCCGCGAGCTGGGACCATGCACCGGTGGCGTCGAACGTCCACGTCTGACTCGGCGTCAGCACAACCGGTCGGTGATTCACCGCGTCGTAGGTCGTCGCGACGGGGTCCGATGGTCCCGGACCGTTCGTGAGCTGCATCCACTGCGTTCCGTTCCATGCGAACGCCTGGTTCGATGCGGGGCCGATCGTGACGACCTGGCCGCGATCCGGGTCGTAGTACGGCAGACCGTTCGGATCGCCGGCGGCGAGCGCGAAGTACCAGAGAGCACCGTCGAACTCCCACGTCGTTCCGGTCGCCTCGACCACGAGGCGGCCGCGACCGCGATCGTAGGCGGCAACGTGCTGCCTCACGCGCGACGGCGCGATCGGGATCAAGCTCCAGCTGACCTGCTCGCTGAAGCAGCGCGAGTCGCAGCCGTCGTGCGACATCAGGTTGCCGTCGTCGCACTGCTCGCCCTTGTAGTCGTCGAGGACGCCGTTGCCGCAGGTCTCGTTCGACTTGCAATCGCCCGAGCAGCCGTCGTCGGACGTCTGGTTGCCGTCGTCGCACTGCTCGCCGGGCTCCACGACGCCGTTGCCACAACCACGGTGAAGGCAGACCCCGCCGAAGCACCCGCCGGTGATCGCGCCGGCCGCGCAATCCGTGCCATCCGGAACGCCGTCGCAGGCCGCGAGCTGTGCCGGGGTCGCGCAGCCGTGGTGGGCATCGTCGCAGACGTCGCCGAGCGGACACACGACGCCGTCTTCGCACTCGACGATGCGAGCGCGCAGACACCCGACGAGGCCCACCGCGGCCACCAGGAGCCAGC
Organism: Kofleriaceae bacterium; assembly: GCA_035500135.1. GTDB lineage: Bacteria > Myxococcota_A > Polyangia > Haliangiales > Haliangiaceae > JABFXX01. Next base: position 23,104 of record DATJXL010000331.1, read on the forward strand.
GACCACCCATCCGACCAGTCTCGGCGATACCCGGACCGGCCGCAAGTCGGATGGGTGGACTGTCGGCCTCAGGCAAGATGCAGGAATGACGCTTCCGGAATGGGGCAAGGGCACGACCGATCACGCCGAGCCTTTCCGGTCGTGTTGCTCGGGCGCGACTACTGGAGCGGCCTCCTGGAGTTCCTCCGCGACACGTTGGTCTCCCGGGCCACGATCGCGCGCGAGGATGTCGATCGCCTGATCGTCACGGACGATCCGGACCAAGCGCGAGGCGATCCGCGAGGTCGCGATGAATTCGTTCGGGCTCACCTACGGCCCGCGCGCGCTGCGCCAGCCCGGCGACAGCGCGCGCCACGAGGTTGCCGTTGACCGTCACCGGCAGGTGACCGCGGCCTGCGCGTCGGTCCAGTTGCCCCGGACACCTCCGTTGGGCCGCAGAGTCTCGAGGTAGTCGATGACCACGTGCAGGTTCGTCGTGCCATCGGTCGACGAGCTCGACGCCGGCGCGCCACACAGCCACCCGAGCTCGGCGTTGGTCGTGCCGACGTTTGCCAGGGTCACTTCCTCGGACTGGCCGGGGTGAATCCAGAATGGCGTGAACGGGTTCATCGCGATGTCGGTTTGGTACTCGGCGTCGGGCTGGGCGAGGCCCACCGAGTCCAATGCGATCTCGTGATCGGCCCGCGACCGAGCGGCGATGCGAAGAGTCAGCTCGACATCCGCGAGTGCATCCGGCGCTGAAGGTTGGAGGGAGATCGTGGCGCTGAGCCCATAGACATCGACCTCTTCGTCCAGGGTTGTACATCCCGCGAGAGCTAGAGCAACGATCACGGCCTTGATCATGGCGCCCCGTCCAGCAAAGCCCGTTCCACGATCGATCGTGCGATCGCGTGCGACCGGAGCGCACACGCTGTGGTGGATGCGCAACGCCCGTATCGTGCGTGCGTCAGTTCCAGGCCACGGAATTTCCACCGACTGCCGCGCGAACTGGTGCGTGCGCGCCGTGCGCCGGCTCGTACGCGGCCGCGACCATGCCGTGCTTGGCGGCGAGCACCTGCGGGCGCTGCCACAGCGGCGACAGAGGGATTCAGTCGGCGTCGACGACCGCGGCGGTGATGCCTGCGGGGAGCGCGACCGCAGCGACCGCAGCCGCGAGCTCGGCGCGAGTGTGATCGGCAGCGATCTCAACGCGGATTCCGAGCGCGCGCCAGCGGTTGCGATGGACGAAGACGCGTGGCACCGCCTCGACGTGCAGCGCGGCGATCTGCCGCAGTGGAACATTGCCGCTCGCTGTGTGCACCGGCATGCTACCGAGTGCGGCGTAGGGTGGAGTGTCGGCCACGCGCAAGACGCAAGGCACGTCATAGCCGTTGTCGGCCGCGATCCATCCCACGTTTAGCCCGCTCGCGAGTGCCGCGAGATGGCCGACCGCGGCGACGTCGACGCCGAGGCGCTCCGCGGCGCTCCGATCGACGGTGGCCCCGGCGCCGGCGAAGGTGCTCAGGCCGACGTGGCCTCGGATCGCAAACCCCGGCTGGCCCGCGAGCTTGTTCTCGACGATGCGCACAGCGTCGACGAGCGCCGCCCGGTCGGTGCCACGCAGCTCGACCACGGGGCTCGCCTTCGCGAACCCGATGAGCCCGGGTGGGAGCTGCCCTAGTCTATCGTGCACGGCCTGCTCCGCGCTCGCCGGCCACACGGTAACGTCGATCCGAGGGTCGGACGGTTCCAGCGCATCCATCGTGCCATTCGACACGATCATGCGTGCGACCCCGGGCACGGAGGCGACCGCATCGCGCACGATCGCGAGCGCACGCGTGCACTGCCCGAGATCGGGGTCTTGATCGGCGAACGCGACCGAGAGCATCGCAGGTGGGTCGTTCGGCAGCTGCTCGATCGTGATCGCGACTGGGACCGCTCGACGCAGCTCGGCAACGATCTGGGGTAGGCCGTCACGCACGACCTGCGGCTCGACTCCGGCTTGCGAGCGCACCACCAATTCGACGACGGGGCCGCGTGCGTCCGCAGCCATGCATTCGTCGGCCGCAGGCAGCACTGCGAGCGTCGCGACATCACGCAGTCGGATCTGCGCGTCGCGGACCGCGACTTCGAGCGAGGCCAGGTCGTCGAAGCGGAGCGCGCCCATCCCGCGATTGATCGCCGTTTGCAGGCCGCCGATCATGTCGTCGAGTGCGATCCCGCTGGCGGTGAGCGCCATGGGATCGAGGGTCACCATGCCCTTGACCGCGCCTCCGCATAGCTCGATCCGGCCGACTCCGAGCGCCTCGGCAAGCGGACCACTCGCCGCCCACAGTCGTGCGCGCACATCAGCAGCCGGTAGGGTCTGCGAGAACGCGATGATGCGCGCAACGATCGGACCCGGCCGGAGCTGGACAACTGGCGGCGACATCCGCGGCAGCTCGCCGAGCTTTGTAGCGAGGCGCCGCTTGACGTCGACTATCTCAGCCTCCGCTTCGGTCGGCAGCGCCAGCGCGATGACCGCACCGTCGTCGGTGGTGGTGCTGCGTGTGCCGAGCCCGTGCGGGCTGTTCGCGAGCTCGAGCTCGAGTGGACCGACGATCTTCGCCTCCATGTCGGTCGCGGTCATCCCTGCCTGTGCCGAGATGTGAATCTCGACCTCGGTGCGCGGCGCTGCCGGCGGTGGCGCACCTCGGCTGCCGCATGCCACTACCATCGCGGTCAGCCACCGAGCTCTTGGCACGGCTCACGGTATCATGTGACCTGCGCCGCGCCTCGGCAGAAATCCTCGACGAAGATTCGCGCCGCGGGAGGACGAGATCCGCGCGCTCGATCCCGATGCCAAGCTCACAGTGCGGCGCGAGCGCAGCCGGCCGATCTTCGACTCGCTCGCGAACTGGTGCCGCGTGCGTAAGAAGTACGAGCCACCGGCGACACCGCTCGGCAAGGCACTCCAACGGGATTGTCGAGAGGCTCCACATCCGCGCCGCTCTGACTCGGAAGAATTTTCTCTTCGCCGGCTCGGACGCCGGCGGCGAGCGCGCCGCGACGGGCGGACGCTCACGCTCGTACGGTGATGTCGACGATCTCGTCCCCGACGCGATCGCCGCCGACACATCGCCGCTCGCGCTCGCTTCGCCGTCCACCGGCGCGGATCATGATCCGTTCGCGATCGCGCGCAAGGGTGATGCGATCGTTCGCGATCGACTTCAGTGATCGTTAGTTCGTCGACGAGCCCACGAGCGCGGGCGACGTGGCGAACGTGCGCTCGCATCGTCCGGGCATGACGTATCCATAGGCGGCCGAGCCCGCATATGCGAGCGCGGCGGCGAACGGCAGGACCCAAAATTCCGGCGCAGAGTCGGTATCGTTTCGGTGGACGAATCCATCGCCGGCGAGAAACGCGAAGGCACCCGCACCAACGGTATCGAGCACCGCGCGGACGACGCTGGGGCACTCCGACTTGGAGGTCGCCGGCGCATGTACATGCGCGTCGTGCCAGGCGAGAGAACACCCCTGGGAGAGCAAGATGACCGACAACGCCGGAATGGCGAGGCCGGATCGCCATCGACGGTCGCTGGCACCTTCCATGGCGAGACCGTACGCGCACGTGGGGCCGCCTCGGTGTTACACGCTCGCGTCACGTCGCCCAGACGAACACGCGGTCGTCATGCCGGAAACGCGAACGTCCCGCGCTCGAGACGCTCGTGCACGATCGTCCAGCCGCCGCGCGTCCACACGATCAGCTTCACCTGGTTCTTGCGTCGGTTTCGACGCGATGCGGTGCGAGGCCGGTTAGTGGACTTGCCGGCAACTCGCGCACCACGGCGTATCGGTCGGTTGCGGTGGCCTGCTGCTTGCTGATGTCCCGACCATGCATCGAGTCATCCTCATCGCGTCGATTGTTTCAGCCGCGTGTGGCGCCACGTCGGACCTGCCTTCGCTCGTCGGTACGTGGCAGGGCACGGCCTCGAACGGCGCCTTGATGACGTACACGTTCGGTCAAGACGGAAGCTTTCAGTTCGGAACCGTGCAGTCGGGCTCGCCCGTGGTGCTCGCAGCCGGAACGTTCGACTTCGCGCTCGAAACCAGCGCGGTGGACGACTACGTCGTCGCGCCGACGCTAACCTTGAGCGCGACCGCGCAGCTCACCGTCAACGGTCAGCCGTCGAATCCTCAGTTCCTCGTGCAGGACCTCGCGTACGCGAGCGGCACCACGATGTGCGATGTCGCGTACTACCCGCAGAAAGCGACGAACGGCATCGAGGGCACCTGGTCGGCGAGCTCCATCATGTGGAGTCAGACGGCGGGCGGCGACCTCGGCGAGGCGCTGCCGTGGAGCGACACGTACACGTTCGGCGGCGATGGCACGTTCCAGCGCGTCGCGGGTGGCGACTCGTTCGCCCAGGGCGGCACGTTCATGGATACGAGCGGCGGTTCGTTCGGAGGCACCTACGGAGTCACCGACGACGTCGTGACCACGGCCATCCAAGCCGGCAGCAATCCACCGTCGTACATCAACCGCTCGCTGACTCGCGTCGATGGCGTCGAGCTCGACGGCAGCTCGACCGTGCTGTGCGACCCGGTCTACACGCTGCAGTAGCTGGCGCGCGAGCCCGGGTCACGGCACGGCAGCGTCGAGCGCGAGCTCGACACCGCGCGCCGGAACCGATCGCGCGATGCTCTTCGTGATCGACGGCGGCAAAGCGCTCGGTGAACTCGACTGCTTCCGAATGCCGGGCGATGGACCAAGCCGTGGTCCAGTCCATGTCCATGAGCTCCGATGAGGTGAACGCGAGATGGCAAACCGAGCGAGACCGGGCGGCGAACGCGATCGCCAGCACGACGACCGCGACCGCTCTATGATGCGGCATGGATCGACCAAGCTTCGCATTGCTCGTCGCCGCTTCGATCGCAGGTCCGACGTGCACATCCAAGTCGAGCAAGCAGGCCGAGCAAGGATCGGCGAGCGAGCACCAGCCTGCCGCGGCTGGCCAGCACGCTGCGGATCCGCGCATCACGCTCGAATGCATCTACGATCACCTCCAGAATCCGCCCGAGTCGTTCCACTACGTGTACAAGAAGGACGCCACCGATCACGTCGATCAGGAGGCGGACATCACGCCCCAAACGATCGAGGGGTTTCGCACCCAGCTCGATGGCTCGAGGCAACCTCTACATGCAGTGCGCTCAGACCCGCAGAGCTGGCAGAGCGCGCTCGCCGGATTGACCGGAGTCTCCGGTATGTCGAGCGCGATCGCGCTCGTTCACAACGGGTCCGCGTTGAAGCGCGAGTCAGACGGTGGGCCGGTGAACGGCTACGAGACCATTCACTACTCGATCGATACGGCGCGCTGGGATGACACGGAAAGGAAGATGCTCGTCTCCACGATCGGCTCAGGTGGCTTCGAGAAGGGTGAGGCTTGGGTGACGGCGCAGGGCTGCCCGGTGAAGCTGTCGTTGGACACCGAGCTACACCAGCGCGACGGCAGCCTGCTCGAGCGCATCCACTACGAGGTCTCCATGATCAAGAAGTGAGCGCCGGGGATCAGAACCGCATGCCTGTTTCGTGGCGGCGCAGGACCACTGAGCGGTATCGAACCCGTCGCGAGAACGACTGCATGCCGGCTACATCGTGGCGTCCAACGATCTGGACGCTTGCGAGCGCGAGCAAACGGCGACACGTAGGCACTCACGGTGTTCGAGCACCGAGACCCGAGCACCCCGACACACTGTTGCTGACGAACCGATGTTCCTCGCAATGCCACCCGCGGGGTTCAGGATGGCCCCGAAGTCGATCCTCCACAGGCCAAGGGTCGTACGCGTCGGCAGCCGCGACCGCCGTACAGCGCTTCCACGCGCAATGCTGGTGATGGAACGGCGCTCGAGAACAACGGCACGGCGATCCGGAGGGCGAGCAGCCAAAGCAGGTCGGCGAGCGCGTCGTGCATGCAGGTCGTTATCGACCGTGCGGCGCGACGGTTGCGGTCGATTCTGATGCTGCAGTTTGGGCGTGCCAGGGTGCGTGACATGTGATGCGATCACGCGATGACCAAGAAATTCATCCTAGGCTCACTGATCGGGGCGCTCGCAATTCACGGCATGCTCGATTTGATCCAGCACGGACTCGCGCGTCCCGCCCACGCCGACAACCCGCACTCGTGCGGTCGATTCGATGTGAAGGCCTCCTCCGTCTCGAGTAGCGGCGACATCGCGAGGGCCGACCTCGGCTGGACGCCATGGGCCGCGACGACGGTCGAATCGACGAGCGGTTCGGTAACCCACACGGTGTTCCTGCAGCGGTGCGCGCCTTGAGCGCCCGGCGTAGCGCTCGGGTCAGCCGCTCTCGATCTGCTCGGCCGCATGCTCGAGGTCGCGCCGTAGCTGCGCGCCCGTGCCGATCGGCAACCGCACGCCATCGCGTTCGTTGATGCGCGCGAGCAACCTATCGTCGTCGAGCGCTGCATCGTCGTGTGACAGCCTATGTGACATCATCAATTACATAAGCGATTTAAAGTAGTTATAGGTGGAGGCGGCGGGAGTCGAACTCTACCGGAGCACCCATGTTGACGAGCCCTTGCAGCACTCTCAACAACTTGTGTTCCGGTGAGTTCCGGCTGGTTCTGATCAATTCCGTCCGGTCGGGCAGAGCTTGGGCAGAGCGACCGAGACGCTACAGCAGTTCGGTTCGGGCGGCTTCGTGCAGCGAGCTCAACGTTGCGAGCATTTGCCGAAGGTCCTCGATCTTGGGAGCCGGGCTGAGGCTGTACCGAAACGTCGTCGCGTAGGCGGACAGCGGTTCGAGTGGCCGGAACCGTTCGCGCCATGGGTCACCGACCGGGAGAGGACGCGGCTCACCAGTTGGACGCCCGTCGATGAGAATCACGAGGTCGTGATCCTTGGTGTTGATGAGGCCGCGATGCAATCGCACGGCTCCGAGGATCTTCTCGGCGGCCTGCTGCAGGTGGTTGGCTGCGAGCACGTTCGGCGGATCGACCAGCAGTCGACGGGCCGCATCCAGGTCGAGACCTGCGGCGTCGAGGAGCTTCGCGATCGGCTTGTTCGTCCGCTTCGGGTCAGCGCCCATAGACGACGTGACCTTCGCGCGCGACTGCCTCGGCCAGTTCGCCGAACGTGCTCCGGCTCTCGTCGAAGTCGCGGCGACGGATCGGGATCACTTCGATACGCAGGCGCCGCAGTTCACGAAGATCGCTCCACACGGCGGCTAGATCGAGGTCGCGGTCCGGGGCGGTATCCGGCAGCACGGCCATGAGATCCCAATCGCTGTCGGGCCCGTTCGTCTCTCTTGCACGACTTCCAAACAGCCAAACCTCTTCCGGCGCGAGCACCTCGACGATGCGCTCGATGACGCCAGGTGGGAGAGCGACCGCGACCATCTCTAGAGGGTAGCGAGGTTTGGCCGTCACGACAACGACGTTCGCGGTGCCCGTTGGCATTGAGCACTTGGTCATCACGAGTTCGGCGACATCCTTCGTGCCGGGAGGTCCCAGGTCGGTCGGCACTGAGGTTGGCTTGGTACTTGGTGCGTTTGAGCCCGATCCGTAGTTGAACCCGGAGCCCCGCGAGCACCCCGCATTGTGTCGACGGTCGCAAGATCCGAGAGCCCGCAGCTCCGGCCGGCGCGCGGCTCCTCGCGTCGCCGCTCGCGAAGTCCCTCGCGATCGAGCTCGGGATCGATCTGCGCACCGTCAAGGGCAGCGGCCCCGGCGGCCGGATCGTCGAGCGCGATGTTCGTGCGCTCAGGACGGTGGCGGCAACGGTCACGCGCCGGCCGCGGTCGAGGCCGAGGCCGCGACCGAATCGGCGGCGGGAACGGCGATCGCGGTGCATCACGCGCGCCAGCTCGTCCCCCAAGGCGATGGCGACTACACCGACGTGCCCGCATCGAACATGCGCAAGCGGATCGCGCAGCGGCTCACCGAGGCGAAGCGCGACGTCCCGCACTTTTATCTGATGCGCACGTTCGATGCCGTGCCGATGCTCGGCTTCCGCGAGCGGCTGAACGCGCTCCTCGGCGATCGCGGTAGAGTCTCGGTCAACGACCTCATCATCAAGGTGGTCGCGCTCGCGCTGCGCCGCGTCCCCGACTGCAACGCCTGCTGGGAACCAGGGCGCATATCGCGTGTGCGTGATGCCCGGTCGGCCCGGCACGATCCAGCATGGCCACGATCGGCTGTACCGGCGGCGGTCTGACTCCGCGTTGCGCGGCGTGCATCCGCCACGCGAGCGACTACCTCGGCGGTACGGCGCAGTGTCGCGGCAATCGATGGGCGATCGCGATCGCACGAGTTCGCGGGCTCGACGCGCCGTGGCCTGACGACCGAGCGAATGATGCGGCGTCGCGTCGCCGACATCGCGAGGGACGCCGAGATCGCCGCCTACTCGAGATCAAGGCGGTCATCGCATGACCACGCGTCTAGCTTCTTCAGTATTCCCACACTGAGGCAGCGCCGCCCGGGTTGCCACCAGGACAGCTTTGTCCTCGCGCTTGAGTTCCAGTCACGTTGCCGTACGCATTGGCGGAACCAACCTTCGTCCGATCTCCTGAGAAATCTGCTCGTCTCGCAGCGGATCTTTGTCAGCCAACGTGCCGCGAACTACTTCAAGTTGTATCGAATCGGTGGCGCACTGATGCATCCTCCGAACCCGCTCCTCGAGTAGTGCGCGCGGTTTGACCTAGATCACTCCCACGGCAGGCGGCCATTACCATGTATTTCCGGCTCTCCATGGACCTCGTTGACGGCAACGTTTTTGTGAAGCCTGTATCCAACAAGTTTGTAAGCCTAATCAGTGGCGCGACTCTGCCCGCCGACACACCCGTGCCGTTCCAGTATGCGATGGAGGTCGATCTGGACCAGGACGGAAACGAACAGGCGCCGCGGTTCTTTCCGTTCATTTCCCCGCCGTGCATCATGACTGCTAAGTTCTTGGATGTGCTTCGCGGCGCGGGCGTAGACAACATCCAGACGTTTCCCGCGATCCTCACGGATTCACGCACTGGAGCACAGTGCACTGACTACTCGACGGTGAACGTTATCGGTCTGGTTGCCTGCGCCAACGTGCCGGCGTCCGACACAAGCCCCTTGGCAGACGTTGCGTACTTTCACAAATTGGTCATCGACCCGAAGCGAACGGGCGGGCTTCTGCTCTTCCGGTTGGCGGAATCGCAGAGCGAAATCATTATCCACGAGAAAGTGGCGCGCGCCATCGAAGCGGCACAGTTCGAAGGAGTGGTCTTGGAGCCGCTGGAGGAAGCGACGTAGCGCCCTATCCCATGCCGTTCTTGTCGTTATGGAACAGCGGATCGGCCAGTCGGCACACGTTCTTGCCTTCGAATTGCACGTCGAACGAGTACATCATGAACTCGCACGTGCCCATGACTTTGCTGCTGATGACCCCGGTCGCGGAACCGCGCATGTTGCCGCGCGCGATCTCCTGCTCGAGATCGCGGTTGGTCGCGGTGATGAGCCGGACGTCGACCTTGATCGTCTTGAGGCCACCGACGCGCTCGAACTCGCTCTCCTGGATCGCGCGCAGCAGCTTGACCTGCATCTCGACCGGAATCTCACCGATCTCGTCGAGGAACAGCGTCCCCTCATCGGCGAGCTCGAACCGTCCCGGCTTGCTCGAGGTCGCGCCCTTGAACGCGCCCTTCTCGTAACCGAACAGCTAGGACTCCATGAGGGTCTTCGGGATCGCCGCGCAGTTGATCTTGATGAACGGGCCGGACTTGCGGCTCGAATGCTCGTGCAACGCCTTCGCGACCAGCTCCTTGCCGGTCCCGCTCTCGCCCGTGATGAGCACGGTGGACGGCGTGTCGGCGACCTTCTCGATCACCGCGAAGATCGCGTGCATCTCCGCCGACTGGCCGACCAACCCGTACCGCCCGCGCACCTCGGTGTCGGCCGTCGGGTACAGGGTCGACTGTGGCGCGAGCTTGTTCGCGGTGGCCTGGCCGATCGCTTTGTCGACGATGACCCGGATCGAGTGTCCTGCGCCACACGTTCGCGAGCCACCTCGTGATGCGCGGCGCGACGATGCGAGCCGTGCAGGAGCTACTCGGTCATGCGACGATCTTGATGACCATGCGCTACGCCCACCTCGGACCCGAGGTCGCACGCGAAACGGTGCGGCTCCTCGATTCCGTTGGGCAGAGTTTGGGCAGAGTTTCGGAGAAACAGACCTAACTCAGTGAAATAATGGTGGAGGCGGCGGGAGTCGAACCCGCGTCCGGAAATGCCTCGGAACTGACATCTACGCGTGTAGGCACGCCGATTGAGGTCTCGCGCCCGCCGGCGGCGGCCGGCCTGCGGGCGCGACGAGCTAGCTAATCTCGGCCTTTCTTAGCCAGCAGTAGGAAAGGCCCAGTCTGATTGCGTCAGTGTTTCTCGGCTACAGACGGAAGCCGAGAGCACCGTCGTGCTTAGTTTTAGCTAAGCAGCGAGAGCAACAGCGTTATCGTTCGCAGTTGCAGGATTGCCCATTTTTACGTGGCCATGGGCGCCACGACGCGCAGCCAGAGCTTCTTCATCCCCGTCGAATCCGGTACGCCCCCTTTTCAAAGAACAAGACCACCATAGCACCGATCACCCGTGATGCCGCGCCGCTTCGGCGCCGCGGCCGGAGACGAGCTCGGGCCGCCAGCGAAACTTCGCGGCGAGCGGGTGCGGCTCGCCGAGCGCGAGCGTCGCGATCAGATCGCCGAGCACGGGCGCGAACTTGAACGCGTGGCCGCTGCCGCCGGTCGCCACCGCCACGTTCGGCCGCGCCGGATCGCGCGCGATCCAGAAATGCTCGTCGAACGTGTCGCAATAGACGCACAGCCGGCGGAACACGATCGGCGCATCGGCGAGCGCCGGAAACGACCCGGCGAGCATCGCGCGCAGCGCGCTCTCGTGCGCCGCGGTCACCACGCGCGCGGCGGCATCGGCGCTGGCCGGCAGCGTCACGCCCGCCCCGTGATTCGCGATCTTCACGACGCCGTCGTTGAGCGGAAAGCCGTAATAGCCGGTGCGCGAGATGTCGGCGCCGAACACCGGAAACCGTGCGGCCTCGAACAGCGACGGATCGCGCGGCGCGAGATGGAACACCGGCTGGCCGACCGCGCGCAGGCAGCTCGCGAGCTCGGGCACGAGCAGCGGCACCCACGAGCCCGCGCACACGACGACGAGATCGGCGCGCACGATCTCGCCATCGATCACCGCACCACCGTCGACGAGCCGGTCGGCGCGCGCGGCGCGGATCACCACACCCGCGCTGTCCGCTTCGCGCGCGAGCTGCGCGACGACCGCGCCGGATGCCGCCCAGCCGCCTTCCGGGTTGAAGTAGCCGTCGACGTACGCGCCGGGTGCATACGCGGGAAACCGCTTCGCGATCGCAGCGGCATCCAGGCGCTCCAGGCGATGACCGCGGCGCACGAGCACGTCGTAGCTGTCGCGCTCGAAGCCGCCGGGCTCGATCGCAGCGCGCGCCAGGAACGTCACGCCGGTCTCGTGGAACAGCGGGCGCGGCCAGCGCGCGTTCCATGCCCGCCAGCCCGCGAGCGCGGTCTCGCCGAGCGCGGTGTAGTCCTCGTCGGCGCCGTAGTCCATGCGCACGACCTTGCTGATGTCGGTCGATTCGGCGAGCGGGTGGGGCAACGGACCCGGCTCGACCACCGTGACGTCGTGACCGCGCGCACGGAGCGCGAGCGCGGCCGTGACGCCGAAGATTCCGCCGCCGAGCACGAGCGAGTGCATCGCGCGCGCAGCATACGTTACGATGGACGCATGCGGCGACTCCTCGTTATCGCGCTGGTGGCAAGCGGCTGCGGCTCGAGCACCGGAGCGAAGTCCGACGCGGGCGGCGGTGGCGGCGGCGGTGGCGGCGGCGGCGGTGGCGGCGGCGGGATGGACGCGGGCCAACCCGACGCGCCGCCCGCGGTCTGCGGCAACGGCACGCGCGAATGCGGCGAGGAATGCGACGACGGCAACACGACGAACGGCGACGGCTGCGATTCGTCGTGCCGCGTCGAGCCGTACTCCGGTGCGCCGACCGCCGCGGTCACCGCGCTGCACGCGATGAACATGTTGCGCGCAGAGGCTTGCGTGCCGGGCGCGCAGATCGACGCGAAGCTCGTCACGTCGTCGCAGAACCACGCGACCTACTACGCGAACAACCCGTCCTGCTACACCGGCGGGATGTCGCCGCACCTGGAGAGCGCGACGTGCGGCACCGGCTACACCGGCGTGAACTTCTACGATCGCATGTCGTATGCCGGCTTCACCGGGCAGGCGATGTTCGAGACGATGGCGTTCGTCGACAACCCGCAGAGCGCGGTCACCGAGTGGCTCAACACGGTGTTTCACCGCGTGCCGATGCTGCATCCGAACATGACGAAGTTCGGCTACGGCGGCGCGAGCGCGGTCAAGAACGACGTCTGCGACTACTCGAGCGGCAACGCGGCGAGCGAGAGCCAGGTCATCGTGTGGCCGCCGCCGGGCGCGACCGGCGTGCCGGCGACGTTCGTCACGAGCGAAGAAGGCCCGACGCCGCCCGCGCCGCCCGGCGGCGGCGGTACGACCGGCCCGCTCGTCAGCGTGTTCTTCGCCAGCACCAGTAGCGCCACGATCACGAGCCATTCGATCGCGGTCGGCGGCACGACGCTGCCCGACACCGCGATCACGCCGAGCGACACGACGTTCGGCCCGTACATGATGGGCAGCTACTGCTTCTACACCGATCCGCAGCCGGCCGGGACCAAGTTCACGGTGTCGATCGCGGGCACGGTGAACGGCGCGGCGTTCTCGCAGACGTGGAGCTTCACCACGCAGTGATCGGCAGCTAGCGCGCCGCGACCGCGACCGACTCCCCGATCAGGCGTCGGCTCGCGATCGCGGTGCGACGGCCGGCCCAGCGCAGCGCGCTCGCGAGCTCCGGCGGCAACAGCTCGCGGCCCGCCTCGGCGAACGACTGATCGCGCACGAGCTCGAACCCGCGCGCGTCGAGGTAGCCGGGCAGCTCGCCTTTGGCCCAGCCGAATCGCCACGGCTCGCCGATACCGGCGAGCATCGCGTTGCGCGCGCGTGTCCCGAGCGAGCGATCGGCGACGCGCTCGAGCGTCATGTACGTCATCGCCAGCCGCGAGCCGGGCGCGCTCCATGCCGCGATCGCGCGCAACGACGCGTCGATCGCGGGCTCGGTCAGATACATCGTCACGCCTTCCCAGATCGTGAACGCGGGCGCACGTCGATCGAAGCCGGCGGCGGCGAGCGCGTCGGGCAGCTCGTCCATCGCGCGCGCCTCGAAATCCCACGTCACGTAGTGCGCGGGCGACGCGGCGCCGAGGCGCGCGAGCACCGCGCGCTTGTGGCCTTGGGTCGCGGGGTGGTCGACCTCGAAGACGCGCGCCCCCCGTGTCACGGCAAGCTCGGGGATGCGCAGCGCGCGGCAGTCGTAGCCGGCGCCGAGCAGGACGAGCTGACGGCCTCCGGCGGCGAGCCACGCGCGCAGCTCGTCGTCGATCACGCGCGTGCGCACCTGCATGTACAAGATCCACGAGCGCAGCGGCGGGAGCCTGGCGAACGCGCGCAGCCGATCGCCGCCGGCCTCGATCGCGCGGGCGAGCCGCGGCGACGCGAACGCCGCGCCGTACGGATCGTCGACGAGCCGCGCGCGCTCGGGCAGCAAGCGGCCGAGGTAGCGCGCGCCGGCCACGTACGCGGCCGTGCGGCTCGGAGTGTCGTCCTTCACTGTCGCTTCGAGATGCGATGCGCCCAGCCGCGCGGACGTTCGATGATCTTGTAGTCCTCGCCTTCGACCGCGACCCGGCCGCTGTCGTCGTGCACCAGCTCGAGGTCGTACTCGATCCGCTCGCTGTCGAGCTTGTCGATGTGCCGGCGATCCGGATGATCGACGTGATAGCCGACGACCCCGTTGAACGTCATCATGTACGCGCCGATGCCGCCGGCGGCATCGGGAGCGGTCTGTTCGACGATCGCCGAGCCATCCATCGCGAGCTTCGTGCCGTCGGGCAGCTTGATCGCCGTGACCTGCGCCTTGTAGCCGTCGCCGGGGACGCCGTCGGTCGCGAGCCAGCGCATGCGCAGCGGCTGATCCTTGTCGAGGCGGAAGTTGACCAGCACGTTGGGCTCGCTCATTCCTGCACGATACTGTACGAACGACGTCATGCGCTACTTGCACACGATGGTCCGCGTTCGCGACCTGCCGGCCGCGCTCCGCTTCTTCTGCGAGGGGCTCGGCCTGCGCGAGGTGCGCCGCCGGGACAACGAGCAAGGCCGGTTCACGCTGGTCTTTCTCGGCCAAGACGGCGGCGCGGCCGATACGCCGCAGATCGAGCTCACGCACAACTGGGACCATCAGGACGCGTACACGGTCGGGCGCAACTTCGGCCACGTCGCGTACGAGGTCGACGACATCTACGCGGCCTGCCGGCGCTTCGTGGACCTCGGCTACACGATCTCGCGGCCGCCGCGCGACGGCCGCATGGCGTTCATCCGCTCGCCCGATCTGGTCTCGGTCGAGTTGCTCCAGCGCGGCGACGCGCTCCCGGCGCAGGAGCCGTGGTCGAAGATGCCGAACGTCGGCGAGTGGTAGGCGATGGAGAACAAGGCGGCGCCGATAAAGGTCATCGCGACCAACCGCAAGGCGACGCACGACTTCTCGATCCACGAGCGTATCGAGGCCGGCATCGAGCTGCGCGGCTCCGAGGTCAAGAGCCTACGCGACGCGCGCGTCGTGATCGCCGACGGCTTCGTCGACTTTCGCAAGGGCCAGGCGTTTCTCCACAAGATGCAGATCCAGGAGTACGCGCAGGCGAACCGCTGGGGCCACGACATCGAGCGCTCGCGCCGGCTGCTCCTGCACAAGCACGAGATCGACAAGCTCGCGACCAAGGTGCAGCAGAAGGGCTACACGCTGATCCCGCTGGCGGTCTACTTCAAGGGCCATCGCGTGAAGATCGAGCTCGCGCTCGTCACGCACAAGAAGCACCACGACAAGCGCGAGTCGAAGAAGCTCGCCGATGCCAAGCGCGAGATCGATCGCGCGATCAAGGACAGCAAGCGCCGCAATTAACTCCGTCTTCATCGGCGCGCGTGACCGAGCGCGGCTAGCGTTACAGCATGCGGGCGTTCGTGCTCGTGGTCGCATGTGGGTGCGCGGCGGCGCCGCCTCCGCGCACGCTGCCGCCGGTCGTCTCGATCGGTTGCCTCGACGTCTCGGTGACGCGCGTGCACGATCACACGGGGCGTGGCCCGCGGCTCGAATGGAAGCTCTCGAACACGTGCGACCACGCCGTGCCGGTCGATCTCGGGAACGCGCGCGTGCTCGCGTTCGGCCCGCGGTTCGCGCGCACCGTGCTCGCGCCGGTGAATCGCCACGACGCGTTCGCGCCGGGCTGGCTCGACGCCGGCGAGACCGCGTTCGTGCGGATCTCGTACCTGCCCGCGACGTTCGATCGCGACGTCGCGATCGAGGTCGAGCTCGACGCGTTCTCGGCGATGTCGGCTCGCCCCGTGATGCTCGCGGTCGTGCCCGAGCCGCTGCCGCATCAACAGGACCCGAGCACGAGCGCGCCCGACGCCACCGACCTCACCGACTACTGAATCACTCCTGCTCGCACGTGGTCGGCGAAGTCGAGATGATCACGTCGTCGATCCACACGTCGAACGCGGGCTGGCTCGCGATCGTGCCCGGCCATTCGGTGCCGATGAACACTTGCTGCGGCTGGGGCTGGACCGTGGGCTTCGTCAGCGTGAGATCGGCGACCTGCGTGCCGTTGATCGAGATGTACGTCGCGCCGCTCGTGCCGCTCGGGATCTCGAGCTGGATACAGAACCACGCGTCGAGGATCACGGTCGCGGTCGTCGATTCGGCGTAGAGCGTGCTCGTGTAGTCGTTGTCGACGTAATAGCCGTCGCGCGCGCACGCCGAGATGCCTTGCCCGGCGAAGTTCGAGAAATCCACGATCTGATCGATCGGTGTCGTCGGCATCGGCGACGGGATATATTCCCACACGCGCGCGTACAGGCGGCCGGTGTAGGGCAGGCCCATCGTCGTGTGGAGCAGGGCGTAGGCGTCGGTCGTCGAGCTCGCGATCGCGTTCGTGGTCAGGCGCACCGACTGCGTGCCGCTGTGCGCGTGCGTGGTGTCGAGCTCGCCCGAGCCGGCGCTCGTGTCGATCGCCCAGCGCGCGTCGAGCGTGGCGCCTTCGAAGTCGTCGCAGATGAAGCCGGTGCAGACCGTGGACACGAACGCGTCGGGGCCGTCACCGCCGCCGGGCGAGCCGTCGCCCGGCGGCGCGCCGTCGGAGCCGTGCGCGACATCGAGATCGAACCCGAGTCTCCCGCACGCCGCGACCAGACCGACGACCGAGACCACACCACGCACGGCCGTAGTGTAACGCGCTGCTCAGAACGTCGCGACTCCGATCTGCAGTGTGGCGGTGTAACCCGCGGCGACCGAGCCCGCGAGCGTCGCGAGCTCGAGTGCGTCGCCATCGCCACGAGCTCGTCGCACGGCACGCGCGCGCGCGTGACCATTCAGTCTCTGTGATACGGCGTGCCGCGCACGATCGTGAACGCGCGATAGATCTGCTCGAGCACGATCACGCGCACGAGGCGGTGCGCGATCGTCATGCGGCCGAACGCGAGCAGCCGCTGCGCGCGGGCCCGCAGCGCGTCGCCGTGGCCGTCGGCACCGCCGATCGCGAACGCGACCGGTGCGCCGCCGCCGTGGCTCGCTTCGTGCGCGAGCAGCGCCGCGAAGTCGGCGCTCGACAGCGCATCGCCGCGCTCGTCGAACGCGTACAGGTGCGCGTTCGCGGGCAATGCGGCGAGCAGCGCGGCCTCGTCCTTCGCCTCGGTGACCGCGAGCGTGCAGAACGGGCGCAGGCGCTTGACGTACTCGGCTTCGGCCGCGGCCAGGTACGGCTCCTTGAGCCGGCCGACCGCGGCGACGATCACCTTCACGAGCTCACGACAGCGCGGATTCGTAGTGCTCGCCGGACGGCAGGCGCGCATCGGGCGGGACGTCGATCGCGACGCGTTCGGCGTCGTTCCACAGACCTTCGATGTCGTAGTGCTCGCGCGCGGCGTGCAGGAACACGTGGACGACGAAGTCGCCGTAGTCGAGCAGCGCCCACTGGCCCGAGCGCGCGCCCTCCGACGACAGCGAGCGCAGGCCTTCGTGCTTGAGCCCCGACTCGATGCCCTCCGCGATCGCGTCGACCTGGCGATCGCTGCGGCCCGAGATGATCAGCTGATAGTTCGTGAACGAGCACAGCTCGCGGACGTCGAGCAGCACCGGCTCGAGCGCTTTCTTGTCGAGCGCGAGCGCCAGCGCGCGCATCGCGCCGTCGAGGCCGTCTGTCGACGCGGGAGTGGGGCGGGGCTTCGGTGCGCTCTTCTTGCGTGCGGTCATCTGCTGCTCGGCTATCCCTTCCTCGTTTGCCCGCTGCCGCGGACGACGAACTTGGTGGTGGTGAGGCCTTCGGCGCCCATCGGGCCGTAGGCGTGAAGCTTGGTGGTCGAGATCCCGATCTCGGCGCCGAGCCCGAGCTCGCCGCCGTCGGCGAAGCGCGTCGACGCGTTGACGAGCACGGTCGACGAATCGACCTCGCGCACGAACTTGTCGGCGACCGCCGGCTCGGCCGTCACGATCGCGTCGGTGTGGTTCGAGCCGTAGCGCTCGACGTGATCGATCGCGGCCGCGACGCCGTCGACGACGCGCACCGCGAGCACGAGATCGAGATACTCGGCGTACCAGTCCTCTTCGGTCGCGGCGCGCATCTTCGGCCCGCCGAGCTCGCGCGCCGCGGGGTCACCGCGGAGCTCGACGCGATCACCGATCGCCGCGACGAGCGCGGGCACGAAGTCCTTCGCGATCGCGGCGTCGACGAGCACGGTCTCGACCGCGTTGCAGGCGGCCGGGCGCTGGACCTTCGCGTTCGTCACGATCTCGATCGCATCCCACATGTCCGGGCTGGAGTGGACGTAGATGTGGCAGACGCCCTTGTAGTGCTTGATGACCGGCACGCGCGCGTGCTCGGCGACGTAGCGGATCAGCTGCTCGCCGCCGCGCGGGATGCACAGATCGACCAGGTCGTCCTGCTGCACGAGCTCGGCGATCGCCTCGCGATCGGTCGTCGGCAAGAGCTGCGCCGCGCTGGTCGGCAGGCCGGCGCTGTCGAGCCCGGTCTGAACGGCGGCGAGCAGCGCGCGGTTGCTCTCGAGCGCCTCGCGCCCGCCGCGCAGGATGCACGCGTTGCCCGATTTCAGGCACAGGGCGGCGGCGTCGACGGTGACGTTCGGCCGCGCCTCGTAGATCATCGCGATCACGCCGAGAGGAATTCGCACGCGCGACACGACGAGCCCGTTCGGGCGCGTCTCGGTGCGCTCGACGCGGCCGAGCAGCTCGGGCGCTGCGGCGATCTCGCGTACCGCCTCGATCAGCGCGCCCACGCGCTTGCCGTCGAGGCGCAGGCGGTCGAGCAGCGCGGCGCTCATGCCGGCCGCCTCGGCGGCGGCCAGATCCGAAGCATTCGCAGCGAGGATCGCGGCCTCCTCGGCGTGCAGCACCTCGGCGATCGCGACCAGCGCGGCGGTGCGCTGTGCGGTGGGCGCCTTCGCGACGATCTTCGCCGCCGTGCGCGCCGCCTGGGCGACGCCTCGAATGAGCTGCCGGAACCCTGATCGCTCTTCGATCGTGCTGATCACAAGATCACGAGATCATCTCGGTGAACGGCCTCTTCGCTGCTCTTGTATCCCAGCCTGGCCTCGATAGCGCCTGATTGCAAGCCCTGGATCTTCCGCAGGTCATCGGCGGGGTAGGCCGCGAGACCACGGGCGATTTCGGTGCCATCGCCGCGCGCGATCGCGATCGTGTCGCCGAGCTCGAAGTTGCCCTCGACTGCCACGATCCCGGCGGGCAGCAGGCTCTTGCCGCCGCCGGTGAGCGCCCGTGCCGCGCCGTCGTCGACGACGACGCGGCCGGCCGAGCGGCCGCTGTAGGCGATCCAGTGCTTGCGCGCGCTCAGCTCGCGGCCAGCCGGCACGAACAGCGTGCCGACGTCGGCGCCGGCGAGCACGCGCACGAGCACGTCGGGCTCGCGGCCGGGCGCCACGACCGCGGGCACGCCGGCGCGGGTCACCGTGCGCGCCGATCCGACCTTGCTCGCCATCCCGCCCGAGCCGATGCCGCTCGTCGAGCCGCCCGCGACCGGCGCGGCCTCGCGGTCGATGTCGCGCACGATCGGGATGCGCACGCCGTTGGCGTCGCGCACGCCCTCGACGTCGGTGAGGATCACGAGCGCGTCGGCCGAGACCAGATTGGTCGCGAGCGCGGCGAGCTGGTCGTTGTCGCCGAACCTGATCTCCTCGGTCGCGACCGTGTCGTTCTCGTTGACGATCGGCACGACACCGTGATCGAGCAGCGCGCGCAGCGTGAGCCGCGCCGACAGGAAGCGGCGGCGATCGGCGAGGTCGTCGTGGGTGACCAGCACCTGGCCGATCGCGATGCCGTGCGCCGCGAACGCGTGCTCCCAGTGCTGCATCAGCTTCGATTGCCCGACCGCCGCGGCCGCCTGCAGCGCGGGCAGCTCGTGCGGCCGCGCCGCGAGCCCGAGCCGCTTGACGCCGAGCGCGATCGCGCCCGACGACACGACGACGAGCTCGACGTCGCGCCGGCGCAGCTCGACGATCTGATCGGCGATCGTCGCGGGCCGGCTCGCAGGCGCCTCGGCGAGCAGCCGGCTGCCGATCTTGACGACGACGCGGCGCGCGCTGGCGAGGATGTCGCGTTCGTTCACTGGATGCCCTGCCGGGCGCGCCAGCGCCGGTCGAGCGATTCGAGCGCCGCGTCGAGGAACGGGTTGACCTCGGCCGACAGCTGGACCTCGACCGCGGCGACCGTGCGCGCGAGGAAGCCGTGCTTGTCGGCGAGCGCGGCCTCCATGGCCTGCTCGAGCTCGTCGACGTGCTCGGCCTCGGTGACCTCGCTCTTCTTCGCGAGCAGCCGGCGCACGGCACCGCCCGACGCGAGATCGGCGAGCTCGAGCGGCGCGCGCAGCGTCGCTCGGGCGGCCGACAGCGCGCCGCGCCGGAACGGATGGAACGCGAGCGCCCCGGGCGTGTTGTCGATCGCGCGGCCGATCTCGTCGCGCAGCGCGAGCGCGGTCGGGCCGTCGATCGCGAGCCCGCGGTGCAGCTTCGCGCAGTAGTGATCGAACAGCGTCATGATCATGAACGTGCGCGCGGCGGAGCGCGCGCGGTTGATCGTCGCGAGCGCGACCATCATGCGCTTCGCCGCGCGCGTCGCGACGCGCATCAGGATGCCGGCGGTCGCCATGCTGATGATCGACGGCGGCGGCGACGCGCCGTGCACGAGGTTCGCGACCGCTTCGGGGCTGATGTCGACCTGATGCGACGCGGCGATCGCGCGATAGCCACCGCCGACGATGCGCGACACCGCGAAGTCGTCGACGAACGGCAGCGGCACCATGCCGACGAGGCTGCCGAGCAACGAGCGCGCGATGATCGCGCGGCGCTGGCCGACGAGGTAGTCGCGGCGTGGAACGAGCGCGGTTCGCCGTTCGCTCATCTGCTGCCTCCCTCCGGAGCCTTGCGCAGCGGCGGCGCGATGCCCTGCAGCAAGAAGTCGCGGTCGTCGACCTCGCGCAGGCGCTCGGGCGTGGCGACGACGTCGTCGGCGCCGGGCGCGGCGATCGCCGTCGCCTGGCCGATCGAGCTCGCCGCCGCGTCGAGCGAGACCTTCATCGTGAAGTGGCGGTGGTCGCGCGTGAAGCTGATGGTCGCGGCGAGCTTGACCGCGAGCGGCACGCCCTTGTCGGCATCGAGCACGGCCTCGCCGTAGAGCTCGTCGATCGTCCGCTGCTCGCGCCACTTGCGCTGCACGAGCGCCTCGGCAGGGACCTGCTTGACCTCGGGCGCGAGCTGGATCGCGATCTTGCGTCCGGGCCGGCCGGCGGCCTGCGCGACGCCGAGATCGTTGACCTCGGCGGCCGGCGCGACCAGCTCCCAGGTCGCGGCGATCGCCTCGCACAGCTCGTCGCGCAGGCGATCGGGCTCGTCGGGCGTCTCGGGTGCGCGTTCGTGCCAGCGCTGGTAGCGCGGTCGCAGATACAGCTTGCCGCCCTGCCACGTGACCTCGCGGCCGTAGTCGGCGGAGTTCGTGTACAGCGCGTGATACGTGCCCTGGTCACCGAGCTCGATGGCGACGCGATCCGACAGCTCCTCGACCGTCTTGCCTGCCTCGCTCACCGTCGTCGTCGTCGCGATCGTCATCACGTGCGGTCCGAGCGCCGCCGCGATCGCGCGCTCGGGCAGCGCGATCGCCCGGCCGAGCTCGCCGGCATCCCTCGTCGCGCGCCCGACATCGATCGGATCCGTCTTGGGCTTGGGCGTGATCACGAGCCCGCCGAGATCTTGATCGGAAATCCCCTGCGCGCGCCCGCACCCGACGAGGGCTAGAACGAGAACCGCGCGGAGCATGCGCTGGGTTCTTAGCATGGCGGTGCCCGCAGTGATCGGTTCGGGATTTGGTGGCCCCTCGTTGTCGTGCCCCTGCTGCTAAGGTTGTTTCGTGTGGCAAGACCTCGCGACCTCGCCGGCGGGCTGCGCGCTCGCGGTCGGCCTCGGCTTGCTGTGGGGAAGCTTCGCGAACGTCTGCATCTATCGCATTCCAGCCGGGGAGTCGATCGTGTCGCCGGGGTCGCGGTGCGGTGCGTGCAAGGCGCCGGTGCGGTGGTACGACAACGTACCGGTGCTCGCGTATCTGTGGTTGCGCGGAAAGTGCCGCGCGTGCGGGGTGACATTTTCGCCGCGGTACGCGCTCGTCGAGGCGCTGACCGGCGCGCTGTTCGGCGTCGCGTGGTGGTTCACGCTCGGGACCGGCGGCCTGCTCGGGGGATCGATCGAGCTGCGCGCGCTGCACTTCACGATCGATGCCGCGTTCGTGCTCGTGATGGTCGTGATCACGTACATCGACATCGACCACAAGCTGATCTTCGACAAGGTCACGATCCCGGCGATCGTCGTGTTCTACGCGGTGACGTTCGCGCTGCCCGAGCGGCACTGGTGGGAAGGCCTCGTCGGGATCGGGGTCGGCTACGGCGTCCCGTGGCTGATCGGCGAGCTCTATTTCCGGCTGCGCAAGATCGAGGGACTCGGTCTCGGCGACGCGAAGTTGCTCGCGGTCGTCGGCGCGCTGCTCGGCTGGAAAGGTGTGGTCGTGTCCCTGTTCGGCGGCTCGGTGGTCGGCACCGTCGTCGCGGTCACCGGGCTCGCGTTCGGGCGCGGAAAATCGAGCGATGCCGGCGAAGAAAACCCGCCGACCTTGATGAAGACCGAGGTGCCATTCG
>DATJXL010000332.1:0-19797 GCA_035500135.1 Kofleriaceae bacterium
GACATCTCGCGCCGCGACTCGTACCGCGACGCGGCCTGGGCGCTCGGCGGGGCCGCGGTCGCCACCGGCGCGGCGGCGGCGCTCCTGTACTGGTTCGACACGCCACAGCCCACGGAGCGCGCGCCGCACGTCGTGCCGCTCGTCATCCCGGGTGGGACCGGTGCGGCGTTGACCGGCCGGTTCTGACGCTGGAACGGGCGCTTTGATTTTCGCCGGCTTCTCGCTATAAGTCGCCCCGGTATGAGCACGACGGGTAAGAGACTGGCCGCGGTGGCGACGACGCTCACGTTCGACAAGTTCTGGAAGTGGCTCACCGGCCACGCCAACTGCATCGTGCGCGCGGGGACGCCCGAGGTCGTGCTCGTCGACCACGACGACTTCCACTGGACGCTGCTCGCAGAAGACGATCACACGCTCGTCGTGCAGCTCGGCCGCGCGAAAGATCTCGTCGGCGAGATCCTCGTGTTTCCGCAGGACATCGCGTACGTGCAGGTCGAGCCCACCGACAGCGAGGGCGAGTGGCTGTTCGAGTGCGTCGTCGAGAACGAGAAGGCGCGCGAGATCGCGTACCACTTCGTCATGGCGCACGAGTACGAAGACGGCGAACACCGCCGCGAAGAGAAGTGGACGCACTAGCGTTCACGAGCGACGTGGTAGATTTCACGTTCGGCCATGTTGGACGAAGCGACAGCCGCTGCCGAGGCGCGGCTCGAGAAGACCGTCGACGGCCGCTACAAGATCGTGAAGGTGATGGCGTCCGGATCGATGGGCGCCGTGTACCAGGCCGAGCGCGTGCCGGTCGGCAAGATCGTCGCGATCAAGTTCCTGCACGCGTCGGTGGCCGGCGACAGCGAGTTCCAGGCGCGGTTCGAGCGCGAGACCCGCGTGATGAGCAAGCTCGCCCATCCGAACTGCGTCTCGGTGCTCGATTTCGGCGTGTGGGAGAACGAGCCGTACCTGGTGATGGATTTCGTCGACGGCAAGACGCTGCGCGCGATCATCGATCAGGGCGCGCTGCCGGCGCCGCGCGCGCTCGGCCTCGCGCGCCAGGTCGCCGCCGGGCTCGCGCACGCGCACGATCAAGGCGTCATCCATCGCGACATCAAGCCGGCGAACATCATGATCGCCGACGAGATCGGCACGGGCGAGCGCGTGCGCATCCTCGATTTCGGGCTCGCGCGCCTGCGCGGCGGGGGCAACGTCGGCCGCGACGCGACGCAGACCAACGTCGTCGTCGGTACGCCGAACTACATGGCGCCCGAGCAGACCGTCGGCGGCGGCCTGATCGACGCCCGCACCGACATCTACGCGCTCGGCGTCGTCCTGTTCGAGATGATCGTCGGCGATCGCCCGTTCCACGCCGAGGAGACCCTGCAGCTCCTCGGCATGCATCGCGCCGCGCCGATCCCGCGCCTGCACGATCGCGTCAAGGAAGGCACCGAGCTGCCGGACGGGTTGCAGGAGCTGATCGACAAGGCGATGGCGAAGTCGCCGGACGAGCGCTTCCAGACCGCGATCGAGCTCGCCGAGGCGATCGACGCGGTGATGGCGGGCAACGAGGAGACGGTGCCGAAGAGCGGACCGGTCGTGGTCGCCGCGGCGGGCAAGAAGAAGACGGCGAACACCGCGGCGGTCGCGCCGACGATGCTCGACATCGAATCGGACGACGGCGGCGACGATGCCGACGACCACGAGCACGACCACGAGCATCGCGGCAGGGGCGTGTCGTGGTTCGGCGCGATGCTGCTCGTCGGCGGAATCGCGGCGATGGCTGGCTACCTGATCAAGCGGCACAACTCGTCGGCGCCGGAGGTCGCCGCCGCCGGGGCCGACGCTGGCCAGGTCGTCGCGCACAAACCGCCGCCGCCGCCCGAACCGATCGACGCGCCGGCCAAGCCGATCGAAGCGCCGGTCGATGCGCTCGCGCTGATCCCGCCGATCGATGCGGGACCGGAGCAGGGCTCGGGGTCTGACGGTGATATCGAGATGGATCCGAGCAAGGCCGAGGACCTCGATCCGGGCAAGGGCTCGGCCACGAGCGCCGAGGAAGAAGCCGCCGGCGCGCCACAGACGTCGGAAGAGATCGAGAAGCACGCGCCGGCGCCCCCGCAGCTCGCGAAGACGCTCCCCGAAGCGGTCGCGCTGATCAAGGCCGGCCAGCGATCGCTCGCGCTGCATAGCCTGCGCGCGCTCGAGCAGAAATCGCCGCAGTCGAGCTACATCCCGTTCCTGCTCGGCAACCTCTATTACGACCAGCTGTGGTGGGGCGTCGCGCTCGACGAGTACGCGGCCGCGATCCACAAGAACGCGGCCTACAGGGGCAATGCGACCCTGAACCGCAACGTGATCCGCATGTTGAGCAGCAAGCAGACGTCGCAGAAGGCGAGCAATTTCCTGCGGGGGGTCATCGGCCACCCGGCGCTGCCCTATCTCAAGGCAGCGGCCGTCCACGAGCCCAATCCGGTCGTGCGCAAGAAGGCCGGCGAGCTGGCCCGGTTCATTCGCTAAGACCGCTTGACAAGCGGGCGCGGATCCCTAAGATTTCGCGCCTCGCTAGAGGTCTGCCCAGTCTATGCCCACGATCAATCAGCTCGTCCGTTCTGGCCGCGAAAAGGTGCGCACGAAGAGCGCGTCGCCGGCACTCAAGCAGTGCCCGCAGAAGCGCGGTGTCTGCACCCGCGTCTACACGACGACGCCGAAGAAGCCGAACTCGGCGCTGCGCAAGGTCGCGCGCGTGCGGCTCACCAACGGCATGGAAGTGACGTCGTACATCCCGGGCGAGGGGCACAACCTCCAGGAGCACTCGGTCGTCCTCATCCGCGGCGGCCGCGTCAAGGATCTTCCGGGCGTTCGCTATCACATCATCCGCGGCACGCTCGACACGACGGGCGTGCAGAACCGCAAGCAATCGCGCAGCAAGTACGGCGCGAAGAGGCCGAAGTAGGTAAGCCATGCCGCGTAAAGGCGAAGTACCGAAGCGTAAGGTCCTGCCCGATCCGAAGTACACGGACGCGCCGGCCGACCTGCGCCGCCGCATCACGAAGTTCGTCAACGTCGTCATGCGCGACGGCAAGAAGCAGACGGCCGAGTCGATCGTCTACGGCGCGATGGACCTCGTCGCCGAGCGCGCGAAGGACGATCCGTTGAAGGTGTGGGACCGCGCGCTCGCGAACGTTCGCCCGCGCGTCGAGGTCAAGAGCCGCCGCGTCGGTGGCTCGACGTACCAGGTTCCCGTCGACGTTCGCCCCGACCGCTCGCTCGCGCTCGGCATGCGCTGGCTGGTCGAGTACGCCCGCGAGCGCAACGAGAAGACGATGATGGATCGGCTCGCGAACGAGATCGTGGACGCGGCGCAGAACCGCGGCAACGCGGTCAAGAAGCGCGAGGACGTCCACAAGATGGCAGACGCCAACAAGGCCTTCGCGCACTACCGCTGGTAATTGCCGCAATAACGGTTTGGCAGGTGGGCTCCGGCCCAAACCACCAGGCTCCGATGACGACCAAAGTCGACACCCGCTCGGTCCCTCTGGACCGCACCCGCAACATCGGGATCATCGCGCACGTCGACGCGGGCAAGACGACCACCACCGAGCGCATCCTCTATTACACCGGCGTCACGTCGCGCATCGGCGAGGTCGACGACGGCGCGGCATTCACCGACTGGATGCAGCAGGAGCAGGAGCGCGGCATCTCGATCACCGCCGCCTCGACGTCGTTCGGCTGGAAGGGCCACGTCGTCAACCTGATCGACACGCCGGGCCACGTCGACTTCACCGTCGAGGTCGAGCGCTCGCTGCGCGTGCTCGACGGCGCGATCGTGATCTTCTCGGCCGTCGAAGGCGTCGAGCCGCAGAGCGAGACCGTGTGGCGGCAGGCCGATCGGTATCGCATCCCGCGCCTGGCGTTCATCAACAAGTGCGATCGCGAGGGTGCCGACCCCGAGCGCGTGCTCGCAGACATGAAGGCGCGCCTCGGCGCTACGCCGATCGCGATCCAGCTGCCGATCGGCCTCGGCGACAGGTTCACGAGCGTGATCGATCTCGTCACGATGCGCGCACGCACGTGGGACAACACCAGCTTCGGCGCCACGTTCTCCGACGGCCCGATCCCGCACGCCCACGTGCCTGCAGCGAGCCGCGCCCGCGAGAAGATGATCGAGGCGATCGCCGAGCTCGACGACGAATTGATGGCGGCGTGGGTCGCGGGCCGCGAGCTGCCGCCGGCGCTCGTCCACGCGGCGCTGCGCCGCGTGACGCTGTCGAGCCGCGGCGTGCCGACGCTCGTCGGCGCCGCGTTCAGAAACCAGGGCATCCACAACCTGCTCGACGCGGTGCTGCAGTACTTGCCGTCGCCGGCCGAGGCGGGCGGCGACGACGCGCCGCTGTCCGCGCTCGCGTTCAAGGTCCAGTTCGACGAGCACGGCACGCAGCTCACGTTCGTGCGCGTCTACGCCGGCACGCTGCGCACCGGCGACAGCGTGCTCGTCGCGCGCGCCACGCCCGCCGATGTCGATGCAACCGGCCATCTCGAGCACGTCGGCAAGCTGGTGCGCATGTACGCGAACCACCGCGAGGAGATCCGCCAGATCGAGGCCGGCATGATCGGCGCCGTCCTCGGCGGCAAGCTCGCGACCGGCGACACGCTGTGCGATCCGCGCACGCCGATCCTGCTCGATCCGATCGCGGTGCCGTCGCCGGTGATGGGCATCGCGCTCGAGCCCGAGACCGCCGAGGATCACGGCAAGCTGCTCGCCGCGCTCGACCGGCTCGCGATCGAGGACCCGTCGTTCCGCGTCCAGACCGACGCCGACACCGGCCAGATCATCGTGTCCGGCATGGGCGAGCTCCACCTCGAGATCATCGTCGAGCGCCTGCGCCGCGAGCTCGGCGTGCGCGTGCGCGCTGGAGCGCCCAAGGTCGCCTTCCGCGAAACCATCACCCGCCGCGCCGAAGGCGAGAATCGCTTCATCCGCCCCGAGGGCATCAAGGGCACGTACGGCCACGTCCGGCTCGTGGTCGAACCGACCGATCGGGGAGGCGGCTACGTCTACGAAAACCGCGCGCCGCAGAGCGATATCCCGCGCGAGTATTCGCCAGCCGTCGAGGCCGGGGTCACCGAGGCGGTCGAGAGGGGCGTCCTGGCTGGCTACCCGATGACCGACGTGCGCGTCCAGGTCGTCGGCGGCAGCTATCACCCCGTCGATTCGAGCAATTACGCGTACAAGGTGGCCGGCGGCAAGGCGTTCGTGGCGGCGGCCCACAAGGCCAGCCCGACCGTCCTCGAGCCGGTGATGTCACTCGAGGTCGTAACTCCCGATGAATGCGTCGGAGACGTGCTCGGCGATTTGCACGCACGCCGTGGAAAAGTCGCTGGAATTACCACCAGACCTGGTGTACAAGCCGTCGCCTGTTTTGTCCCGATGGCCACGATGTTCGGTTACGCGACCGACCTCCGGTCACGGACCAAAGGCAGGGCCACGTATTCGATGGAACTGGACCACTACGAAGAAGTGCCGCAGCAGATTCGTGAAGAACTGACGCATTAGGAGCCGCGAAAGTGTCGAAAGAGAAATTCATCCGCAACAAGCCCCACGTGAACATCGGAACGATCGGCCACGTCGATCACGGCAAGACGACGCTGACCGCCGCGATCACGAAGGTGCAATCGACGAAGGGCCTCGCGAAGTTCACGGCGTTCGATCAGATCGACAAGGCGCCGGAAGAGAAGGCGCGCGGCATCACGATCTCGACGGCGCACGTCGAGTACGAGAGCGACAAGCGGCACTACGCGCACGTCGACTGCCCGGGCCACGCGGACTACATCAAGAACATGATCACGGGCGCGGCGCAGATGGACGGCGCGATCCTGGTGGTGTCGGCGCCGGACGGCGCGATGCCGCAGACGCGCGAGCACGTGCTGCTCGGGCGCCAGGTCAACGTGCCGGCGATCGTCGTGTACCTGAACAAGTGCGACATGATCGGCAAGGGCGACGAGGAGCTGCTCGACCTGGTCGAGATGGAGCTGCGCGAGCTGCTGTCGAAGTACCAGTACCCGGGCGACACGACGCCGATCATCCGCGGCAGCGCGCTCAAGGCGCTCGAGGGCGAGGACTCGGAGTACGGCACCAAGTCGATCCAGAAGCTGCTCGAGGCGTGCGACTCGTTCATCCCCGAGCCGAAGCGCGAGATCGACAAGCCGTTCATGATGGCGGTCGAGGACGTGTTCACGATCACCGGCCGCGGCACGGTGGTGACCGGGCGCATCGATCGCGGGATCGTGAAGGTCGGCGACGAGCTCGAGATCGTGGGCCTGGCGCCGACGCAGTCGACGGTGTGCACGGGCGTCGAGATGTTCCGCAAGCTGCTCGATCAGGGCCAGGCCGGCGACAACGTCGGCGTCTTGCTCCGCGGCACCAAGCGCGAGGAAGTCGAGCGCGGGATGGTGCTGTGCAAGAAGGGCACGATCGCGCCGCACAACCACTTCACGGCCGAGGTGTACGTGCTGAAGAAGGAAGAGGGCGGTCGCCACACGCCGTTCTTCAACGGCTACCGGCCGCAGTTCTACTTCCGCACGACGGACGTGACCGGCACGGTGACGCTGCCGGCCGGCACCGAGATGGTGATGCCGGGCGACAACATCAAGATCGACGTCGAGCTGGTGTCGTCGATCGCGTGCGAAGAAGGTCTTCGCTTCGCGATCCGCGAGGGCGGCAAGACGGTCGGCGCCGGCGTGGTGACCAAGATGCTCGCCGACGTCGCGGCGGCGAAGAAGGAAGCGGCGCCCGCGGCTGCTCCGGCGAAGAAGTAACGGCCATGACGACGCCCCGCATCCGCATCCGGCTCAAGGCCTACGATCACAAGCTGCTCGATCAGAGCGCCGGCGAGATCGTGGAGACCGCGAAGCGCACCGGCGCCAAGATCGCCGGTCCGATTCCGCTGCCGACCAAGATCAACAAGTACTGCGTGCTGCGTTCGCCGCACACCGACAAGAAGTCGCGCGAGCAGTTCGAGATCCGTACCCACAAGCGCCTGTTGGACATCCTGGAGCCTACCCAGCAAACGCTGGACGCTCTCATGAAGCTGGATCTGTCGGCGGGCGTCGACGTCGAGATCAAGACCTGAACGGAAAGTTGCCGTCATGAAGATCGAAGTCAAAAACACGAGCGGCAAGTCGGTGGGATCGATCGATCTCGACGACTCGGTGTTCGGCGCCGACAACATCCACGAGCACCTGCTCTGGGAAGCGGTGAAGTGGCAGCTCGCGAAGCGCCGCGCCGGCACGGCGTCGACCAAGCGCTTCGGCGAGGTCCGCGGCTCCAGCAAGAAGATCTGGAAGCAGAAGGGCACCGGCCAGGCTCGTCACGGCGCACGCAAGGCGAACCTGTTCGTCGGCGGCGGCTCGTCGAAGGGGCCCAAGCCGCGCAGCTACGAGTACCAGCTGCCGCGCCAGGTCAAGAAGGCCGCGCTGCGCGCCGCGCTCGCGCTGCGCGCGAGCGAGCACAAGATCGTCGTGCTCGACCACTTCGGCACCGACGGCAAGACCAAGAGCGTGGCGACCGCGCTCGCGACGCTCGGCTCGAACAAGGCGCTGATCGTCGACGCGAAGACCAACGACAAGCTGGTGCGCGGCGCGAAGAACCTCGCGACCTCGCAGTGGCTCGCGCCCGAAGGCTTGAACGTCTACGACATCCTGCGCCACGACACGCTGATCGTCACGCAGGACGCCATCAAGTCGATTACCTCGTCGCTGGGGGAGGTCGCCCATGCGTAGCGCGCAGTCGATCATCAAGCGCCCGCTGCTCACCGAGAAGAGCGCGCGCCTGCGCGAGACCGGCGGCGCTGCCGAGGCGCCCGCCGAGGGCGAGAGCTACGCGCAGAAGGTCGTGTTCGAGGTCGCGCGCGACGCGAACAAGCTCGAGGTGCGCCGCGCCGTCGAGCAGCTGTTCAAGGTCAGCGTGACCGACGTCCGCACGCTCGTCGTGCGCGGCAAGGAGAAGCGCGTCGGCCGGTTCGCCGGCCGGCGTCCGTCGTGGAAGAAGGCGTTCGTCACGCTCAAGCCCGGCGACAACATCGAGTTCTTCGAGGGCGTCTAGTCATGGCGATTCGCATCTACAAGCCCACCTCGCCCGGTCGTCGCGGCATGTCCACCCAGGACTTCGCCGAACTCACCAAGTCCGAGCCCGAGAAAAGCCTGCTCGAGCACAAGCCGAACAAGGCGGGCCGCAACAACAACGGCCGGATCACGTCGCGCTTTCGCTCGGCGGGTCACAAGAAGCGCTACCGCAAGGTCGACTTCAAGCGCACGAAGATGGGCGTGCCGGCCACCGTGCTCGGCATCGAGTACGACCCGAACCGCTCTTCGCGCCTCGCGCTGATCCAGTACGCGGACGGCGAGAAGTCGTACATCCTCGCGCCGCAGCGCCTGGCGGTCGGCGACACCGTGATCTCGGCGAACACCGCCGACATCAAGCCCGGCAACTCGCTGCCGCTGCGCTTCATCCCGGTCGGCACCGACATCCACTGCGTCGAGCTCAAGATCGGGCGCGGCGCGCAGATCGGGCGCTCGGCCGGCACCAAGGTCACGCTGATGGCCAAGGAAGGCGACTGGGCGACGCTGCGCATGCCTTCGGGCGAGATGCGCCGCGTGCACATCGACTGCAAGGCGACGATCGGCGCGATCGGCAACCCCGAGCACGCGAACATCCAGTGGGGCAAGGCCGGCCGCAAGCGCTGGCTCGGCCAGCGCCCGCACAACCGCGGTGTCGCGATGAACCCGGTCGATCACCCGATGGGCGGCGGCGAAGGCCGCAGCTCCGGCGGCCGCCACCCGTGCACGCCGTGGGGCGTGAAGACCAAGGGCAAGAAGACCCGTCACAACAAGCGGACCGAGCAGTTCATCATCCGCCGCCGCAAGTAGGACAACGAAGATGCCTCGTTCAGTCAAAAAAGGTCCGTTCGTCGACAAGTACCTGACGAAGAAGATCGCGGCCGCGCTGAAGGAACCGAACCCGAACAAGCGGGTGATCACGACCTACTCGCGCCGCACCTTCATCATCCCGGACATGGTCGGCCTCACGTTCGCCGTCCACAACGGCCGCAAGTTCATCCCGGTCTTCATCACCGAGCAGATGGTCGGTCACAAGCTCGGCGAGTTCTCGCACACGCGCACGTTCCACGGTCACACCGGCGAGCGCAAGGCGGCGGCTCCGGCGCCTGCGGCGGCGAAAGGCTAGTCATGCAAGCCACTGCACACGTCCGCGGGATCTCGATGTCGCCTCGCAAGATGCGGGTCGTCGCGAACCTCGTCCGCAACAAGAAGGTGGAAGAGGCGGTCGGCATGCTCGACCTGTCGCCGAAGCGCGCGGCCGCGATCATCTCGAAGGCGATCAAGAGCGCCGCGGCCAACGCCGAGGATCGCTCGGGCGGCGACGTCTCGGTCGAGCAGCTCCACATCCACACGATCGCGGTCGACGGCGGCACCATCCAGAAGCGGTGGATGCCGCGCTCGATGGGCCGGGCCAACCGCATCAATCACCGGACTTCGCATCTCACGGTGGTTGTCACCGACGGGAAAGAGTAGCTCATGGGTCAGAAGACACATCCGACCGGTTTCCGCCTCGGCATCATCAAGACGTGGTCGTCGCGCTGGTACGAGGAGAAGAACTACGCCAAGTGGCTGCATGAAGACCTGAAGCTCAAGGACTTCATCAAGAACAAGCTCAAGCACGCCGGCGTCAGCTTCATCGAGATCGAGCGCGCCGCGAACAAGGCGAAGATCAACATCCACACCGCGCGTCCCGGCATCGTGATCGGCAAGCGCGGCGCGGGCGTCGAGACGCTGAAGAAGGAAGTCCAGGCGCTGACCGAGAACGAGGTGTTCCTCAACATCATCGAGGTCCGCAAGGCCGAGACCAACGCGCAGCTCGTCGCCGAGAACATCGCGACGCAGCTCGAGCGCCGGATTGCGTTCCGCCGCGCGATGAAGAAGGCGACGCAGACCGCGATGAAGTTCGGCGCGAAGGGCATCAAGGTCGCGTCGAGCGGCCGCCTCGGCGGCGCCGAGATGTGCCGCCGCGAGTGGTACAAGGAAGGCCGCGTCCCGCTGCACACGCTGCGCGCGGACATCGAGTACGGATTCACCGAGGCCCACACGACGTACGGCTCGATCGGCGTCAAGGCGTGGGTCTTCCACGGCGAGGTGCTGCCGACCGCCCGCAAGGGCGCGCCGGTGACCCCGAGGCCGCCGCAGCCGTAAAGGACCTGACCCATGTCGATGCTTTCACCGAAGCGGACGAAGTTCCGCAAGATGCAGAAGGGCCGCCGCCGTGGCCTCGCGAAGGGCGGCAACCAGGTCTCGTTCGGAGACTTCGGCCTCCAGGTCGTGACGCCGGGCTGGATCACCGCGCGTCAGATCGAAGCGGCTCGCGTCGCGATCAGCCGCTCGGTCAAGAGGCTCGGAAAGATCTACGTCCGCGTGTTCCCCGACCACCCGTTCACGAAGAAGCCGGCCGAGACCCGCATGGGCACCGGCAAGGGCGGCGTCGAGGGCTGGGTCGCGGTCGTGCGCCCGGGTCGCGTGATCTTCGAGGTCGAAGGTTGCTCGCGCGAGATCGCCGAAGAGGCGTTCCACCGCGCGCACCACAAGCTGCCGGTCGATACGCAGTTGATCTCGCGGGAGTCGCCGCTATGAGTAAGCTTGCTACCAACCTCCAGGCGCTTCGCGACCTGCCCGACGACGAGCTCGCCGCTCGCCTCGCGCAGACGCGCGACGAGCTGTTCCGGCTGCACCTCGGTCAGTACACGAACCAGGTGACGTCGACTGCGGCGCTCCAGACCAAGCGGCGCGACATCGCCCGCATCATGACGATCCTGCGCGCGCGTGGGCTCGGTCACGAGGCCCAGGGCCAAAAAACGACGGTGCAGAAGGCGAAGAAGTCATGAGCGAAGCCCGAGTCGAATCTCACGACGAGCGCGGTGTACGCCGCACGATCACCGGCACGGTCACGTCCACGAAGATGGACAAGACCGCGGTGATCACGGTCATCCGGCGCGTTCGCGACCGCCAGTTCCACAAGTTCGTCACGCGCCGCGTGAAGTACAAGGCGCACGACGAGAAGAACGCCGCCAAGGTCGGCGACGTGGTCGAGATCATCGAGGCGCGCCCGATGTCGCGCACGAAGCGCTGGCGCATCCTGCGCACGCTGTCCCACGACGCCGAGATCCCGGGCGAGGGCACGGAGCCCGAGGTGGAGCGCGACGGATTCACTCCGGCGCGCGGGAAGGGCGCGTAGCCATGATCCAGATGACCTCGGTCCTCGACGTCGCAGATAACAGCGGCGCCAAGAAGGTGTTCTGCATCAAGGTGCTCGGCGGCAGCCGGCGGCGCTACGCGTCGATCGGCGACGTCGTGATCGTGTCGATCCGCGAGGCGATTCCGGGCGCGAAGGTGAAGAAGGGCGAGGTCGCGCGCGCGGTCATCGTCCGCACCAAGCGCGAGCTCGCGCGCTCCGATGGCAGCTACATCAAGTTCGACGGCAACTCGGCGGTCCTCATCACGAAGGAGAACGAGCCGATCGGGACGCGCATCTTCGGCCCGGTCGCTCGCGAGCTCCGCGCGAAGAAGTTCATGAAGATCATCTCTCTCGCTCCGGAGGTGCTGTGATGTGCCGTGCAGAACGCCGAGAAATGATCACGATCGTTGCGCGCCCTTCGGGCTCGCACTGGCTGGCCCCGGAGGTCTTGTAGCCATGGCGCACGTTCGCAAAGGCGACCTGGTCGTCGTGATCAGCGGCGCCAACAAGGGCAAGAAGGGCAAGGTCCTTCGCGTCATCGGCGATCGCGTGGTCGTCGAGAAGGTGGCGATGATCAAGCGCC
The DNA here is from genome assembly GCA_035500135.1 of Kofleriaceae bacterium. Classification (GTDB taxonomy): domain Bacteria; phylum Myxococcota_A; class Polyangia; order Haliangiales; family Haliangiaceae; genus JABFXX01. The sequence goes on from DATJXL010000332.1 coordinate 11,874, forward strand.
ACACGCGGCCGAGCCAGAAGAACCCGCAGGGTGGCATCGTCGACAAGGAAGGCTCGATCCACGTCTCGAACGTGCAGCTGTTCGACGACAAGCTCGACCGCGGCACGCGCACGAAGATCGTCGCCGACGGAGACTCGAAGGTCCGCGTCGGCTCGAAGTCGGGAACCAAGTTCCCCACGGCAGGTATGTGAGGACGTATGGCCGACGATAAGAAGCCCGAAGTCAGCGAAGAGGACAAGGCCGCGGCCGAGGCCAAGAAGAAGGAGCGCGCGGAGAAGGCGAAGGCCAAGGCCGGCGGCAAGAAGTCCGCCGAGCCGACCGGTCCCGCGCCCAAGTACAAGCGCGACAAGCCGCCGCGTCTTCAGCGCACCTACGCCGAGACCGTGCGTCCCGCGATGATGAAGGAGTTCAGCTACTCCACGGTCATGCAGGTGCCGCGCGTCCTCAAGGTGTCGGTGAACATGGGCCTCGGCGCCGCCAAGGACGAGCCCAAGATCATCGACAACGGCATCGAGGAGCTCAAGGCGATCACCGGCCAGTCGCCGGTGGTGTCGCGCGCGAAGAAGGACATCGCGACGTTCAAGGTCCGCAAGGGCCAGAAGATCGGCGTGATGGTCACGCTGCGCCGCGAGCGCATGTGGGAGTTCCTCGACCGTCTGTTCAACATCGCGCTGCCGCGCGTCCGCGACTTCCGCGGCGTGTCGCCGCGCGGCTTCGACGGCCGCGGCAACTTCACCATGGGAGTCCGCGAGCAGATCATTTTCCCCGAGATCGAGTACGACAAGATCGACTCGATCAAGGGCCTCAACATCTCGATCGTCACGACGGCCGAGTCGGACGCCGAAGGCCGCGCGCTGCTCGCGCACCTCGGCATGCCGTTCCGTCAGGCCACGCCCGCCACTGGAGCTGCTGCATCATGAGCAAGTTGATCGACAGGCTTCCGAAGAAGCACAAGTTCAAGGTCCGCATCAAGAGCCGCTGCAAGCGGTGCGGACGGTCGCGCGCGTACCTGCGCAAGTTCGAGATGTGCAGGCTCTGTTTCCGGGAGCTCGCACTGCGCGGCGACATCCCTGGCGTCATCAAGTCGAGCTGGTGAGGGCGAATCCATGTCGATGACCGATCCCATCGCTGATTTTCTCGCGCGTATCCGCAACGGGATTCGCGCGCGCAAGCAAGCTGTCGAGTGCCCGCGCTCGAACATCAAGCTCCGCATCGCCGAGATCCTGCGCGACGAGGGCTTCGTCCAGGCCGTGTCGACGGCCGAGGACAAGAAGCAGGGCGTGATGAAGCTCGAGCTGCGCTACGACGGCCGGCCGAGCGAGTCGGGCTGCGCGATCACCGGCATGCGCCGCGTGTCGCGCCCCGGCCAGCGCCACTACGTTCCGGCGAAGCAGGTGCCGAAGGTCCGCAACGGCCTCGGCATCGCCATCATCTCCACGTCGCAAGGCGTGATGACCGACCGCGAGGCGCGCCACAAGGGCGTCGGCGGCGAGGTCCTCTGCGAGGTCTGGTAGAACCATGTCGCGCATCGGCCGTAAACCCATCGAGATCCCCAAGGGCGTCCAGGTGTCGATCACCAAGGACAAGGTCTCGGTCAAAGGTCCCAAGGGCTCGCTCGATCTCAAGCGCCACAAGGCGGTCGAGATCAAGCAGGCCAAGGACGAAGGCAAGGACGTGATCGTGTTCGAGCGCGGGGGCCACGACGGCCCGGAGCGCGCCGCGCACGGGCTCATGCGCGCGCTCGTGTCGAACATGATCGACGGCGTGACCAAGGGCTTCGAGCGCCAGCTCGAGATCAACGGCGTCGGCTACAAGGCCGAGCTCAAGGGCCCCAAGGTCGTCCTGTCGCTGGGCTTCTCGCACCCGATCGAGTACACGCTGCCCGAAGGCGTCACCGCGAAGGTCGACAAGAACCTCTTGATCCTGTCGAGCATCGATCGCGAGAAGCTCGGCGGCGCCGCGGCGAAGATCCGCAGCTTCCGTCCGCCCGAGCCGTACAAGGGCAAGGGCATCAAGTACATCGAAGAGACGATCCTCCGTAAAGCCGGTAAGACGGCGGGCAAGTGAGCTAAGCCATGGCTGGTCACACCAAGTTCGGGTCCGAGAAGGAGCGCCGCCGCAGCAAGCGGAAGTTCGCGATCCGGAAGCGCATCACCGGTACGGCCGAGCGGCCGCGTCTGTCCGTGTTCCGCTCCGCGAAGCACGTCTACGCGCAGGCGATCGACGACACCTCCGGCCGCGTGCTCGCGGCTGCGAGCGACACCGAGGAGAAGCTCGGCGCGACGACCAAGGGCAAGCCGAAGAAGGAGCGGGCGCGCGAGATCGGCAAGGCGATCGGCGGCAAGCTCAAGGCCGCCGGGATCTCGTCGGTCGTGTTCGACCGCAACGGATTCATCTATCACGGCCGCGTCAAAGAGGTCGCCGACGGCGCGCGCGAAGCCGGCCTGGAGTTCTAAGACATGATCATCAATCCCGAAGAAGTCGGCGAGCTCGTGGACCGCGTGGTCCACATCAACCGCGTCGCCAAGGTCGTCAAGGGCGGCCGTCGCTTCTCGTTCTCGGCGCTCGTCGTCGTGGGCGACCAGCACGGTCACGTCGGTGCCGGCCTCGGCAAGGCGAACGAAGTGCCGGAGGCGATCCGCAAGGGCACCGAGTACGCGAAGCGGAATCTGTTCCGCATCCCGCTCGTCAAGGGCACGATCCCGCACGACGTCGAAGGCCTGTTCGGCGCCGCGCAGGTGCTGCTCCGCCCGGCCGCGCCGGGAACCGGCGTGATCGCCGGCGGCGGCGTGCGCCCCGTGCTCGAAGTCGCGGGCATCACCGACATCCTGACCAAGTCGCTCGGCACGTCGAACTCGCACAACGTGATCCACGCGACGGTCGCGGCGCTCAAGCAGCTGCGGTCGCTCGAGCAGGTCGCGAAGAAGCGTGGCAAGAACGTGTCGGACTTCGCGGGCAGCAAGCGCAGCTCGCTGGCCGATTCACCGCAGGGCTAAGTCATGGCGATCAAGTTGAAGATCACGCAGGTCAAGAGCGGCATCGGCTGCTCCGATCAACAGAACCGCACGCTCGAAGGCCTCGGTCTGCGCGGCCCGCACAAGTCGGTGGTCCTCGCCGACTCGGTCGCGGTGCGCGGGATGATCCGCAAGGTCAGCCACCTCGTCCACGTCGAGTCTGCTGACTGAACGGGTAGTTTGCTCTCCACTGATTTTCGCGCCAGATTGCCTGGCGCAGCCGTCACACCACCTCAGGGCCCCCATGTCGATCACGCTGCACAACCTCCGTTCGAACCCCGGCTCGACCAAAGCCAAGAAGCGCCTCGGCCGCGGCCGCGGCTCGGGCACCGGCAAGACGTCCGGTAAGGGCGTCAAGGGCCAGAAGGCGCGCCCGGGTCATCACGGCGCGCGCTTCGCGTTCGAAGGCGGCCAGATGCCGATGCCGCGTCGCATTCCGAAGCGCGGTTTCAAGAACCCGAACCGCGTCGCCGCGTTCCCGGTGAACGTCGCGACGCTCGAGTCGGTGTTCGCCGCCGGGGCGACGGTCGACGTCGACGCGCTGCGCGCGAAGGGCCTCGTGCCCAAGCTCGCCGAGCACGTCAAGATCCTGGGCGAGGGCGAGCTCAAGAAGAAGCTGACCGTGCACGCGCACGCGATCAGCGAGTCGGCGCGCCAGAAGATCGAGGCGGCCGGCGGATCGTTCACCCAGATCCAGATGTCGGAGACGAAGGTGGCGCCGCAGGCCTAGGGCCGAGCGATTCATGGCCTGGTCGTTCGCCAATATCGGAAAAGTTCCGGAGCTCCGGCGCCGGATCCTGTTCACGCTCGCGATGCTCGCGGTCTATCGCGTCGGCGTGTTCGTCACGATTCCCGGCGTCAACCGCGCCGAGATGAATCACGTCGTGCTGAAGGGCGGCACCGGCTCGTTCCTCGGCATGTTCAACATGTTCTCGGGCGGCGCGCTGCAGCAGATGTCGATCTTCGCGCTCGGCATCATGCCGTACGTGACGTCGTCGATCGTGATCCAGCTGCTCACGGTCGTCGTCCCGAAGCTCGACCAGCTCAACAAGGAAGGCGAGCAGGGCAGGCGCCGCATCAACCAGCTCACCCGCTACGGCACGATCATCGTGTCGGCGGTGCAGGCGTGGTTCATCGCCACCTACGTCGAGAGCCTGTCGAAGGGCGGCGCCGAGGTCGTCGTCGATCCCGGCCTCGGCTTCCGCTTGCTCACCGTGCTCACGCTGACGACCGGCACGACGGTCATCATGTGGCTCGGCGAGCTCATCACCGATCAGGGCATCGGCAACGGTTCGTCGCTGATCATCTTCGCCGGCATCGTCGCCGCGATGCCCGACGCGCTCACGCGCTTCCTCGCCGGCGGCTCCGGCAACGGCACGAGCGGCCTCACCGTGCTGTTCATGCTGCTGTTCGTGATCGGCACGGTCGCGGCGATCTGCTACTTCGAACGCGCGCACCGCCGGATCCCGGTCCAGTACACGAAGCGACAGGTCGGGCGAAAGATGTACCAGGGGGCGCAGAGCTACCTGCCGCTCAAGATCAACGTCGCCGGCGTCATCCCGCCGATCTTCGCGTCGTCGATCCTGATGTTCCCGGCGCAGATCGCGAGCATGTCGGGCTCGCGCTTCATGCAGGAGGTCGGCGCGGTCCTGAACCGCGGCGACTGGCGCTACAACGTCATCTTCACCGTCCTCAACGTGTTCTTCGCGTTCTTCTACACCGCGGTCGTGTTCAACCCGGTCGACGTCGCGGACAACTTGAAGAAGTCGGGCGGCTTCGTGCCGGGCATTCGCCCCGGCAAGAACACCGCCGAGTACATCGAGCGCGTGCTGTCGCGCATCACGTTTGCGGGCGCGCTGTACCTGTCGGTCGTGTGCATGATGCCGGCGCTGCTCCAGAAGTACATGCAGGTGCCATTCTCCTTCGGCGGCACCGGCCTGCTGATCGTCGTCGGCGTCGCGCTCGATACCGTGCAGCAGATCGAGTCGCACCTCATCACGCGCAACTACGAAGGATTCAGCGGACCGAAGGGTCCGCGGATCAGAGGTCGCGTCGCGGACCGGCCTCGCTGAGGCCGGTCGCGTGAGGATCCCGTACAAGAGCAAGCTCGAGCTCGAGCAGCAGCGCGACGCGGGCCTGGTGTGCGCCGAGATCCTCGAGCAGATGTGCCAGGCCGCGAAGCCCGGCGTGTCGACCTGGGAGCTCGACCAGATCGCGCGCCGCGCGATCGACAAGCACAAGGTGACGAGCGCGTTCCTCGGCTATCACGGCTACCCGGCCGTGGTGTGCACCTCGATCAACTCGGTCGTCGTCCACGGCATCCCGCGCAAGAACGAGGTCCTCGCAGAGGGCGACATCATCGGAATCGACTTCGGCATCTACAAGCACGGCCTGTGCGCGGATACCGCCCGAACCGTGCTCGTCGGCAACGTGTCGCCCGAGAAGCAGAGGCTGGTCGCGACCGCCAAGGAGGCGCTCGATGCCGCGATCGCGCTGTGCCGGCCGGGCAACCGGATCGGCGACCTCGGCCATGCCGTGCAGACCTATGCGGAATCACGCGGCTATTCGGTCGTCCGCACGTTCGTCGGCCACGGCACCGGCCGCCAGATGCACGAGGACCCGCAGGTCCCGAATTTCGGCGAGGCGGGCACGCTCAAACGCATGAAACCGGGTCTTGTCATCGCCGTCGAACCCATGGTAAACGCCGGGACCCCTGAGGTAGAGGTTCTCGACGATAACTGGACCGCCGTGACCAAAGATCGCTCGATGTCCGCGCACTTCGAGCACACCATCGCGATCACGGACGAAGGCCCCTGGGTACTGACGCGCCCCTGAGAGATTTCCGATGAAGGTACGAGCTTCCGTCAAACCAATTTGCCCGAAGTGCAAGGTGATTCGCCGCAAGGGAGTCGTGCGAGTTATCTGCAGCAACCCGCGGCACAAGCAGAGGCAGGGCTAAGCCATGGCACGCATCGCCGGCGTCGACCTCCCGCGCAACAAGCGCATCGAGATCGCGCTCACGTACATCTACGGCATCGGTCGTCACGCCTCGAACGTGATCCTGAGGCACGCGGGCGTATCGCCCGACAAGAAGAGCGACGACCTCGACGAAGCGGATGTTCGCAAGATCCGCGACGCGATCGAGGCGAACGAGTACCGCGTCGAAGGCGATCTGCGCCGCGACGTGCAGCTCAACATCAAGCGGCTGATCGATCTCGGCTCGTATCGCGGCAGCCGTCACCGCCGCAACCTCCCGGCGCGCGGTCAGCGCACCCACACCAACGCGCGCACGCGCAAGGGCCCGCGCCGCATGGCGATCAAGAAGCTCGGCGCGGTGACGAAGAAGTAGCCATGGCGAGCCCCACCAAGCAGAAGAAGAAAGTTCGCAAGAACATCCAGACCGGCGTCGCCCACATCTCGGCGACGTTCAACAACACGATCGTCTCGATCACTGATGTGTCGGGCAACGTGATCGCGTGGTCCTCCGCCGGCACGTGCGGGTTCAAGGGCTCGCGCAAGTCGACGCCGTTCGCCGCGCAGCTCGCCGCCGAGGACGCCGCGAAGAAGGCGATGGAGCACGGCGTCCGCAACGTGACGGTCTACGTGAACGGTCCGGGCTCCGGACGCGAGTCGGCGCTGCGCGCGCTGAATGCCGCTGGTTTCAAGATCAACCTCATCCGCGACGTGACGCCCGTGCCGCACAACGGCTGCCGTCCGCGCAAGCGCCGCAGGGTTTAAAGCCATGGCTCGTTACACTGGTGCAGTTTGTCGGCTCTGCCGGCGCGAAGACATGAAGCTCTTCCTCAAGGGCGAGCGTTGCTACACGGACAAGTGCGGCTACGAGCGCCGCAGCTATCCGCCGGGCCAGCACGGCCAGAACCGCCGTCGCAAGCGCAGCGATTACGGCGAGCAGCTGCGCGAGAAGCAGAAGGTCAAGCGCATCTACGGCATCGCGGAGCGCCAGTTCCGCGGCTACTACTACAAGGCGCTGCGCACGCCGGGCGTCACCGGCTACACGCTGATCCAGCTGCTCGAGCGCCGCCTCGATAACGTCGTCTACCGGATGGGCTTCGCGAGCGATCACGCCGAGGCGCGCCAGCTCGTTCGCCACGGTCACTTCACGGTGAACGGCAAGAAGGTGAACATCCCGAGCTACCTCGTGCGCGCGCGCGACGTCGTGCAGGTCAAGGAGCCGTCGCAGAAGATGGCGCGCATCAACGAGGCGCTCGCGGCCGTCGATCGCCGCGGCGTGCCGCAGTGGATCACGCTCGACAAGGAGAACTTCCGCGGCGCGATCAACCAGCTGCCGTCGCGTGAAGACGTGACGCTGCCGATTCGCGAGCAGCTGATCATCGAGCTCTATTCGAAGTAGTTCTTAGTTCGTCCCAAGGAGCGGGCCTCGAAAACCCGCGTTGCACTCAACATCGGCGTGATGAAAGCGCCGGACCAAGGAGAGACAGATGGAACCGACCCCCGAGCAGACCGCCTTCATGGCGAAGAACTGGCGCGACCTCATTCGTCCGCGCACGTTGGAGATCGAAGAGCGCAGCGACACCTACGGCAAGTTCTCGTGCGAGCCGCTCGAGCGTGGCTTCGGCACGACGCTGGGCGTCGCGCTGCGCCGCATCCTCCTGTCGTCGCTGCAGGGCGCGGCGATCACGCACGTCTCGATCGAAGGCGCGCTGCACGAGTTCACCGCGCTGCCCGGCGTCGTCGAGGACGTCACCGACATCATCCTCAACTTGAAGGAGACGCTGTTCAAGGTCGAGCACGACAAGACGTACACCGTGCGCATCGACAAGCACGGCGAGGGCGTCGTCACCGCCGGTGACATCGCGCTCGTCGACGGCGTCACCTGCCTGAACCCCGACCACAAGATCTGCACGCTGTCGAAGGACGGCAAGCTCGCG
>DATJXL010000333.1:0-21358 GCA_035500135.1 Kofleriaceae bacterium
CACGCAGTGTCGTTCCAAGGCCGCTCGCAACATCGAGCGACGAACATCGTCACGCCCGGCCGGTATCCGCACTAACCTCAGCCAAGCAGGCGCGCACAGAGATGCTCCGGTGCTGCGACCGCATGAACGCGATTGTCATCGTCGGCTGCGGGACGAACAATCCGGCGGTCCGTCAGTCACCGATCGACGGACTCGCATCGATCATGCACGACTCGAGGGGCACGACAGCATGCGCGAGCTTGCTCGGGTCGCCACCGCTGGTGGTCAGGCGCACCGTGCGGTGCGAGTGCGCCGGCACCGTGAAAGGCATGAACCACTCGTCATTCGTACCGGGGTCGGCCACCGCGACGATCGCCTCGCGCTCGCGGTCGATCAGCTCGGCGACGTCGGCCGCAGGGATCTGGATCGCCACGTCGGTCGTGTTGTCAAAGTCGACGAGCAGCCACGGACGAGACGATCGCGGGCGCGCCTGGACGCGAAACCCGAGGCGGACGCCGCACCTCGGGTCGGCGTGACGCCACTCGACCCGTTCGGCGCCAAGCGTCCCGGCCACAGGGCCCGGCGCGGGCGGCGCTGGCGCCGGCGGGGACGGAGTGGTGGTGCTTGGCGCCTGGGCCGGCGTCATGATCGGCGACGCGCCGTCATCAGCTTCAACGTCGAACGTGGCGGCCACGGGCGGCGGAGGAGCCGGCACGACAACAATCGCGGGTGGCACGCAGGCGGTTAGCGACATGAGCACGAGCACCCGCATTGACGGTACTGTAGCGAACGCGACGACGCGGTGACGTTAAGAACGCGTGCGCACGCAGGGTCCAGGAGTGGGCGGCTACCCCTCGATCGGACCAGGTTGCGGTACACGGCGCGCATCGAGGACCTGATGCGCGAGCTCAAGAAGACGTTCACGATCGTGATCGTCACGCACAACATGCAACCGGCCGCGCGCTGCAGCGATCGCACCGCGTTCTTCACCGCAGAGCTCGACAAGCAGACCGACCAGCGCACCGGCGTGCTCGTCGAGTTCGACGTGACCGCGAAGATTTTCTCGAATCCGAGCGAGGAGCGGACCGAGAATCACATTACGGGCCGAGCACGCCACCGACGATCGCGCCCATCGTGTCGCGGTCACCGTGTTGCGATGTCGCCGTCCAGATCGCTTCCTCGTACGAATCGAACCCACAGGCAGAATGGAACGGCGTCGTGCGCCGCGACGTCGAGACCCGTACCGAGCTCTTCGCCGACTTCGGCTGGAGCTGCATCCAGATCGATCTCCGCGGCGCGGCGAAGCCGATCGAGCGGGACGCTATCGCCGTGTCATCAGTACAACCCCGCTTGTTTGTCCTCGACGCAGTAGCGAGCGTTCACGTCTCGATCGCGCAGACCAGCGCGCAGGCCGGCGCGTCCGTTTGCTCGTCGAACAACGGATCGCGGATCTGCGAGCACGTTAGGCCCGTGATCTGATCGCTGCACTTGGCGGCCTCCGAGCTGTCGTACTTCGCGTTGCCGGTGCACGCGTTCTGTTCGGTCTCCGCCGTGCAGCCCTCACTTGCTTCGAGCATCGTCTCGCACGCGGCCTCGCTCGCGGGGTAGCTCGCAGCTGCGAGCTCCTCGGGCGTGTAGCAAGCATAGATGCGCTCGCACAACGCGGACGCCATCGAGTTGCAGGCCTGTTCCGGCGAGACCTGGTCGCCGCCGTTGGTGGCGCACGCCGAGACCAACACGAGACACGCAAGACAAGTACGAATCGACATCGGCTCCTCCCGCCGGTATCCCCCGGCTGTAAGCAGGAGCGAGCGGGCGCGAAGTTTCGCGCATGATCGTCCAACTCCGCGCCAGCACTTCGAGACACGACATCCACCGGCTACTGTGCGACATTGATCGAGGGACGCAGTGGCCGATGCCGATCGAGAGCTCCAGCGCGCCGCCGAGACATGGCCGGCGCTGCGGCCGATCGATCCGGCGGCGTTCCGCGCGTACGTGGCGGCGCGCGCGCCGGAGGGCACCGAGCTCGCATCGCTGCCGCTCGCGGATCTCTACCTCGCGTGCGCGTGCGCATCGGGCGATCCGGCGGCGCTGGCCGCGTTCGAGCAGCATTACTTGCGCGAGGTCGCGATCGCCGCGGCCAAGCTGCGCGCGGCGCCGGGCGTGGTCGACGAGGCCCGTCAGGTCGTGCGCGACGTGTTGTTTGTCGGCAAGACCGGCACGCCGGCGATCGCGTCGTACGCGGGCCGCGGCGACCTGCGCGGCTGGGTGCGCGTGATCGCGATGCGCGAGGTGATGCGGTTGTGCGATCGCGATCGCCGCGAGGTCACCACCGGCGACGAGGAGCTGCTCGACGCGCTCTCGCCGGCCGCCGATCCCGAGCTCGAGCAGCTCAAGACGACGTATCGCGTGGAGTTCGCCGAGGCGTTTCGCGACGCCGTGCTCGGCTTGACCCCGCGCGAGCGCACGCTGCTGCGCCACCAGGCGATCGACGGGCTCGGCGTCGAGGCGATCGGCAAGCTGTACAAGGTGCATCACTCGACGGCCGCGCGCTGGCTCGTGAAGGCGCGCGAACAGGTGCTCGAGCGCACGCACGAGCGGCTCGCGGCGAAGCTGCGGCTGTCGCAGGCCGAGGTCGACAGCGTGATGCGGCTGATCCGCAGCCGGATCGACGTCAGCATCGAGCGGCTTCTCGAGAAGTAGCGACGTGACCGAGCCGCCGCCGACCGCCGACAATGGCGACACCTCGACGGCGGCGGATGCGCGGCCGGCGGCAGCCACTCGGGGCTCGCGGTCCCGGTCGTGCTCGTGGTCGCGAGTGTGCCGCGCCGTCGTCGATCCGCGTGATTCGCTCGCGTTACACTGTGGGTGATGTCGTGCCTCGACGCCGCCGCGGTGCAGGGCTACGTGAGCGGCCGCCTGGCGGCCGACGAGCGCGCCGCCGCCGAGGCCCACGTCGATGCGTGCGACGCGTGCCGCAAGCTGGTCGCTGCACTCGCGATGACGAACGCCGACGCCGCGACGCCGCCGACCGCGAACGACTCGCCGGCCGCGTTGCGACGCAGCGCGCCCGAGCTGGGCGCGTTGATCGATCGCTATCAGCTGATCGAGTTTCTCGGCCACGGCGGCATGGGCATCGTCTACAAGGCACACGATCCGCAGCTCAAGCGCGACGTCGCGATCAAGCTGCTGCGCGCGGAGGCGAGCGATCTCGCCAGCGAACAACTTCAGGCGCGCATGTTGCGCGAGGCGCAGGCGATGGCGCAGATCGCACACCCCAACGTCATCGCGGTGTTCGACGTCGGCACGTGGGACGGTGAAGTGTTCATCGCGATGGAGCTCGCGAGTGCCGGCACCCTGCGCGGCTGGTGCAAGCGTAGAGCGTCCGCGGAGATCATCGCCGCGTTCGTCGCGGCCGGCCGCGGGCTCGCAGCCGCGCACGCGGCCGGGCTCGTGCACCGCGACTTCAAGCCCGACAACGTCCTTGTCGGCAATGACGGCCGCGTGCGCGTCACCGATTTCGGGCTCGCGCGCTCGCACGAGCCGACGGTCGAGACGCCATCCCCGCGCCCGAGCCGGCCGCTCGCCGCACTGACGGTGACCGGCACGGTGATGGGCACGCCCGGCTACATGGCGCCCGAGATCGTCGACGCGCAAGCCGCGGACGCCCGCAGCGATCAATTCGCGTTCTGCGTCGCGATGTGGGAGGCGCTCTACGGGCAACGGCCGTTTGCAGGGACGAGCGAGCTCGAGATCGCGCTCGCCGCCAAGACCGGCGAGATCGTGCCGCCGGCGAGCCGTCGCGACGTCCCGCGCGCGGTCGAGCAGGCGCTCCGGCGCGGCCTCGCACCCGAGCGCGACGCGCGGTGGCCGACCATGGACGCGCTGCTCGACGCGCTGGCACCGCCGCCGCGGCGTGCGTGGCGGTATGGTGCCGCGGCGCTCGCGCTCGTTGCCTGCGCGCTCGTGCTGGCCGCAGCGTGGCCGCACGCCGGCGCGACCAGCGCGACGCCCCGAGACGCGGGGATCGACGCGGTCGATCCGAAACTGGCCGCGATCGCCGCCGAGCTGCAGCACCAGCTCGAGGACGTCGAGGTCGCGCGCGAGCAAGGTGATCTGGTGAAGGCCGAGCAGCTCGGCGCCGATGCGATCGCGCGAGCGCGCACGATCCCGGCGGGCCCGCTGCTCGTCGTCGCGATCGCCGATCACGCGCAGACGCTCGGCTGGATGGATCGCCTCGCGGACTCCGAGCGCGAGTGGCTCGAGGCTCGCACGGCGGCGGAGGCACTCGGCAACGACCCGATGAAGACCCAGCTGTCGTTCCAGCTCGCCGACGTGCTCGACCGGCGCGGCAAGCACGAGGAGGCAGACGACACCCGCAAGCTGGCGCTCGCGACGCTGTCGCGCAAGTCGTCGCCGGGGGCGCGCGCGGCCGCGCTGGAGGCCGACGCACAGCTGACCTCGAACCTCGACGACGCGAAACGCGACCTCGAGGAGGCCTACCAGCTGCGCTGGAACAGCAAGCGGTCGCAGATGGCGAAGACCGCGATGGGACCGATCGCGTTCGCCTCGCTCGACCGCAAGCTGCTCGCGATCGTGCTCGTACGCGCCGGCAAGATCGGAGACGCGCGCGACGTCCTCGTGTCCGCGCTCGCCACCACGCGGCAACGCGACGCGACCTCGCGCGAGAGCGCAGCGGCACAGATGGTGTTGCTGACCGGGCTCGCGTTCGTCGAGCTCCAGCTCGATCACTGCAGCGACGCCGAAACGCACGCGCGCCAGGCGTTCGAGCTCGGACGCGAGCAAGTCGGTGCTGGCGAGCCGCTCGCGGGGACGAGCCTGCGCGCCCGCGCCGAGTCGCAGTTGTGCCTCGGCAAGCGCGCCGAGGCGCAGGCCGCGTTCGATCTGGCACTGCACTCGCTCGACGGGCGCCCGCTCCAGCAGGCCAGCGCGCTCGCGGCGATGGCGTCCGAGGAGCTCGCGCGGGGCGACGCGAAGGATTCGGTGGAACACGCGCGCGCGAGTGTCGCGTTGCTCGCCAGCAACACGGGCGATCCGGTGCTCGCGGTACGCGTCCAGGTCCTGCTGTGTCGCGCGCTCGCGGCGGCTCGCGCCGCGCAGCCACCCGAGTGCGCGACCGCTCGGGCGATCGACCACGGGTACGACGGTCGCATCAACGACTGGCTCGATTTCCCGGAGCCGCCGCTGCTGCGGTGATTCGACTACCCGATCCTAGAGCCAATGCCGCTCACTTAGCGCATAAGGACTACGGACTTCAGGCTACGGACTTCGGCCAGCAACCGTTGCACCGACCGGCCGATAACGGTCCCCCGCCGAGGAACGGTATTGTCCCGACGCTACGATCGGATCGTGCGCTCTGAAGGGCCTCGTGAGCGCGCTGACCGAAGCCCGAAGTCCGAAGTCCGAGGTCCCAGCCGCTAAGTGAGCGGCATTGATCCTAGAGCTGCTCGAGAATAGCCATGCGCGCTGCGCGCTTGCACGATCGTGCGCGAAACTCGCCGCGGCGGTCCTCCTCGTTACAGCCAGTAAAGGAGGACCATGTTGGCTCGTCGCCTAACGATCGCGATCCTGCTCGTCTCCACGCTCGCCGTCGCGGCGCCGCCGCACGCCCGAGTCAAGCTCGATCCGTTCCGCGGCGGGTCGCACACCGGCGCGGTGTGTAGCGGGCCGGGCGTGCGCTGCCTCGCCCACGTCGTGGTCGACGACACCGGCTCGATCCGACCGGCCGCGGCCGGCGAGGGCTGGGTGCCGCAGGATCTGTGGAACGCGTACCAGATCGATCCCAACATCACGACCACGCCGACCGTCGCGATCGTCGACGCGTACGGCTACCAGAACCTCGAGTCCGACCTCGCAACATACCGCGCGCAGTTCGGCCTGCCGGCGTGCACCGTCGCGAACGGCTGTTTCACCGTGCTGAACCAGAGCGGCAAGACGTCGCCGCTACCGGCCGAAGGCGGGCCGAGCGATGACTGGACGCTCGAGACCGCGCTCGACGTCGACATGGTCAGCGCGGCGTGCCCGCTGTGCAGGATCGTCGTGGTGCAGGCGACCAACGAGAACGGGCTGTTCACCGCCCAGACCGTCGCGGCGAGCGCCAAGCCGACCGTGATCAGCGACAGCTGGGCGGGCCCGGAGCAGGGCGACGAGAGCAGCATGGAGCAGTACTTCAACCACCCGGGCATCGCGCAGTTCGGCTCGAGCGGCGACGATGGCTGGGATGACGGCGGCCAGGGGCCGATGTACCCGAGCACGTCGGCGTATGTGATCGCGGTCGGCGGCACTTCGCTGTACAGCGATTCCAGCGCGCGTGGCTTCAGCGAGGCCGCGTGGGCGATGGCCGGCAGCTCGTGCAGCAACTCCATCCCGAAGCCGTCCTATCAAAGCAACACTTCGTGCACCCACCGCGCGTCCGCCGACATCTCCGCGGTCGCCGATCCGCAGACAGGCGTCATCATCTACAACGCGGCGAACGGTGGTTGGCTGATCATGGGCGGCACGAGCGCAGCCGCGCCGATCGTGGCGTCGATCTTCGCCGAGACCGGAAACGGCGCGGCGACCGCGGCGCAGATCGCGCAGGCGGCGTCGAGCGTGCTGTTCGATGTCACGTCGGGCTCGAACGGCAGCTGCGGCAACGTGCTGTGCAACGCTGGCACCGGCTGGGACGGTCCGACCGGATACGGCACGCCGAGCGCGTCCGCGTTGACCGGTGGCAGCATGACCGGCAGTGGTGGAGGCGGCGGTGGCGGCAGCGGCGGCGGGCTCTCCGTCATGGTCGCGTCACCAACCGACGGCTCGACCGTGCCCGAGATGTTCCAGGTCACGGCGACCGCGACCGGCGCTGCCATCGTCGGCGCGTTCGTCGACGGCGTCGAGATCGGCCAGACCAGCAAGGCGCCGTACGTGTTCACCGCGCCGCACATGGGGCCCGGCCCGCACGTCGTGACCGTCGTCGCGGCGGACGCTGCGAACGATCAGGCGCAGGCGATGGTGCAGGTCGTCGTGACCGAGCCGCCGCCGACGGCCGAGACCGGCGATTCGATGGCTGGCGGCTGCTCGGCGGGCGCCAGTGACCCGGGGCTCGCCGTGGCGTTCGCGCTCGCGATCGCGCTCGTGCTGGTACGGAGGCGTTTGTTATGATCGGCCGGGTGTCGCGCTGGATCGTCCCCGCGATCGTGTGTGCGCTCGCGCTGCCGGCGCGCGCCGACAACCCGTACATCCGCTACCACCTCACGCAGCACATCGGCGACGGCATCGTCGTGTGGGTGCCGGCGCACTGGCACGTCAAGGTCGACGCCAAGCAGGGGACGGTGCTCGCGCAACAGGATCCAGATCGCCGCGACGCCGCGATGTTGATGCTGGCCATGCACCCGGCACGGCCGGGCGAAACCGAGGACGCGCTGCTCGACGCGATGGTCGCCGGCGCCGCGAACGAGATGAAGGTGGCGAGCCATGGCGCGATGCCCGGCGGTCGCGGCCGCATGCTGATCGCGGACGGCCGTCTCGGCGACGCCGCGGTGCGCGTGGGCGCGGTGGTGGTCGTCGCCAACCGCGCGACGATGGCGGGCGTGCTCGTTGCGAAGCCGGCCGAGTTCGACGCGCTCGGCAGCGTGAACATGATCGCCGTCGTGCTGGCGAGCGTGTCGGCCGAGTCGGACCGCGACGCGCAGTTCGCCGAGCGCGAGCGCCAGGACAAGCGGCCCGATCAGCCCGATCTCGAGCCGAACCGCGCACCGATCGCGAAGACCGACTTCGCACGCCGGTGGCAGCGCAACGACGGCGTCGCGATCTACGTCAAGGACTCGCAGGTCGGCACGACCGAGTACGGTCACTACAACTCGCAGGGCGCCGGCGACACGTTCTCGTTCCAGCGCGACGGTAGCTACGAGCTGATCACGGTCCAGAAGACCAAGGGCGGCCGGTGCACCACGACCTCGACCATCGTCGAGAAGGGCGCGTACACGATGGACGGCCGGCGACTGGTGCTGAAGCCGAAGACGGCGTACGGCCAGTTCTCGTTCTGCAGCGCCAAGCCCGAGGGTCAGGCGCTAAAGGTCACAGCAGCGCGCGACTACGACGTCGGGATGTCGGATGACGGTCGGCTGGTGATGGTCGGTCCGAGCTGCGGGTCGTTCAAGGAATTTCGTTGCTACGATCACGCCCGCTGGGAGATGAAACCCGCGAATTGACCGGATGAGCTACGAGCGGGGGCGATCGACGGCGATGCGCGCGTGGAGGCCGGTTGCGGCGATCACCGTGATCGTCATCAGCCTGCTCGTGTGGCTATGGCACCACCGGCGATCTGCGATCCCATGTGGTGACTCGCGCAACGTCTCGCGCGCGCGATATCCGGCCGGATCTCCCGGGTAATTTCGGATCGATGCGAAACGTCGCGCCGCCGTCCTCTTGTTTGCATGACCCACGCGATCACGCTCGTGCTCGTCGCCGCCTGTGGGCGACTCGGCTTCGACCGCGAAGGTGCTAGCAGCTCGACCGAGAGCGGCGGCGCGCCCAATACCATCGATGCCGGCGCTGGGACGGTCGACGCGCCCGACGATGGCATGCCCACCTTGGTCGCGTCGTCCACGAACAGCATGGACGGAGTGTCGTCGCTGGTGATCACCGTTCCGGCGCTCGCGACCGGCGACTTGGTGATCGCCGGCGTCAACATGCACGAGCGGAGCGGGGCGGTATCGGCAGCGACCGACGATGCCCCGATCGCGAACACGTACGTCTCGGCCAGAGTTCCGTGCCGCGTCGGCGACACCAGCACCGGTCAGAGCAACGAGATCTGGTACGCCGTAGTCACGTCGCCGGGTGCGACCCGCATCGAGTTCGAGTTCAACGACAAGGTCGGAGGCTCGATCTGGATCCTCGAGCTCGCTGGCATGGCGATAACGTCCCCGCTCGACGCGGCCGCGACGACGGTCCTGCCCCCCGACGCGATCGCGAACGCGCCGTCGGTCTCGATCTCGAACGCCCACGAGCTGGTGTTCTCGATCATCAACTTGACCACCGGTAACGTCTCCGGCATCCACGCCGGAAACCCGTTCACCGCGTTACCGCGGCTCGAGGGGGACGGAGCGGCATTTGCGTTCACGTCGCGCATCGGGAGCTACGGCGCCGCATGGGACGAGACCTCCACCAGCATCGCATGCGCGAGCACGGCGGCGTTCAGGGCGCTATGAGCTCGAGCGCACGATCCGCTCGCGTCTGCCTCGCGATCGCCGCATGCACGCGTGAGGCAGGTGAAACGCTACGCATCGAACCGACCAGCGCTCGGCAAACATCGCTCCGCGTTCGTCTATCACCTGTCTCGCGCCCGTCGCGTCTGGCTCGGACAACATGACGCGATCTTGATGCGAACCGTTGACGTTCTTGAGTGGCGACGGACGTGGTGGCGCCTCGCACCAAGCGCGGTCGCGCGCATCGTTCGGATTGATCACAACGAGATGCGATCTTGATGGGGTCTTGCGGTACTTCGGCGCTCGTGCGCGCCACGACTCGAGCTGGGCGCGAGGTCGCCCGGAGAGCTTTATGGCGACAGTGGCTGCGACGATCCTCGAACCTGATGCCCGGCATCTCGCCGGTGCGGTTCGCCATGCGGAGGTCCGCGACGTGACCGCGCTGGCGCGTCTGTATGCGGGCGTCGGCGTGAATGCCGCGGCGCTCGAAGCGGCACGTCATCACCCGTTCGGTCACGTGCTGGTGTTCGAGCTCGAGGGTGTTGTTTGTGCTTCGGCGTACGTCATCATCGATCCCTCTAGCGGCCCGAGCGGCCGTCTGCAGATCGTGGTGGTGGACCGCGCGCTTGCCCAGTACCGCGAGGTCATCGAGGAGCGCATGATCGGCGTCGCGGCAGCGCTGTGCGAGGCGTACGGATGCAAGGAAATCACCATCCGCGCGGCCACGGAGCTTGATACGTAGCAACGCGCGTCAGCCGAGGTCTCGGCGCGCAGGTGGACGCCTGCTCCGTCCCACCGCTGCAACTGGGCGCGAGTTCTCGCAACGCCGTCCGTATCGCGCGATGCGCTCCGCGAACTGCGACGGCGAGTCCGCGTAGAGGCTCCGTCCGAGCTCGAACGCGTGCGCCTGGAGCTCGGCGCGGCGGCCGTCGATCGCCACCACGAGTGGTTTCAGCGCGCGATGACCGCCGTAGGCCAGCGGATCCACGGCGAGCGTCTGCGCCAGCACGGCCAGGTCGTGATCGTCGCCGAGGACGGTCGATAGGTCGTGCACGCGATCGGTCAACTCTGGCTCGGCGCCGTTCCAGGTCGCTTCGAGCAGCTGCAGCTCGTGCCAGAGGTACTTCGCCTGCTTCCGCCACTCGTGCAGGTTCGTGATCGTCGGCTGCTCGAGCGCACGCGCCAACGCGCGGTGGCCCGCGCGATAGACGCGCCGGACACCGGCCTCGAACATCGTCCAGTCATCGCGCGCGGCGGGCCAGTCGACTTCCTCGAGCACGGCGGCGATCGCGTGCTCGATCGCCGCGATCGTGCCGGCCGCCCCGAGCACGGCGACGCGGGCGGCGCGCTCGTTCGCGATCAGCGTCTCGCGCACCTGCGACCGCACGTTGCGATCGATCCGGCCAGCCAGCTGCGCCGCGAGCGCGTCGAACGTCGTGACCAGCATGTCCGGATCCCGGACCTGCGTGAGCGGCCGAGCCGCGTCGCGGAGCTGGTAGTTGAGCGCGCGATACGCGTCGTCGCCGAGCTCGCCGCGCATCAGGCGCAGCGCGGCCCGCACCCGCTTGAGCCTCTTCCGCACCTCGTGAACGGCTTCACGCGCGACGGCCGGATCCGGCGACACCAGCTCGTCGTGGACCGCTTTCCGCGCACGCTCGAGCTCGTGGCGCACGTTGCGCCGGATGCCGTCTCGAACCGGCTCGTTCAGTTCTAGTCGGAATGCCATGCGAGCCTCCTGTCATGCCGCGTGACGCATGTCGGTCTCGTGGAACGCGCCGTAGATCGCCCGAAGCGCATCCTCGATCGCGCGCGTGTAGATCTGCTTGTTCTTCATCGAGATCAGCGTGGCGCCGGTGTATCGCGCATCGTAGGGATGCAGGACCTGGTGGACGGTGCGCTCGAGCGCGCGGAGCTCCTTCGCGAGCTCGGCCGCGAGCGCGGCATAGTCGGTGTGACTCTCGATCTCCAGATCGATCTTGTTGATCAGGATGTGGACGAGTGCGTCGGGCCGCACGTGCGGCAGCACGGTCAACAGCCACTCGAGGTCCTGTCGGACGCGCCGTCGCCGCTGGAACCGCTTGCGCGCGAGATCCTCGATCGTCATCACGTAGAAGATCACGTCGGCGTCCCGGCACACCTCCCGCCATCCGGCAGGGTCGTCGCGGAACTCGGCCTCGCCGCCGGTGTTGATCACGCCCTTGCAGCTGATGTCGACCGCCTGTCCGTGCGACAGCGCGAGCTTCACCTTGAACGATTTCACCTTCTCCCCGATCGGCGAGCGGGCGTGGAGCTCCGGGATCTCGCGGTCTCGCAGGCGCGCCAGGAAGCTGTCCTTGCCGCTCGCGGTCGGGCCGATCACCGCGATCTTCTTGCCCGACCACCACGAGCGCACACCTTTCACCGCGCGCGAGACCTGGCGCTGCGTTCCCGAGAACGTGGCGAGCAGCAGGAACGCGCGGAGCGCGGCGGTTGCAGGGATCGGCATATCAGTCTCCTCTCCGCCGCACCAGCGGCATCGTCCCCACCAGCACCGCGAGGAGCGTCGCGCCATTGTTGATGATCGCGGCCAGCGGCGGGCCGATGAGCCCGAACGCGCCCCCCGCGATCGCCGCTGCGTTCGGTCCGATGATGAGGCCTAGGTTCTGGCGCACGCTCGACATCGCGCGGTCGCCGATCTCGAACGCGCGGACCAGGCGCGTGAGCCCACCGTCGAGCAGGACCACGTCGGCCGTCTCGAGCGCGACGTCCGCGCTGCCCGCGAACGCGATCCCGACGTCGGCGCACGCGAGCGCCGGCGCGTCGTTGATCCCGTCGCCGACCATCGCGACCACGCGTCCGGCGGAGCGCATGCGTCGCACGTAATCGGCCTTCTGGTGCGGTAACAGCCCGCCCACGGCGTCGTCGATGCCGACGCTGCGCGCGACATTCCTCACGACAGCGGGGTTGTCGCCCGACAGCAGCACGACCCGCCGCCGTCCGTCGGCCTTGAGCGCGTGCACGAGCGCGGCGCTCTCCGGCCGTGTCCCGTCCGCGTACGCGACCAGGCCGACGACGCGTCCGTCGACCGCGACGCACAGGCTGGACAGCCGCTTGCGCTTCCACCGCGCGAGCTGCTTGGTGAACGACGCGCTCAGTGCGAGTCCCTGGCTCTCCATCCATGCGGGTCGGCCGACGCACACGCGCCGGCCGCGCACGCGCGCGCACAGGCCCTGGCCGACGGCGTACTCCTCGCTCCCTGGCTCCGGCTCGGCCGGCCGGAGCCCCGTGCCGGCCGCGTACGACTTCACCGCGCGGGCGACCGGGTGATCGAAGTGCGCCTCGGCCGCGGCGCACAGCGCCATGACCTCCGCCCGCCGCGTGCCGCGGGCGCAGACGACCTCGACCACCTCGGGCACACCGTTGGTCAAGGTGCCGGTCTTGTCGAACACGATGACATCGGTCTTCGCGAGGCGCTCGAGGTACTGCGCGCCCTTGATCAGCACGCGCTCGCGCGCCGCCAACGCCATCGCTGCCAGCGCCGTCGTGGGCACGGCGATGCGGATGCCCGTGCCGAAGTCGGTGATCAGCACGCACACCGCGCGCGTCACGTCGCCCGACAGCGCGCCGGCGAGCCACGCCACCGCGAACGTGGGGATCACGAGCTTCGAGCCGAGCGCGAGCGCCTGGCGCTGCAAGGTCAGCGGCTTCGATCCGACCGTGTTCAGGATGCGCTCGATCTTCGCGGCCTCGGTGTCGGTACCGGACCGCATCACCTCGACGACGAGCGAGCCCTCGACCACGACCGTGGAAGCGAACACCGGATCGCCGGGCCGCTTGGTCAAGAGCTGAGACTCGCCGGTCAGCGCCTTCTCGTCGACCTCGGCCAGTCCCGCGACCGCGCGGCCGTCGGCGACCACGCCGCAGCCGGTGCGCACGACGAACCGATCGCCGGCCGCGAGCTCGCGCACGGCCACCGTCTCCGTCGTCCCGTCGGCACGTACGCGCGAGGCCACCTGGTCGCGACGGCGCATCAGCATCGACAACGCCGAGCGCGCGTTGTTGGCCGAGACGTCTAGCAGCAGGTCCCCGATCCCGACCATCCAGATCACGAACGCCGCGGTCGTCGGCCGGCCGGTGGCGAGCGCGGCGAACGTGGCCGCCACGTCGAGCAGATCGATGCTGATCTGGCCCTCGCGCAGCGCCGCGATGCTGCGGTGCAGCGGCCGGATCGTGTTCAGTGCCACGCCGAACGCGAGCACCGGCGTCGACCACACGCGCGCGATACACAGCAGCAGCGTCCACGTACCGCCCAGCGCGGCGCCCCATCGGATCTTGCCGGGCCGGTGCCACTGGCGCGCCCACTCCGAGCGCTCGGTCCGGCGGAGCGCGTCGAGGACGGTCGCCTCCTGCAGCTTCGAGCGGTCGTAGCAGACGAGCATCGTGCTGCTGCCGGCGAAGTGGCTCGTGCGCTCGACCCCCGGCATCCCGGCCGCCAGCATCGCGAGCGTGCCGACGTCGCGATCTCGCGCGCCCGTCACGCGGACGCGAACGCGCCCCGGCAACGAGTGCGCCGCCGCGACCGCGAATTCCTCGGGCAGCGCGCGCGTGTTCGCGATCGCGAAGATCTTGTCGGTCAGGCTGCGCACGAAGCGGCCCGGCAACGCCGCGCCGTCGTCGTAGGCGACCTGGATCGAGCCGGTGCCCGGTCGTTGCTCGAAGCCGAGCACGTCGATCCGATCCGCGAGCCAGGCTGCGAGCGCCGCCGCCTCCGCCGAGCCTTCGCCCGCACCGAGCACGACGACGTGGTTCGGTCGCGAACGAAACACGTGGAGGCGTTCGCTCATCGAACATCGCCACCTTCTTCGGCGCGAATGCGTTCGGCTTCTTGTTGCCGCGAGACGCGCTCCCGACCGCGCATCTCGGGCCGGTGCCAGTGCATGAAGATCCGGTAGCTATGGTAGAGCGCGTTGCTCCACTGCGGCAGGCGGCCGCGATCCTCGTTGAGAATGAACGACGCGACCGACGTCACCGCGAGCGCGAGCGGCAGGAGCTCGCGCAAGTCGGCACGGTCGGCCGCGAGCTGGCGGACGACGCCGTTGACGCCTTGCACGGCGTCCATGATCGCGTCGGCCACTTGCAGCCGGTTCACGCGATGGCGAAGCGCGTTTTCGACCCCACTGAGGCCCGCGCTGTTCGCGACGTGCTTGACCAGCTCGTCAGCCTCGATGGTGGCGGGATCGTACGTGATCACGACGCTGCCGGTGCTCGGGTTGTGCGTCCACGTGCGGACGCCGGGGACCGCTTCGGTCGCTGCGCGCGCGGCGCTCACCGGCCGGCCGTCGGACGAGCCGACGAACGCGTCGGCTTGCACGCGCAGATACCCGGCGTGGTGGTGCACGAGGCGCAACGGCTCGGTCGCGCGCTCGATCGGAACCGATGCGGCACGGAGTGCGGGGAGCGAGACCATGGCATGACCGTCCGGCTAGGCGGTTCCCTTCGCAACCATCGGATGCGAGTCGCCTTCCGCGACGCCGTTCGTCCCGACGCCGTTCGTCCCGACGCCGTTGGTGGGAGCGGCTTCCTGGTCGACCTTCGCGCGTGCCTCCGCCATCATGTCTTCGAGGCGCTCGCGCTCCGCTGCTGCCCACTTCGCGACGCGCTCCTTGGCGTGCATCGCGATCTCGAGCAGCCGGACGCCGACGCCTTGCGGCGAATCGGCCAGGCTTCGCACGCCCCAGCCGCTGGCGAACCCGAGGCCGAACGCGAGGATCGATCTGGTGGTGTTCGCGCTCATCAGTGTCCCTCGGCGGGCTTGGCGGGTTTGTGCTTCAGGCCGCGATACGCGAGGTAGCCCGCGGCGCCTGCGAACGCGGCCGGCCCGACGCCGATCCACGCTGCCGCGATCAGCGCGCCTGCCGCGGCGCCCACGACGCCGGCGGCGATCCGCGGCGTGGATCCTTCGGGTGCGACGACACTTGCGACCGCAGCGGTCTTCTTCTCTGCCGCCGCGAGGTCGCTCTTGACCCGTGCGTAGACCGACTCGCGCGGCTTCTCCGTCTTGGTGGTGGGTTCTTCCTTCATGGCCGGCTCCTTTCCTTTGCGCTTGTTCGCCATCTCTATCTCCTGCTGCTAGGAGTGCAGCTCACATGCCATCGGAAAACGGGGCTGCATTGTCGCGCGCTTCGAAACCTCGACGGTGCGCGTGCTCTCTCTCGATCCCGGCAGCGCTTCGCCTGTGCAAACGAAGCGAACGCGCCATGAAGACGCGAACCGCGTGCGCACTTCGGCGAGCGTCGCGAAGCGGCACCGGCAGAGGTGCGCGATCGGATCGCGCACTCCGTGCGCTCGTTGCGCGAGCTCGCGCAGGATCGCCGCGATCGGTCGCGCGCCTGATGCGCGGCCGCACGGCACATCGCGTGCAACCGAGCGCAATCATGTACAGGAGCCCGAGCCTTCCCCCCGCAGACGGCGTTGGCGGTTGAGCGAGGCCGCAGTGACCGAGCCCGAACCTGTCGTGATTCGCGCGCGGGGGCTCGTGAAGAAGTACCGCATGGGCGAGGTCGAAGTTCGCGCGCTGCGCGGCGTCGACTTCGACCTCCGTCACGGCGAGCTCGTCGTGTTGCTCGGTCCGTCGGGCAGCGGCAAGTCGACGCTCCTCAACATCCTCGGCGGTCTCGACGTGCCGACTTCCGGCGAGCTCGCGTACGACGACCAGGACCTGTCGCACCCGAGCGAAGAAAAGCTGACCCGCTATCGTCGGTACCACGTCGGGTTCGTGTTCCAGTTCTACAATCTGATCCCGAGCCTCACCGCGCGCGAGAACGTCGCGCTCGTCGCCGATCTCGCGCCCAAGCCGATGCCGCCCGATCGCGCGCTCGCCCTCGTGGGCTTGACCGAGCGCGCGGATCACTTCCCGTCGCAGCTCTCCGGCGGCGAGCAGCAGCGCGTCGCGATCGCGCGCGCGGTCGTCAAGCAGCCGGAGATCCTGCTGTGCGACGAGCCGACGGGTGCGCTCGACGCGGGCACCGGCCGGCTCGTGCTCGAGGTGCTCGACCGCGTGAACCGCGAGCTCGGCACGAGCGTCGCGGTCGTCACCCACAACGCGCCGATCGCGAAGATGGCCGATCGCGTGATCACGCTGATGGATGGCACGATCGCGAGCGACACCGCGAACCCGCACCGCGTCGCGCCGGCGGAGGTGAGCTGGTGAGGACGCTGCGCAAGAAGCTCGTGCGCGACGTGTGGCGCATGCGCTACCAGGGCATCACGATCGCGCTGCTCGTCGGCTGCGGCATCGCGAGCTTCGTCGCCTCGATCGCAACGCTCGCATCGGTCGAGGCTTCGCGCGACGCGTTCTACGACGAGGCGCGTTTCGCCGACATCTCCGTTCACCTGCAGCGCGCGCCGCGTCCGATCCTCGATCGCCTGCGCGATCTGCCCGGAGTCGCTGCGGTCGAAGGGCGCATCGTCGGCGATTACCGTCTCGAGCTCCCCGATGCGATGGAACCGGTGAGCGCGCGCTTCGTGTCGCTCGCGTGGCCCCAGGACGCGCGCCTCGATCGCCCGCGCGTCCTCGTCGGCCGATCGGTGGAACCCGGCCGCGCCGACGAGGTCGTCGCGAGCGACGCATTTGCGGAGGCGTGGCACCTCGCGCCCGGCGCGACGATCGCCGCGGTGATCGAGGGCAAGCGCGCGACGTTCCGCGTCGTCGGCATCGCGGTCTCGCCGGAGTTCGTCTACGCGCCGAATCCGCGCACCGGGTTGCCCGATGCGCTGCATTTCGGCGTGATGTGGATGGACGGCGATGCGCTGGCCGAGGCGGCGGGCATGAAGGGCGAGTTCGACGACGCGATCGTCCAGCTCGCCGCCGGCGCGAACGAGCGTGACGTGATCGATCGCGTCGATGCGCTCCTCGAATCCTACGGCGGGGTCGGCGCCATCGGGCGCGCGGACCAGCCGTCGGCCAAGCTGGTAGAACAGAAGATCGGTCAGCTCGAGCGCATGGCCGGCACATTGCCCGTCGTGTTCCTGGCCGTCGCCGCGTTCCTCTTGAACGTGCTGATGTCGCGCATCGTCGGCACCCAGCGCGAGCAGATCGCCACGCTCAAGGCGCTCGGGTATCGCAGCGGCGAGCTCGCGCGCCACTACCTCGGCTTCGCGGTCTTGATCTGCACGGTCGGCACGCTGCTCGGTGTCGGGCTGGGCGTCCTCGGCGCGAAAGCGATCCTCGGCGTGTACGAGAAGTACTTCAAGTTCGGGACGTACCTGTTCCGGCTCGATACGCCAGCGATCGTCGCCGCGAGCGCGGTCGCGTTCGCAGCTGGGCTCGGCGGCACGTATCTCGCGGTGCGCCGCGCGGTCGCGATCCCGCCGGCCGAGGCGATGCGTCCTGAAGCGCCCGCGATCTATCACCGCTCGTACCTCGATCGCGTGTACACACTGCTGCCGCCGGTCGCGCGCATGGTGATCCGCGACGTCGCGCGCCGGCCGGGCCGCCTCCTGCTGTCTGTGGGGTCGATCGCGCTCGCGACCGCGATCGTGCTCGTCGGGGCCAGCTACGGCGACTCGATCGACGAGCTCCTCGAATTGCAGTATGGGATCTCGCACCGCGAGGACGTCGCCGTCACGTTCGATCACGCGCGGCCGTGGCGCGCGATCCGCGACCTCGCGCGTGTACCGGGCGTAGCGAACGCCGAGGGCGAGCGCGTGGTGCCGGTCCGCGTGCGCGCGGGGCCGGTCGCGAAGACGACGACGATCCTCGGCATCGCGCGGCACGGTGAGCTCTACCACCTGCTCGACGCGTCGCGGCTGCCGATGTCGGTACCACTCGATGGCCTCGCGCTCTCACGTGTGCTCGCGAACGAGCTCGCCGTGAACGTCGGCGACGAGCTCGACATCGAGCAGCTCGAGCTCGGCCGCCGCCGGGTACACGTGCCGGTGGCTGCGCTGGTCGACGATCTGCTGGGGATGCAAGCGTACATGGACGCCCGTGCGCTCGCGCACGTGCTCGACGAGGAGCCCCGCGCGAACGTCGCGCTGCTGGCAGTCGATCGCCGCGATATCGACGCGGTGCGAGCTCGTCTCGACGCGATGCCGGCCGTCGCCGCGGTCACCCAGCCCGCCGTCGATCGCGAGCTCCTGCGCAGCGAGGTCGGCGACGTGTTCGTCGTGCTCAACATCGTGCTGTCGCTGTTCGCCGCGGCGATCGCCGTGGGCGTCATCTACAACAACGCGCGCATCGCGCTCGAGGTGCGCAGCCGCGATCTCGCGACGCTGCGCATCCTCGGCTTCACGCGCGGCGAGCTGGCCACCGTGCTGCTCGGCGAGCAGGCGATCCAGGTCGCGCTCGCGATCGCGCCGGGGCTTTGGCTCGGGCACACACTAGGCCGGCTGACGATGTCGGCCGTGGACCAGGAGCTCATCCGGGTGCCGCTCGAGATCGGTACCCCGTCGTACGTCGCTGCTATGTGCGTCGTCCTGCTCGCGGCGCTCGCGAGCGCGCTCGCGGTGCGTCGCCGCGCCGATCGGCTCGACCTCGTGGCCGTGCTGAAAGCGAGGGACTAGCGTCATGAAGTGGACGGCCCGCATCGTCGTGCTGGTGGTCGCGGTCGTGCTGATCGCCGGCATCGCCAACGTGATGCGGACGAAACCGCTCGATGTCGACACGTCTCTCGTCACGCGCGCGCCGTTCGAGCAGACCGTCGTCGACGACGGGATCGCGCGCGTGCGCGAGCGTTACACGGTGTCCGCGCCACTCGCGGGCACACTCGCGCGCATCGATCTGCACGAGGGCGATGCCGTCGAGCCCGGTACGGTGCTCGCTCGTCTGCTGCCGCTGCCGAGCCCTCTGCTCGATCCGCGCTCGCGGGAGGTCGCGGAGAGGCGTGTGGCGTCGGCGGTCGACGCGCAGCGACAGGCCGAGGCGACGGTCGAACGCGCCGGAGCCGCGGCCGACCAAGCGCAGCGCGAGCTCGCTCGCATCCGCAAGTTGTCGTCCGCAGGTGCCGTGCCTGTCGCCGAGCTCGATCGCGCGAACGCCGACGCGCGCATGCGCGACGCCGAGCGCGCGTCCGCGCGCTTTGCGGCCAAGGTCGCGCAGCACGATGTCGAGCAGGCGCGCGCAGCCCTCGAGACGTTCGCGCCCGGTGCGCGCAACAGCGCTCCGTTCGCAGTGACGTCGCCGGTGCACGGTCAGGTGCTTCACGTCCTGCACCAGAGCGAGGGTGCGGTCACGGCGGGCACGCCTCTTCTCGAGATCGGCGATCCCCAGGCCCTCGAGCTCGCGGTCGACGTGCTCTCGCAGGATGCGGTCGCGATCTGCCCCGGCATGTCCGCGCGCGTCGTCCACTGGGGCGGCAACACGACGCTGGCTGCAAAGGTCCGGCGCACCGAGCCGGCCGCGTTCGTCAAGACGTCCGCGCTCGGTGTCGAGGAACATCGCGTCAACGTGTTACTCGACCTCGAAAGCGGAGGCGGCGAGTGGCAGGCACTCGGCGACGGTTTCGCGGTCGAGGTCGAGGTCATCGTGTGGTCGCAGCCCGACGTGCTCCAGGTGCCGACCAGCGCGCTGTTCCGACACGGCGCCGGCTGGGCCGCGTTCGCGGTCGACGGCGGCCGTGCGCGCATGCGCGAGGTGCAGATCGGGCACCGCGGACCGCTCGTGACGGAGATCGTCGGAGGCCTCGCGGCGAGCGAAACCGTCATCGTGCATCCGAGCGCGTCCGTACGCGACGGTGCATCGGTGCGGTCGCGCTAGAGCTGTTCTGCCATCTCACGCGGCCTCGGCGCGCCGCACCTCGTGGCGCTGATCCGCGCCGGATCGTGATTCACGCCCGCGCCGTCGGCGGCAGCGGCGCGACGATGGGCACGGCACCCAGCTTCTCGACGGGCCGCGGACCGAGCACCCGTGCGAGCTCGTCCTGCTCGAGAGTCTCGTGCTCGAGCAGAGCCGCGATCAGGCGATCGAGCTCGAGCCGACGCGCCGCGATCGTCGAGCTCGCCTGGGCCAGCGCGTGCGCGAGCAGCTTGCGTGCCTCGTCCTCGATCGCGTGCACGGTCGCGTCGCTCGTACCGCCGTCGGTCGCGATGCGCTGACCGAGGAACGGATGCTCCTCGTGCACGTCGTAGTGCACCGGCCCGAGCTGGTCGCTCATCCCGTAGTTTGCGACCATCTTCGACGCCAGCCGCGTTGCTTCGCGTAGGTCGTGCTCCGCGCCTGTCGACACGTCGCCGAGCACCGCGCGTTCGGACGCGTAGCCGCCGAGGAGCACGAAAAGCCGCGCCTCGAGCTCGGCGCGCGTGTGCAGGTGGCGATCTTCGGGTGCGACCTGCTGGGTCGCGCCGAGCGCGAGGCCTCGCGGCAGGATCGATACACGCCGCAGCGACTCCGCCTCGGGCGTGGCCCATGCGAGCAGCGCGTGACCGGATTCGTGTACCGCGACACGCCGCTTCTCGGCGTCGCGTAGCTTGCCCTCACGCGGATCGCCGAGCACGATCTTGTCGTACGCGGCGTCGAAGTCCTCCCGCGACAGCTTGTCGGCGCGTCGCCGCGTCGCCGACAGCGCGGCCTCGTTCGCCAGGTTCGCGAGATCGGCGCCCGAAAATCCGGCAGTTGCGGCGGCGATCTGCTCGATCGATACGTCGGGTCCGAGCGGTTTGTGCGCGGTATGTAGCGCGAGAATCGCAGCGCGCGCGGCGGCCTCCGGCAGATCCACGACGACGCGGCGATCGAACCGCCCTGGCCGCAGCAGCGCCGCGTCGAGCACGTCGGGCCGGTTCGTCGCGGCAATCACGACCGTGAGATCGCTGCGGTCGAAGCCGTCGAGCTCGGACAGCAGCTGGTTGAGTGTCTGCTCGCGCTCGTCGTGGCCGCCGCCGAAGCCGGTGCCGCGCGCGCGACCGACCGCGTCGATCTCGTCGATGAACACGATCGATGGCGCATTTTTCTTCGCTTCGGTGAACAGCTCGCGTACGCGCGCCGCACCGACGCCGACGAACATCTCGACGAACTCCGACGCGCTGATCGAGTAGAACGGCACGTCGGCCTCGCCGGCAACCGCGCGCGCGAGCAACGTCTTGCCGGTGCCGGGCGGCCCGACGAGCAGCACGCCGCGCGGGATCGCCGCGCCGAGCTTCGCGAATCGCTCGGGCTCCTTCAGGAACTGCACGATCTCCTCGAGGTCGCGCTTGGCCGA
>DATJXL010000334.1:0-5401 GCA_035500135.1 Kofleriaceae bacterium
GGCGCGGTGGAGCCTGTGGGCAGCGCATCCCACGAGTGTCGACGGTCGGCGCTGTCCACAGGATCCACGGCGCGGCCGCGCGTTCTGCGCGGAGTAGCCAGCCGGAATGTGACGAATCACTAGAGGCCCGACTATGCGCCCGGCCGGCCCTTCGCGAGCCAGTCGAGGTACGCCGGCGAGGACTTGAGGTCCTGGAAGTCCTTGAACTCGGGATCCTCGGCGAGGATCGAGTCGACGATCGCGTATGCCTCGCGCTCGCGGCCGGCCTTGAGCAGAATGCGCACCTTCGTGTCGAAGATGTAGCCGCGGTCGCCGCCGACCGACAGCGCGCGCTCGACGACCGAGAGCGCACGGTCGAGCTGGCCGCGTTCCATGCACATCCACGCCAGCGCGTTTCCGGCGCGCCGCGTGACCTCTTCCTGGAACGCGCCCTCGTCGGTGAAGTGCCAGATCGTGCCCGGCTGCGGGACCAGCTCGAGCGCGCGCGTCGCGTGCGCGATCTGGCGGTCGCCGATCGCCTCGCGCTCCGCGCCCTGTGCGGCGAGTCGCAGATGCCCGAGCGCATCGACGCAACCGTACTCGGCGTAGAGCTCGTCGTAATCGGAGTACACGCTGCCCGGCGTGCACATCGCGAGCGCGGCCTCGAGCTCGGCGACCGCCGCGGCGCGATCGCTCCGCAACTTTCCCGCGCCTGCCTTCACCTTCGCGTGCACGGCCTGCCAGTGCGGATCGTCCACGTCGTGGCGGGTCTGCACGCTGCGCAGGTCGAGCTTCACGCGCGGGAACGTCGCGCGCAGCTTGTCGAGCGTCGCGCGATCGAGCTTCGTGTAGCGCAGGTCGACCGACTCGAGCTCGGCGAGCGCGAAGAACGACGCCGGCAGCGTCGTCAGCTCGTTGAACGAGATGTCGAGCACCGCGAGGTGCGGCATGCGCGCGAACGCGTCGTCGGGCAGCTTCGTCAGCGGGCCGCGCTCGTTCTTCTGCTCGCCGTAGCGATCGATGCCGAGGTGGCGCAGCGTCGTGATCTTCCAGATGCCGTCGAGCACCGAGTGCGGCGCGTACTTGCCGGTGTTGCTCGCTCCGCCCGCGGCCAGCAGCTTCGTCAGCTTCGGCAGCTCGTGCAGCGGCGGTAGCTGCGTGTTGTGGCCGAGCACGCCGTCCAGGTTCAGCGTCTCGAGCTCGCGCAGCTCGACGATCGCATCGGGAATGCCGGAAAGCGCCGACGTCGAGACATCGAGCGAGCGCAGCTTGCGCAGCGCGAGGATCTCGCGCGGAAACGCGAGCAGGCCCTTCGCGGCCGGCTTCAAGAACTGCAGCGCGAGCACCTCGAGCCCGCTGGCGCCGGCGAGCGCCGATAGATCGCAGCCGGTCATCATGTTCGCGCCCAGCTCGCGCAGCGCGGGCAGCTTCGCGATGACCGGAGGGATCGCGGCGAGCGGATTCTTCGAGATGTCGAGCACGCGCAGCTTCGACAGGCTCGCGAGCTCGTCCGGCAGCGCGGTCAGCTCGCAGCCCGCGATCTCGAGCTCTTCGAGGTCGCGCAGCGCCGCGAGGCCGGCCGGCAGCTCGCGCAGCGGGTTATCGCTCAGCACGAGCTTGCGCAGCCCGGTCAGCTCGAGCACGCGCGGCGGCACGAAGCGCAGCTTGCGCTCCCCGAGCTCGAGCTCGGTCACCGTGCCCGCGGCCGCGAGCCGCGCGTCGAGCTCGGCCAAGGTGTCGCGCATCTCGAACGACGCGAGCTCGAGCTCGTCGCACAGGCGCAGGTCGAGCTCGGTGACGTCGGCGAGATACTTCTTGAGATCGGGCAGACCGACCGGCGACAACGGCATCTTGAACGCGAAGCGATCGCCTTCGCGATACCAGTAGATGTCGGCCGGATCGCCCATCAGCCGGTGGTCGCCCCAGGGCGGCTTGGCGAAGTCGCTCATGTACTCGTGCACGGATTTCTGGTTCAAGAACTTCGCGAGCTCGTCGGCCATGCGCTCGCCGCGCTCGCCGGCCGGCAGCACGAAACGCAGCGAGATCTCCGGCGGGCAGCTGTCTTCGGGCTCGACCTCGGCGCCCGCAGCGGCGAGCACGCGCACGACGTTGTCGGTGAATCCTCCGCAGTAGTCGTGAAAGATCGCGAGCGTCGTGCCCTCGACGGCGATGTCGGGCACGTTGTCCTGCAGGCCCTCGTCGCCCCACGACAGGATGTCGTCGGCGCTCCACGCCACGCCGTGCTCGCGCGCGAGCGCCGCGGCCGACGGCAGCGGCTCGTCCTCGGGCGGTCCACCCTCGTCTTCGCAGTGGCGATCGAATTCTTCGGCATAGGCCTCGAAGAACGCGGCGAGCCGCGCGCCGGCCTTCGCGGCGAGCACCGGATCCTTGAACCGCGCGACCAGGCGGTAGTCGCTCGAGTTGTTGCACGAGAACGAATTCCAGATCTGGACCTTCATCGCTGCTCCTCCACGACCGGAAGTGACAGACCGAACCGCGGCAGCCGCGCGCACCCCGGTTTCGGCGCGGCCGGTCTTGCCGAGCGCATCGCCGCCCAGATCGCGGGCAACTCGGCCGGCGAGTCGAACGCGACGCCGTCGTCCGCGAAGCTGCACGCGAGCGCGCGGCGATCCGAGGTGATGCTGAGAAACAGCGAGCCCGCGCCGCAATCGCCGTCGTCGAACAGACGCGGCGTTCGGCGCAGGCGATGCCCCCAGCACACGTCGACCTTGAGATCGATCGGCAGGACCCGGTACATGCGCGCGACGCCTTCGTCGAACCGCGCCTGCTGCGAGCGCGTCAGGTGAAGCGCCGGATCGCGCCCCTTGTACGACAGCAGCAGGATGTCGCGCACGCCGCGCGCCGCGAACGCGGCGACGTCGGCTTCCAGCGTGGCCAGCCGCGCCGGCGTGACGAGGTAGTTGAGTCCGAAGCGCACGCGCTCGGCGGCCAGCAGCTCGATGGTCGCGAGGTAGTCGTCGTCGTCGTAGATCGACAGCTGGATCTGGCCGAGTCGGCCGCGCAGCTCGCGCAGCAGCTCGGGCGTGAGCCGCGAGCCGTTCGTCGTGAAGCTCGGGCACAGCGCGGTCTCGTCCCAGATCGCGCGCACGAGCTCCGCGAAGCGCGGGAACACGGTCGGCTCGCCGCCGCCGAACGCGAGCTCGAGCACGCCCCAGCGATCCGCGAACCTCGCGAGCTCGAGCAGCGCGTCGAACGTCCACGTGCTCCTCGCGTCGAGCGGGCGGTAGCAAAACGTGCAGCTCTTGTTGCACGCGTTCGTGATCGCGACCTGCAGCACGCGCGGCGCACGCTGCCGGAACGCGGCGGTTTCGTCGCCGGTCCACAGCTGGTTCTCGCCGGTCGCGCGATCGAAGCGCAGCAAGCTGCCGTCGAGCGGGAACGCTCGAAACCCCACGCCTCGCTATAACCGGCCAGGTGGCGGTTGTCATCCGGAGTCGTCGCTCGGCGGCGGCGGCTTTTTCTTTTTCTTCTTCTTCTTCTTCGGCGTCGCCGTCGTATCCGCCGGCGGCGGTGGCGCGGGTGCATCGGCGGCCTTGGGCAGCGGCGGTGCCGGCGTCTTCGCGAGCTGGGCGCCAGCACCCGGCTCGTCGACCGCGAGCGCCTCTTCGAGCGCGATCATCTTCCAGTCGGCGCCGTCCTTCTCGAACACCGCGAACACGCGCAGCGGCAGCGGCTCCTCGTCGTCCATGAACCGGACGACCGGCGCGCTCGCCCACGCGAGCTGGCCGTCGGGCGTCGCGGCCGCCGCGACGTCGCCGACCGCGACCTCGCGCACGTTCTGCTTGACGCGTTTCTTCCACATCTTCTTGATGTCGGCCTTGCCGCGCGTCACGTCGCCGGCGGCCGGGCCGATCACGACGGCATCGGTGCGGCTCGCGAGGTCGTCGCCCCACACCTGCTGCGCGGCGAGCCCGCGGGTCAGCTTGTCGGCGGCCGCGCGCGCCGCCGGATCGAGCTTCGCGCCGCCCGTCATGCCGGTCGGCACGATCGCGGACTGCTTGAGCTCCATGCGCACCGACTTCATCGGCGGCGTCTTCGCGAGCGCGACCGCCGACACCAGCCAGATATCGCCGGTGTTCGACAGCACCACGAGCCCGGTCAACGGCGTGCCGTCCAGGCTCATCTGATCGAGCGCCCACGCCGAGTGCCCGCCCGGCGACGTGATCACGGCGAGATCGCCGGCGTGCATGGCCGGCTTCTTCTTTGCCTTCGGATCGACGAGCTGCTTGAGCGCGACCAGCGCATCCGAGCGCGAGGCCAGCGCGTCCGTGCGGCGCGGGCCGTACACCACGAGCGGCTCGGCGAGCAGCGTCATCAGGCCATCGGTATCGGCGTGATCGATCGACTCGTGGATCTCGCCGAGCAGATCCTTCGCGCCTTTCTCGGCCGTGGTCTCTTCGATCGCTGCCTGCTTCGGCGCGGCCGGCGGCGGCGCGCCACCGCCGCACGCGGCGAGCGCGATCAGCAGCGCTTCGAGCCAGCGCGGCGCACCGGCGGCGGCGCGAGCAGGCCCGGGGACGTGTCGTCGTCGTTGGCCGGCGGCACCGCGAGCGTGCGGATCGTCGCGTCGCCGAGCGCCTCCCACGGCTCGGCCGGCTGCGGTTGCGGGGGCAAGCTCGCGCGCGGGAACCGACGCGGCGGCATCGCCGCGGACATCAGCGTCGGCGTCGGTCGCGCGACCGGCATCTGCTGCGCGTGGCGCATCGGCGGCATCCCCGGCAACGGCCGCTGGCCCGGCCGGACGCCCTCGGTCGAGCTCGCGCGAGCGCGCGCCATCGCGATCTCCCATTCCCACTCATCCTCCTCGACCGCGGGCGGCGGGGCAACTGGGGGCACCGGCGCAGGCGCGACCGCCTGCGGAATCGGCTGCTCGGGACGCAAGGGGACGACGCGGTCGTCCGGGGTCAACTCGAGGCCGTAGCGTCCGAGCCGGATGTAGCCCCATTTACGCAGCACGCGCTCGATGACGCCCATGCCGGCCGCTAATGCATCGCGTAGACCATGCGCGCAGCCCAGCGTCCCGCAGGGTTGCGAGGCGTGGGGACGTTGCACCCCGGGAACCGAAGCCCCAGATCGCTCGGAGCTCCAGGTTCCTGGTTGCTCGCTGCTACCGGCCCCGATACTTCGGCGGCCTGCCCTCGGCGAATGCCGCCAGGCCCTCGTCGCGGTCCTCGCTGTACAGCGTGACCTCGTAGCACTCGCGCTCGATCGCGAGGCCCTCGGCGAGGTTCTTGCCATGCCCGCGCTCGATCGCCGACTTCGCGGCCCTCACCGACAGCGGCGCGCAGCCCGCGAGCTCGGCGAGCAGCGCGTCGACCGTCGCGCGCAGCTTGTCGCGCGCGACCACCTGGTGCACGAGGCCGATGTCGAGCGCGCGCTGCGCGGCGATCCGGCGGCCGAG
>DATJXL010000335.1:0-24208 GCA_035500135.1 Kofleriaceae bacterium
CACGGCCGCTTCCGCCAGATCATCCGCGGCAAGATCAAGCAGAACCTCCGCAAGTACATCTCGCAGGGCGAGATGATCGCGAAGAAGGGCAAGGACACGGTCGCGATCCCGATCCCGCAGGTCGAGATCCCGCACTTCAAGCACGGCGACAAGCAGCAGGGCGGAGTCGGGCAGGGCGACGGCGAGGTCGGCGATGCCTTGGGGCAAGGTCAGGACCAACCCGGCCAGGGCCAGAAGGCCGGCGACAGGCCCGGCGATCACCTGATGGACATCGAGGTCTCGCTGCAGGAGCTCGCCGAGATCATGGGCGAGGAGCTCGAGCTGCCGCGCATCCAGCCCAAGGGCACCGAGAAGATCATCGCGTGGAAGGACAAGTACTCGGGGATCCGCACGACCGGCCCGGAGTCGCTGCGCCACTTCCGCCGCACGTTCCGGCAGGCGCTGCGCCGCCAGATCTCGATGGGGACGTACAACGCGAAGAATCCGGTCATCATCCCGATTCGAGATGACAAGCGGTATCGCAGCTGGCGCTCGGAGCCGCTGCCGCAGTCGAACGCCGTCATCATCTACATGATGGACGTCTCGGGCTCGATGGGCGACGAGCAGAAGGAGATCGTCCGCATCGAGAGCTTCTGGATCGACACCTGGCTGCGCTCGCAGTACCACGGCATCGAGAGCCGCTACATCATCCACGACGCGATGGCGAAGGAAGTCGATCGCGACACGTTCTTCCGCACGCGCGAGTCGGGCGGCACGATGATCAGCTCGGCGTACAAGCTGTGCGCGAAGATGATCGCCGAGGAGTATCCGTCGGCGCTGTGGAACATCTACCCGTTCCATTTCTCCGACGGCGACAACTGGTCGGTCGACGACACGCACACCTGCGTCGAGCTGCTCAAGAAGGAAGTCCTGCCGTTCGTGAACCTCTTCTGCTACGGCCAGGTCGAGTCGCCGTACGGCTCGGGTCAGTTCATCAAGGATCTGACCGAGCACTTCGACGAGGACGACCGCGTCGTCACCAGCGAGATCAAAGGTAAGGACGCGATCATGGACTCGATCAAAGAGTTCCTGGGCAAGGGCAAGTAGCGATGGCTTCGCTCAAGCGCTTCCCCGCGTACCTGCGCGACATCCAGGAGGAGATCGAAGGCTACGGCCGTCACTTCGGGCTCGACTTCTTCCCGATCGTCTACGAGGTCCTCGACTACAAGACGATGAACGAGGTCGCCGCGTACGGCGGCTTCCCCACGCGCTACCCGCACTGGCGCTTCGGCATGGACTACGAGCAGCTCGCGAAGAGCTACGAGTGGGGCCTGTCGAAGATCTACGAGATGGTGATCAACACCAATCCCGCGTACGCGTACCTGCTCGAGGGCAACTCGACGACCGATCAGAAGATCGTGATGGCGCACGTCAGCGCGCACGTCGACTTCTTCAAGAACAACTATTACTTCTCGAAGACGAACCGCAAGATGATCGACGGCATGGCGAACCACGCGGCGCGCGTGCGTCGCCACATGGCGCGCTGGGGCCAGGACGCGATCGAGGACTTCGTCGATACCTGCCTGTCGATCGAGAACCTGATCGATCCGATGAGCGCGTACATCGTGCGCGCGCGCCCGCCCAAGAAGGAAGAAGACGACGACGAGCCGCAGGTCGGCCGGCTGCGTTCGAAGGGGTACATGGACTCCTTCATCAACCCGCCCGAGTACCTCGAAGCGCAGAAGCGCAAGAAGGAAGAAGAGGCGAAGCGGCAGCGCCGGCGGTTCCCCGAGCAGCCCGCGCGCGACGTGCTGCTGTTCTTGATCGAGCACGCGCCGCTCGAGCACTGGCAGCGCGACGTGCTCGAGATCGTGCGCGACGAGGCCTACTACTTCGCGCCGCAGGCGATGACGAAGATCATGAACGAGGGCTGGGCCACGTACTGGCACTCGAAGATCCTGACCGAGAAGGCGCTGACCGCGGCCGAGGTGATCGACTACGCGGATGCATGCTCGGGCGTGCTCGCGACCGCGCCGGGGCGCTTGAACCCGTACAAGCTCGGCGTCGAGCTCTATCGCAACATCGAGGAGCGCTGGAACAAGGGCCAGTTCGGCAAGGACTGGGACGAGTGCGACAACATGGAGACCAAGCGCAACTGGGATCTGCGCACCGGCCTGGGCCGGCAGAAGATCTTCGAGGTGCGCCGGCTCTACAACGACATCACGTTTCTCGACGAGTTCTTCACGCTCGAGTTCTGCATCGAGCAGAAGTTCTACACGTTCGGCTTCCAGGAGCGCACCGGCAACTGGGAGATCATGAGCCGCGAGTTCAAGAAGGTGAAGGATCAGCTCTTGAAGATGCTGACCAACCGCGGCCAGCCGGTGATCGTCGTCGAGGACGGCAACTTCGAGAACCGCAGCGAGCTGTTGCTCCGCCACGTCCACGAGGGCACCGACCTCGACGGCTCGCAGGCGCGCGATACGCTGCGCAACGTCGCCAAGCTGTGGACGCGCCCGGTCAGCCTGCTCACGAAGGTCGACAACAAGGGCAAGATCCTGCGCTGCGAGGACGGCAACATCAGCGAACGGTCCGCGGAGTACGCGTAGCCGTGCGGCTGTGGGCCTGGGGCGCGAGCGATCCGGGTAAGAAGCGCGAGCGCAACGAGGACAGCTACCTCGTCGATCCCGACACCGGCGTGATGGCGGTCGCCGACGGCATGGGCGGCCACCAGGGCGGCGCGACCGCGAGCCGCATGGCGGTCGAGTTGCTCTCGAAGGAGCTCGCCGAGGCACGCGGCAACTTCGACGCGGCCGCGCAGCGCCAGAAGGCCGCGAGCGTGCGCACGACCGAGGAGATGCCCGCGATCGACGATCCGTTCGGCGATCGCGGCGCGACCGTGCCGGCGTTCGTCGACGGAGCGACGCCGCCGAGCGTGTCGGCGATCGTGTTCTCGCCCGCGCTCGAGGTGATGCGCGGCATCGTCCGGCGCGCGAGCGCGGCGATCTACGAGGCGTCGTGGGTCAAGCCCGAGCTGCGCGGCATGGGCACGACGCTCACCGCGGTGCTCGTGCACGCGGGCAAGGCGCACCTCGTGCACGCCGGCGATTCGCGCTGCTACATGTTTCGCGACGGTCACCTGCGCCAGCTCACCGAGGACCACTCGTGGATCGCCGAGCAGCTGCGCTCGGGCACGATGAGCGAGGCCGAGGCCAAGGCGAGCAAGTTCCGCCACGTGATCACGAAGTCGATCGGGTTCGAGCGCGACACGGTCGCCGACTTGAAGAGCGTGCCGGTGTCGCCCGGCGATTGCTTCCTCTTGTGCTCGGACGGGATGTCGAACTACGTCGAGCACGGCGAGCTCGAGCGCATCATCGCCATGACGTGGTACCGCCGCTTGCCACAGCAGCTGGTCGCGCTCGCGAACGACCGCGGCGGCGACGACAACATCACGGTGGTGGTCGGCCTGGTCGCGAACGCGCCGCCGCCGTGACCTACGGTGACTCGAACGCCGCCATCGACGCCATCCACTGGCCGGAGTTACCGTTGCCGTCGAACACGCCGACGAGCGGCCCGGCCGGGACCGCTTCCTCGATCTCCTGTCCGAAGATCGCCTCGGCGACGCCGCTGCTTTGCATCGACCAGCCCGGACCCGGCAGCAGCCCGCTTCCGGTCGCGGTCGTGCTCGGATCCATGTCGGTCATCGCGACTGCGAGCTCGCCGTCGACCGCGATCGTCACCGTGCCGGCATTCGGCGCCCCCGAGCTGCCGTTTCCGCCGCTCGCGGCGTCGAGCGTGCACGGCGTGGTCTCGACGACATAGAGCAGGCTGAATGTCACCGAACCGGTCAGCGTGAAGGTGATGGTGTCGGCTCCGGGCGGGCTCGCTTTCGCGTACGCGATCTCGCTGTAGAAGTTGCCGTTGCCGTAGTCGGCGACGTTGGTCTCGAGGGCGTAGCTCGAGGGGATCAACGTGAACGCGTTACCGAGCGTGTCCGTGACCGACGCGATGCTGGCCGTCGACCCGGGGGCGGTCGTGAACCATCCGATCGTGACCACGATGGCGTCGCCCGCGGTGACGTTCGACGTCAGAGCCTGCGACTCGCTCGTACCGCCACCGCAGCACGGTGCCGCGGCGGTCTGCACGCGCTGCACGGGGAGGCTGCTCGAGGCCTGATCGACGGACGAGCCGTCGTTCATCGGTGTCGTCGGATCGAACGCGATCCGGCCACAACCGGCGACGCAAGTCAGTGCGCATGCGAGTCGGACCCGTATCCGGGAATCGTAGACGATCAGGGTGCGCCGAGGTCGGCGGTCTCGCAGGTCCAGGCGCCGTGGCCCGTCCCGCACGCGGTTGACGCCGTCGAGGGCTTGCGCGAAGCTGGAACCAGGTTGCACGCGTCGCGTGGCATCGTCTGTTTCGCCGCGGCTGCGAGCGCCTGCTACACCGCGGTCGCGAAGGACAACGTGCCGTGCGCCGACAATGGTGCGTGCCCGACCGATCAGATGTGCATCGCCGGCATCTGCCGCGGCAGCGATTTCGCGCCCGGCGACGCGCCGGCCGATGCCGCATCGCCGTTGTTCGCGCTGGGCGGACAGCGCTGGCTGTCGCCGTGCGTCGGCTCGGCCGGCAGCGGCAGCAACAGCCTGTGCCCGTGCGCCGACAGCGCGCAGACCCAGATCGTGACGCTGACCGGCCTGTCGACGGTGTATCAGGTCACCGTGCACATCCGCGGCGTCGTCGAGCTCGCGCCGTATGCCGGCGGCTCCGCTGACGCCACGACTCGTTTCTATACCGGCGGCGCCGTGAACAACTCGTTCGGCAACATCTACGAGATGTCGGTGTCGTCGCCGATGGCGCACTACTTCATCAACAACCAGGGCGCCACGACCGGCGGCCTCTCGGCGATCGACTACATGGCCGAGCTGGCGATCGCGGGCAACGCGGTGGTCACGTTCACGACGAACGGTCAAGACGGCGAGGAGGCGGCCAACTCGACCGGGCTAACCGTGCCGGGCGTGACCACGAACCCGCAGCCGTACGACGGACAGTTCGCGCAGCTCGACGTGATCTCCGCGATGTGATCGCGGGTCAGCGCGTCGGTGGCTGCCTGAACAAGCGCACGATCGTCCAGCCGATGAGGCCGAACGCGAGGACAGTCTCCGCAGTCGCGAGCATGCGGGGAGAGACAGCAAGCTACGGGCCAGCCCTAACCTCCCGACATCGCGTGTAGGCGGCTACTCGAGGTGCCTCCAGGTTGTGGGACATACCGACACCAGCGGCTACTCTACTGCGCACGATGCGGCTGTTCACGGCGGTGCTCCTGGTCGCGGCGTGCGATCGCGCGCATCGCGAGGCTCCCGCACCGCCGCCGCCGGCGACGGCGCCGGTCGCGAGTGAGCCGGCGCGAGCTGGCTGCACGCTCGCGCCGAACCCAAAGCTCGGCGCGGCGAAGCGGATCGTCGCGATCGGCGACATCCACGGCGATCTCGCGGCGGCGCGCGCGGCGCTGCGCGCGGGCAACGCGATCGATGCCGCCGATCACTGGAGCGGCGGCGATCTCGTCGTCGTGCAGCTCGGCGACGTGCTCGATCGCGGTGACGACGAGACGCGCATCCTCGAGCTGTTCGATCGCCTCGAGCGCGAAGCGCACGCGGCCGGCGGCGCGTTCGTGCCGCTGCTCGGCAACCACGAGCTGATGAACGCGGCGCACGACTTTCGCTACGTCACGCCCGGCGGCATGCGCGACTTCGACGGCCAGCGCGCCGCCGAGCTCGGCCCCGGCGGCACGTGGGCGAAGCGGCTCGCGCATCACGACGTGATCGCGATCGTCGGCGACACCGTGTTCTCGCACGCCGGCGAGCTCGGCGACTGGGCGCTGCATGTCGACGACACCAATCTGTCGGCGCGGTGCTGGCTCGACGGCCAGGCGCCGGATCCGCCCGCGGCGCTGTCCGCCGACGACGGCCCGGTGTGGACGCGCGCGCTCGGTACGCCGGGCGCCGCCGATTGCGCGGCGGTCGATCGCGCGCTCGCCGCGCTCGGCGTCCGGCGCATGGTCGTCGCGCATACGGTGCAGGAGCACGGCATCGACTCCGACTGCGACGGCAAGCTGTGGCGGATCGACGTCGGGCTGGCGAAGCTCTACGGCGGGCCGATCGAGGTGCTCGCGATCGGAGACGGAGAACCTAGGGTCGTTCGCGGAGTGCGCGAATGATAGGGCTAGCAATGCGGCAGAATTGCCAAAGGAACAAGGAACAAGGAACAAGGAGCAAGGAGCAAGGAGCTCTGAACGTTCGGCGCTCCTTGTTCCTTGCTCCTTGTTGCTTGTTCCCCTCGCCATTCCGCTTCGTTGCTGGTTCCTAGTTGAGCTCGATCTCGGGCTCCGGGTCCTTCTTCGGCTCTTCCTTTTTCGGCGCCGGCGTCGGAGCGGGCTTCGCCGGCGTCGCGGCGGGCGGCGGCGGCGGTGGCGGCAGAGCCTTGGCCGGTGTCGCGTTCGCCGGCGCCGGTGTCGCGGGCGTCGCGGGCTCGCGCGGCTCGTGCGGCTGCGGCTTCGCGACCATGTCCGCCGGGCACACCGGCGGCGCGTTCGGATCGAGCCGCTCCTGCACGATCGCGCCGATCTTCGGCGGACCCGCCGCGGCGAGCACGTCGGCGTTGGTGAGGCCCTTCTTCGCGAGGTAGGCCTTGATCGCGTCGCCGATGCGCTGCGCGTCCTTCGCGTCCTTCTGCGAGATCGCGATCAGCCACTTCGTGACCTCGCTGTGACCGAGCATCACGAGCGCCATCTGGTTCGCGACGTTCTGACCCGCGGCGTTCAGGCTCGCGCCCGTCAGCGACGGCACGCGATCGACGACGAGGCGATCACCGTCGAGGCGCACCAGGTTCAAGCCGCCGGTGTCCGGGCAGCCGTCGGCGTCCTGATAGCCGTTGACGGTCTCGGGCTCGTTCGGGCACTTGTCCTGCGCGTCGGGGATGCCGTCGTGATCGTTGTCGAGATCCGGGCAGCCATCGCTGTCCTCGAAGCCGTCCTTGTCCTCCGGGCACACCGGGCACTTGTCGGCGGCGTCGAGGATGCCGTCGTGATCGTTGTCGGGATCGGGGCAGCCATCGGCGTCCTCGAACCCGTCGAAGTCTTCTTCCTCGAGCGGGCACTGGTCGACGTTATCGGGGATGCCGTCGCCGTCGGAGTCGCGCTTGTTCGCGGGGCAGCCGTCGTGCGGATACGGCGGCTTGCCGTCTTCCGGATCGTTCGGGCAGCGATCCTGGAGATCGGGGATGCCGTCCTTGTCGTTGTCGAGATCGGGGCAGCCGTCCTCGTCCTCGAAGCCGTCGTGATCCTCTGCGGCGTTCGGGCACTTGTCGTCCTTGTCCGGAATGCCGTCGTGATCGTGATCGGTCTCGGTGTCGGGGCAGTTGCCCATGCCCTCGAAGCCGGGCAAG
The DNA here is from genome assembly GCA_035500135.1 of Kofleriaceae bacterium. Classification (GTDB taxonomy): domain Bacteria; phylum Myxococcota_A; class Polyangia; order Haliangiales; family Haliangiaceae; genus JABFXX01. Next base: position 7,420 of record DATJXL010000335.1, read on the forward strand.
CACTCGGTCTTCGCGCCCGCCTTGTACGCGCCGGGGACGTAGCTCAGCGCCGCGAACGCGCGGATCGTGGGCGCGCCGATCGCCTGATCGAGGCCGCCGCCGCCTCCGACCACGACCGCGTACGACTGCGCGATGCCGACGCGCAGCGCGCCGTTCGCCTCGATCGGGCTGTTGTTGAGCGAGATGTCCTGCAGGCCGGCACGGCCGTAGGCCTCGCCGACGATCGCGAACCGATCGGTCACCGCGTAGGACGCGCCGACGCCCCACGTGAACTGCTGGCCGATCGTCGTGCCGTAGTAGTCCTGCGGATCGCGCAGCAAGAGGCCCGCGGTCGCGCCGACCGAGAACGGACCGGTGCCCCACTCTGCGGCGGCGCGCACGCGTACAGTCGGCAGCTTGTCGCCGGTGAACTCGGCGTTGTTCGCGACGTACATCGTCGGCAGCGTGAGCCCGCCGATCACGGCGGCGCGCAGCCGGCCTTCGGCATAGACGCGCTGCTTGGCCTCGAGCAGCAGGTCGCCGAGGCCGGTGACCTGCATGCCGGTCGTCGCCATGCCGCTCGCCGGATCGATGTTGTTGCCCTGCAGCGAGAACACGATCGGCAGGCTCGCGCCGAGCTGGAGCTTGTCGGAGAGACCGTACGCGCCCATCAGCTGCGCGGCGGTGATGTTCTGCACGATGCGATAGCGCTCGTTCTCGATCATCGTGTTGGTCGAGCCGCTCGAGTAGTACTCGCTGAACGGATCGGTCAGGTACGTGACCATCGCGTCGAGCACGAGCGTGTCTTTCGGCGCGCCGTCGGCGCTGTCGACCGTCAAGAACGTCTTGGGACCGAGCGCGAGCTGGAACAGCTGGACGTCGATGCCGTCGTCGTGCGGCGGCGTGCCTTGCGCGAGCGCCGCGTGGGGCGCGAGCAGAGCTAGGACCAGTGCTGCGCCGGTTCCCCGAAGCCTGGGCATTGCGGCGATCCTATCACCTCGGCAGCGTCATCTGGAATGTCCAGATGACGACGGAGCTGACGTCGCGATCGTCGCTGTCGCGCGCCGGCGTGAACTCGATCGCGCGCGCACGGACGAGCGCGAGCTCGTCGAGCCCGTGGCCGAGGTGGTCGAGCAGCACCGCCGAGCGGACATGTCCCGTCGCGTCGACGACGAGCTTCACCCGGATCGTGCCTTCGACGCCGAGTCGCTTCGCCTCGGCCGGATAGTCCTTGCTCTCGTAGTAACTGTAATCGCCGCGCGGCAGCGCGCGCGACTTGATCGTGGCGACCGATACCGGACCGCTACCCGAACCGCTTCCCGATCCCGCGCCCGCACCGGCGCCCGTGCCCGTGCCGGCTCCGGTCTTGCCGGGCGTCTTCGCCACGGCCACGCCCGTCGTGCCAGGCCCCAGATCCGCGATCGCGACGGTCGGACCGTCGCCGCCGGCCGGCGCGGGCGGCGGCGGTTCGGGGGTGGTCGGTAGCGGGATGTCGGCGGCGTGGGTGGTCACCACGGCGCGCGAAATCTTTGCAGGCGTGTGGGCCGCGGGCGTCGTGGCCGGCGGTGTCGGCATCGGCGCGGCCGGCGGCGGTGGTGGTGGCGGTGGTGGTCGGTGCACGCTGACGTTCACGAGCGTGACGTGCGGCGGCGGCGGATCAAGGTGCAAGGGATGCGTGACCGCGAACGCGTCGAGCGCCACGAGCAGGATCGTGTGGACCGCAACCGTTGCGCCACCGGCGAGCACGAGCGGTGAGTCCCAGCTGGCCACTGCCTGAAAAATAGCCTAGGGCCGCTCGTTTTCGAGCGCGATCGCCGTCACGTGCGCCTCCTGCACGAGCTCGATCGCGTGCATGACGCCACCGTATTGAGCGCGGCGGTCGCCGGTGATCAGCGCCTTGGGCTCCTTCGTCGTCGCCGCGATCTGCTCGATGCGCGCGACCGCGTCGGCGTCGTTCGTGAACGTGTCGCCGTTGACGAAGATCTTGCCGTCCGCGGTGATCGCGACCCGCAGGGTCGCCGGCACCTCGCCGCCGGTCTGCTCCTTCGGCTTGTCGATCTCGACGCCGCGCGCGACGATCAGCTTCGCCGTGACCATGAACACGACGAGCAGCACGAGCGCGATGTCGACGAACGGCGTGACGTTAATCTCGGTGATCGGCGTCGTGCCGTCGTCGTCGTCGCTGTAGAGGCTACTTCCCGCCACCCGGCGCTTCCTTGCCGTGGACGAGGCCGAGCACCGCGTGCGCGGCCTCGTCGGTGTTGCCGAGCAGCACGCGCAGCCGGCGCGTGAAGTAGTTGTACGCGACGACCGCCGGGATCGCGACGAGCAGGCCGAACGCGGTGGCGGCGAGCGCCTCGGCGACGAGATCGAGCGTGACGTCGGTGGCGGCCTCGGACTTCACGCGCAGGTGCTCGAACGCGTTGATGACGCCGAGCACGGTGCCGAACAGGCCGACGAACGGCACGTTGTTGCCGAGCGTGCCGAGCACGACGAGGTACTTGTCGGCGGCCTTGCGCCACCGCAGGCGCTCGCCCTGCATCGCCTCGGCGACCGCCTCGGGGCCGCGCGCGCGCTCGGCGAGGCCGCGCAGCGCGACCTGCACCGGCACGGCCGGGTCATCCTTGTACTTGGTCTCGAACCGATCGAGCTCGCCGCGCTCGAACGCGCCGCGCAGCTCGCGCGCGAAGCGGTCGATCTCGGTGTCGCGGCCGCGGAACCACAGCGCGCGGTCGATCATCACGCCGATCGAGACGATCGACAGCACGATCAACAGCCACAGCACCCAGCTCGCGCCGAGCTGAGCGAAGGCGACGAAGTGGCTCGACAGATTCATCGCGAGGAACGTAGCTCACTTCATCAGCTCGCGCATGACCGCGGTCGCGTACGCGCCGGCGGGGAGCACGAACGCGACTTCGAGCACGCCGTCGGGCAATCGCGTGACGGTCGGCTCCCGCACCGCGATCGCGGCGTCGCGGCGCGTGCCTTCGGCGAGCGCGCGCACCGGTTCGAACGCGGCGAGCGACAGCTCGGCGGCGGCGAGGATCGCATCCTCGCGTGCCGCGGCGCGCGAACCCTCGGGCGGGCGCCGCATGCGCGAGCCGAACATCGGGCCGGTCGCGACCAGCTCGCCGGCCGCGAGCCGCGCCTCGTCGATCTCCACTCCGCGACGCTGCGCGTCGCTGCGCGCCCCGGCAGAGCCGGGACTTTCGATCACGGGATCTTCGCACGTGAACATGCCGCCGCCGGTCTTGTGCAGGATGTCGCCGGCGACGACGCGCGTGTACAGGCCGTCGCCGAGCCGTGCCACGAGCCACGCGTTGAACAGCTCGGATTGCAGCGCCGACACCAGGAGTCGCGCGAGCCGGCGATCGCGCGGCGGCCGTTCGGTTCCGAGCACGATCGCGCGCCCGCGCGCGGCGTTGTCGCCTTCGCGCCCGAACCGCTGCTCGCCGTACCAGTTCGGCGCGCCGGGCGGCCGCGCGAGTGCGTCGAGGATCGCGCGCGCGTTCGCCTCGGCGCCGGCGCGCGGGTCGCGCACGCGCAGGCGGAAGCGATTCGCGCGCAGGTGGCCGGTGCGCAGCTTGTGGGGATGGCGCGCGACCTCGAGGATCGCGATGTCGGGAAGCGCGAGCGCGCCGACCGCCTCGGGCGCGATCGGCGGCGGCAGCGAGATCCACTGCCGCGTCACCGCGTGACGATCCTTCATGCCCGCGACGCCGACGTCGCGCGGCGCGCAACCGAGCGCGCGCGCGATGCGATCGATGGCCTGCGGCGTGCCGAGCCCGCGCTTCTCGATCCGCGCGAACACGTGATCGCCGTGACCGGCCGGCGCGTACGCCGGCTCTTCGTCGACGAAGAAGTCGTCGGCGTGCGCTCGCAGCACACCCCCGATTCCGGGCAAGTCCGCGGTGAGGTACGGCAGCTCGGTCACCGCGAAGGGTGTAGCATCGGTGCATGGTCTTCCGCGCGGTCTGGATCGCGCTCGCCGTCGCCGCGTGCGCCGGCACGTACGGCGGGCACCCGCCGACCACGCCGGGCGCGGCAGGGCCGCGCGGGGTCGAGGCGGCCGGGCTGCCGTATCACGTGCTCGATCGCGCCGGCCACCAGCTCGACGAGGCGACGTTCTGGTCGCGGCTCGGCGCGGCGCGCGTCGCGTGCATCGGCGAGGAGCACCCGAACCCGCACCATCACTGGGTGCAGCTCGAGGTCGTGCGCCACCTCGTGAAGGTGTGGCCGCACGTCGCGCTCGGCATGGAGATGTTCCAGCGCCCGTTCCAGGGCGTGCTCGACGACTTCGCCGCGAAGAAGATCAGTGAGGACGACCTGCGCTCGCGCTCGGGCTGGGCCGATCGCTGGGGCTACGACTTCGGGCTGTACCGGCCGACGATCGCGGCGGTGGTCGACGCGCACGGCGCGCTGATCGCGCTCAACGCGCCCAAGGAGCTCACGCACAAGGTCGCGCACCACGGGCTCGAGTCGCTGTCGCCCGACGAGCGCGCGCAGGTGCCGGAGCTCGATCTCAAGGTCGCGGCGCACCGCGCGTGGTTCGACGCGCTGATGGAGGAGATGGGCGGCAGCGACGCGCACGCGAAGAAGGACGACAAGGCCGCCAAGGACGACAAGCCCGACAAGCCCGACAAGCAGCAGCCGCCATCGGATCCGCCGCCGGCCGAGGCGATGCCGACGGCCGATAACATCTACACGGTGCAGGTGATGTGGGACGAAACGATGGCCGACACCGCGGCGAAGTTCCTCGCCGCGCATCCCGACGCTCACCTGGTGATCCTCGCCGGCAACGGCCACTGCCACGACAGCGCGATCGTTGATCGGATGAAGCGGCGGGGCGTGAAGGATGTCGTCTCGGTGCGCCCGGTGATCGACGACGGCGAGGACGGCGTCGCGCAGGTGCTCGCGAAGCCGATGCACGACTTCGTCGTGGTGCTCGAGCTGCCGGCCGACGTGAAGGCGAAGATGGCCGCGGAGCGCGAGCGCGAGAAGTAGGTTGCAACCGGCTGTGGGCAGCGCGCGCGTAAACCCACGCGAACGCGCGAATCGCGCAAGGCACGCCGCTTGCTGCTAGCGGCGGCGTGCTGAAGCGAACCCACTACCTCGTTCCATTCGCCTTCGTCTTCGTCTTCGCGTGCGCGGGTGACAAGACGTCCTCCGATCGCGCCGATCAGATCACCGTCCAGCGAGGGGTCGACCGCGCGAGCGTGTTCTCGCCGGGAGAAGCCGGCGTGCTCGCCGGGCACGGCGTCACGTGGACCGGCGTCTACCTCGGCGGGCCGTGCAGCGCCGGCTCGGGCTGGTCGCGCGCGACCGTGACCGCGATCGCCAGCGCGGTGCACTGGCAGTTCATGCCGACCTACGTCGGCCAGCAAACGGGTGCGATCTGCGGCGCGAGCGATCTGTCGTACACGCGCGGCCAGAGCGACGGCGCCGAGGCGGCGGCGCTGATGGCGGAGTTCGGCTGGGCCGCGCACGGCAACATCCCGGTCGCGCTCGATCTCGAGGCCGGCACGTACGAGTCATCCCCGGCGGGCTCGACGAACTACGTCCACGGCTGGCTCGACGCCGTGCACGGCGCCGGCTACGTCGCGTACGTGTACTCGAGCCCGTACGCGATCGTGCACTACGCGAACGCCGGGCTGCCGATCGACGGCGCGTGGGTCGCGAGCTACTTCTACTCGAGCTTCGCGAACGTCAGCCCGTTCGACCTGACGCAGATCGGCGCCCTGTTCAGCTCGACGAACCGCGCGTGGCAGTACGCCGGTGACTTCGCGGTCGCGGGCGCGGGCTCGGTCGACGCCGACGTCTCCGACCTCCTGCTCGCGCCGGCGCCGGGCGCCACCAACGACACGCCGACGCAGCAGCCGTCGCGCGACGCGTACCTCGGCATGGCGAGCACGCCGAGCGGCAACGGCTACTGGATCGTGAAGGGCGACGGCGGCGTGTTCTCGTACGGCGACGCCGCGTTTCACGGCTCGATGGGCGGCTCGCCGCTCGCCGAGCCGACCGTCGGCATCATCACGACCGGCGACGGCGCCGGCTACTGGCTGACCGCGACCGACGGCGGCGTGTTCTCGTACGGCGACGCCGCGTTCGCGGGCTCGATGGGCGGCCAGACGCTGAACGCGCCGGTCGTCGGCGGCGCGCGCGCCGCGGGCGGCGGCTACTGGCTCGTCGCCGGCGACGGCGGGATCTTCTCGTTCGGCGGCGCACCGTTCGCGGGCTCGATGGGCGGCACGCACCTGAACGCGCCGGTCGTCGGCATGGCGGCGTCGCCGACCGGCGGTTACTGGCTGGTCGCGGCCGACGGCGGCATCTTCTCGTTCGGCGGCGCGCGCTTCTACGGCTCGACCGGCAGCATGACGCTCGCGGCGCCGGTCGTCGGCATGGCCGCGACCCCCACCGGCAATGGCTACTGGCTCGCCGCGGCCGACGGCGGCGTGTTCGCGTTCGGCGACGCCGCGTTTCACGGCTCGATGGGCGGCCAGTCGCTCGTCGCGCCGGTGCGCGGCATCGCGGCGCGCCCGCAAGGCGACGGCTACTGGCTCGTCGCCGAGGACGGAGGCGTGTTCTCGTTCGGCGCCGCGCCGTTCGAAGGTAGACCGCAATAACCGGCCGCGCTCGCGCGTAGAATGCGAGCCATGCGGCTCTCCGCGCTCGTCGTCGTGCTCGCGATCGGCGCGACCGCGCGCGCGGACGGCCCCGGCGAGCGCGCGGTGCTCGGCGATGGCTACGAGCTCGTGATCGATCATCATCAGTTGTTCGTGGTGCGCGGCAAGCAGCGCGCGCCGCTCGGGCGGGCCGATACGATCGACAGCGCGAAGGTCGGGCATCGCCGCGTTCAGATCGAGGCCGAGGCCGCCGAGTGCCACAGCCTCTCGCTCGAGCTCGGCTTCGACGAGCTCGAGGCGCACCTGGTCAACGCCGCTGCCTACGAGCGCCACGTGCACCACGACTACGCCGCGGCGGCCACCGGCTTCGCGCGGGCGGCCGCGCTCGCGCCGCACTGGCCGATCCCGGCGTACAACCTCGCGTCGGCCGACCAGCTGCGCGGCGACCTCGACGGCGCGATCGCCGCGCTCGCACCCTGGCTCGCGAAGCATCCGCTCGCGACGTACCTCCAGGTCGCTCGCGACCCGGAGCTGCGCCCGTTGCTCGCGCGCCGCGAGCTCGCCGCGCTGCGCCCGAGCCCGGCCGGAACGGCCAAGGTCGACGCGGGCGGGATCATCGGATCGATCGCGTATTCACCCACGCACCACGCGCTCGCGCTGACCCGCTCGTACGGCAGCGGCGACATGAGCGGACAGTCGCCGTCGACGCTCACCGATATCGCGATCTTCGACACCGGCGGCAATCTGATCGCCACGCTCCCGCCCGACCACGCCACGCAGACCGTGCTCGACGAGCTCGGGTTCTCGCCCGCGTCCGTCGAGCAGGGCTCGAGCCTCGACAACACCGCTGAAAAGAGCACCTCCAAGCTGCCGAAGGCGAAGCTCTACGTCGTCATCAAGGACAGCATCGCGCGCGCCTTCCGCGGCGACCGCGAGCTCGGACACGCCGAGATCTCGGAGCATTTTGCCGCGGTCAGTTACGTCGAGGATGCGCGCGTGGTGGTGATCTCGTGGGCCGAATCCGGTGGTCCCGACTGGTGCCCCGAAGGCGAGGGCACCGCGATGATCCGGATCCCGTGAGGCTCAGCGCGGCAACGCCGAGCCCGGCTGCGGGCCCTTGTCGTCCTGTGCCATGCGGATGTAGAGCTGCGCGCTCTTGTTCGACGGATCGTGCTTCAAGACCTCGTGCCACTCGGCGAGCGCGGCGTCGCGGCGGCCGAGCGAGAACAGCGTGACGCCGAGGTGGATGCGCGCGGGCACGAAGTCGGGCCGCAGCTTCTTGGCGTGCTCGAACTCGGCGACCGCGGCGTGGTACATGCCCATGTCGCGGTAGACGTTGCCGAGCCGCACGCGCAGGTCCGCGAAATCGGGGCACAGATCGAGCGCCTTCGAGTACTCGCGCACGGCCTCGTCGAACATCGCGAGGCCCGCGTACGCGGCGCCGAGATCGGCGTGCATGTTGGCGAGCTTGCCGCGCGCGAACCGATCGAGCTTGTTCGGCTGGCCGACCGACGCCGACACCGCGTTGACGTAGACCTCGCGCGCGCGCTCGTACTTGCCGCGATCGTTGTAGGTCACGCTCAGGTTCAGCGCGGCCTCGGTGTAGCGCGGGTTCAGGCGCAGCGCGTTCTCGAACGCTTCCTCGGCGTCGGAGAACCGGCCCTGCGCGTGATAGATGACGCCGAGCATGTTGTAGAGGTCGGGAAAGCTCGGCCGCGCCGACGCGGCCTCCGCCAGGTACGGCTCGGCGCGCTCGTACTCGTTCGCGTTGTAGTGCTCGCGCCCGAGCGCGATCAACTGCTCGACGGTCATGCCGGGCTCGGTGCTCATCGCCACCACATTACATCAGGTCCCGAAACCGCGCCGATGTCGATCGGCTCGGCTAGCGCGCGGGGCGCAGCGATGCGAGCGCGTCGCGTGCCTGGGCGGCGCGCGGGCTCTGCGGGAACTTGGCGACGAGCTCGTTCCAGGTCAGGCGCGCGCGATCGGGCATGTCGACCGCGACGTACGCGCGGCCGAGCAGCCACAGCGCCTCGATGTCGTAGCCGACGCCGCGATAGCGTTCGAGCAGGCGGCGCAGGCGCAGCACCGTGCCCATCGGCTTGTTGCGATCCCAGTAGTACTTCGCGACGTACCACTCGTGATCGGCGAGCCGCTTGCCGACCTTCTTCAGGATCTCCTTGGCCTGCGCGCGGTAGGGCGAGGTCTCGGGATACTTGTCGAGAAAGCTCTTGAGCTCGTTCTGCGCGTCCTCGGTCGACGATTGATCCTTCTCGTACGCCGGCGGGAACATCCAGAAGTCCTCCGGCAGCTGCTTGAAGTACGCCTCGCCGATCTTGAACGCGGCGTAGCCGCTCGTGACTTCCTTGTGCGTCGGATGGAACTTGATGAACAGGCGATAGCTGTCGATCGCCTCGAGGTACTGCTCGGCGCCGAACTCGGCGTCGGCGAGCCGCAGCTCGGCGAGCACGGCGTACTTCGAGTACGGAAACCGGCTCTTGATGAAGCTGAAGTACTTGGATGCGGCGATCCAGTCCTTCTTGTCGATCGCGGCCATCCCCTTGTCGTAGTTCTTCTGCGCCGAGACCGAATACGACACGCTGGCCGCGCCCGAAGGTCCGCCGCACGCGGCGAGCGCGACGCAGCAGACCAGGACGAGGAGCCTCGGAATCATTGGAGTTTGTCGCTCATACACCGCGCAGCTTCGGCGATCAACTAGGACTTCTCGCAAGCGCGATCCGTTGCCTCGCATCGACTATAAACGGGCCATGACTGCACGGCCCGTGCTCGTCCTCGTGTTCGCGTGCGGCGGAGCGGCGACGCAGATCGCGATCCCGCCCACTCCGCCCCAGATCACCCAGGGCGTGCTGTCGGGCCCGCTGTGCGCCGCCGACCACTGCACGTGCCGCGAGGTCACCGCCACCGGCGACGGCGGCGCCGGCGTTCCGGAGGGCAGGAAGAAGCGCTTCGAGATCCGGCTCGGACCGTCGCCGCAGGAGCTGTGGGCCAAGGTCGGGCCGAACACGCTGTACAAGAGCGCCGAGCGGGCCGAGGCCTGCTTCTACCTCGACCTCGCGTCGGGCGACACGCCGGTCGAGCTGCGCGCGTCGAGCCCGGCGGGCGTGTCGGCGGCGTGGACGATCCGCGAGCTCGGCGCGAAGACCCAGAGCTGGTACGACACGTTCAAGTTCAGCTGCGGCAGCCCCGGCGTGTGCTCGTTCGACGAGCTCGACGAGGCGAAGCAGAGCTACGCGAGCATGAAGCACGGCGTCGAGGACATGTGCGGCTCGGTCAAGGTCCGCGGCCTGACGTGGGACACCGGGCGCTCGCCCGATAATCTGCACCCGAACGAGCTGCTCGTGCGCCTCGCGCTGTCGGTGTACAAGCGCGTGCCGACGCAACCGCACGGCGATCCGAGCTGCGGCAAGGGCCCGCCTCCGGACGACGTGCCGCCGCCGTCGCCGCCGCCCGCGCCATGACGCCATTCGAGTATCCCGACACGTACGACGTGATCGTCGTCGGCTGCGGCCACGCCGGCTGCGAGGCCGCGCTGGCCGCGGCTCGGCTCGGCGCGCGCGTGCTCGCGCTGACCGGCAGCCTCGAGATGGTCGCGCAGATGTCGTGCAACCCGGCGATCGGCGGGGTCGCGAAGGGCCACCTCGTGAAGGAGATCGACGCGCTCGGCGGCGAGATGGCGAGCGTGATCGACGAGACCGGCATCCAGTTCCGGCGGTTGAACGCGAGCAAGGGCCCGGCGGTGCGCTCGACCCGCGCGCAGGCCGACAAGCGGCGCTACCGCGACGCGATGCGGATGCGGCTCGAGGCGCAGCCGGGGCTGTTCTTGCGCCAGGCCGAGGCCGCGCGCTTGCTGGTCGACCCGGCGAGCCCAAAGCCGGGCTCACTCGATTCCGGGGCCGGCGCGATCCGCGGCGTGACGACGACGATGGGCGTGACGTATCGCGCGCGCGCCGTGATCCTCACGACCGGCACGTTCCGGCGCGGCGCGATCTTCGTCGGCGAAGCGCGCGCGGCGGGTGGGCGAGCGGGCGAGGCGCCGGCGCTGAGCCTGTCGGGCTCGCTCGCCGAGCTCGGGTTTCCGCTCGCGCGCTTGAAGACGGGCACGCCGTGCCGGATCGATCGCAAGACGATCGACGTCGCCGGGCTCGAGCTGCAGCCGGGCGACGATCCGCCGCCGATGTTTCGGTGGAACGGGCGCACGGCGCCGCCGCTGCCGCAGCTCGCGTGCTGGATCACGTACACGAACGCGCGCACGCACGCGATCATCCGCGACGCGCTGCCGCGCTCGCCGCTGTACCGCAAGGAGATCGCCGGCACCGGGCCGCGCTATTGCCCGTCGATCGAGGACAAGATCGTCCGGTTCGCGGACAAGGACCGCCACCAGATCTATCTCGAGCCCGAGGGCATCGATTCGGCCGAGGTCTATCCCAACGGGATCTCGACGTCGCTGCCGTTCGACGTCCAGCTCGCGTTCCTGCGCACGATCCCCGGGCTCGAGCGCGCCGAGATGACGCGAGCGGGGTACGCGGTCGAGTACGACTTCATCGATCCCCGAGAGCTCGAGCCGACGCTCGAGACGCGCCGCGTGCGCGGGCTCTACTTCGCGGGGCAGATCAACGGCACGTCGGGCTACGAGGAGGCGGCGATCCAGGGGCTGATCGCCGGCATCAACGCCGGCCTCGCGCTGCGCGGATCGGGCGAATCGCCCGTCATCCTGCGCCGCGACGAAGCCTACGCCGGCGTGCTCGTCGACGACCTCGTCACGCGCGGCACCCGCGAGCCGTATCGCATGCTGACGTCGCGCGCCGAGTTCCGCCTGCTCCTGCGCGAGGACAACGCGGTCGATCGCCTGCTGCCGATCGCGCGCCGCATCGGCCTGTGCAACGACGATCGCTGGCGCGCGTTCGAAGCGTGGCAGGCCGAGCTCGCCGAGGCGCACGAGCGCGCGCGGCGCGCGTCGATCATCGGCACCGACGCGGTCAACGCGCAGCTCGCGGCGCGCGGCTCCTCGCCGATCGAGAACCGCCGCGTCACGCTCGCCGAGCTGTATCGCCGGCCCGAGCTCGACTGGCGCGCGGTCGAAGCGATCGCGGCGGCCGGCGGACTCGCGCCGCCGCGCTCCGGCGCCGCCGCGCTCGAGCGCGTCGAGATCGAGCTCGGCTACGCAGGTTATCTCCAGCGCCAGGAGACCGAGGCCGCGAAGCTCGCGCGCGCCGATGCCGTCCGCGTTCCGGACGAGCTCGACTATCGCGGCATTCCCGGCCTGTCGAACGAGGTCGTCGAGAAGCTCGAGGCGATCCGCCCGCGCTCGGTCGGCCAGGCCTCGCGGATCAGCGGCATCACGCCCGCCGCGATCTCGATTCTCCTCACGCACATCGGGCTTGCGGCGCGAAAGCGGGCCGCCTCGCCGCCGTGAGCTCTCGGTCCCGATCCGAGGACATCGCAGGGCGCCCGAAAAACCACACGAAACTGCGGTTTCTGTTGATGGATCGCGTTTGCTTGGTCTAGGGTGACGGCCCTTATGAAGCCTCGTCTCCTGGCTGTCACGAGCATCCTCGGTGTTGCAAGCACGGCATCGGCAGGCGGTCTGCTCCTGCCCGGTGCGGGACCGGTGTCGACGTCGCGCGCCGGCGCGTCGGTCGTGGATTCCGAGGACGGCGAGGCGCTCACGCTCAATCCCGCGAACATCGCGAAGACCGAAGGCACGGTGATCGACATCGGCTTCGCCGCGATCGACTACTTCATGTCGTTCAAGCGCAACGGCACGTACGACAACGTCCCCGGCCAGGCGTACAGCGGAATGCCGTATCCGACGATCTCGAACAACCCGAGCCCGTCGGTCGCGATTCCGGGCACGGGCTTCGTGCCGGTGCCGGTGATCGCGATCAGCTCGGATCTCGGCAATCGCATTCCGGGCCTCAAGATGGCGGTCGGGCTGTACGCGCCGAACGCGTACCCGTTCCGCGACATGAACACGGTCAACGGCCAGTCGTACTTCACGACCAACGCCATGGGCGCGCAGGACTTCCCGGCCGGCTTCGGCAACCCGCCGCCGCCGACGCGCTACGACGTGATCCACCAGGAGGCGATGATCCTCCTGCCGAGCATCGTCGCCGCGTATCGCGTGCTGCCGCAGCTCGATGTCGGCGTGCGGTTCTCCGAAGGCTTCGCGAACCTCAAGTCGAGCGTCGCGCTGTGGGGCGTGCCGGCGAACTACTCCGAGGACATCCGCCAGGACGGCCTCGTCACGATCAACGCGAGCGAGAACTTCATCCCCGAGTTCTCCGTCGGCGCGACGTATCGTGCGACCCCGACTCTCGAGTTCGGCGCGCGCTACACATCGGAGCTCGACATCAACGCGAAGGGCACCGCGCTCTCGATCAACGGGCCCGACGTTACGCTCGGTAGTAGCGGCGCGCCGGTCCTGCTGTTGCCAGCCACCGGCTACAACTCGACGACGGGCCTGCCGAACTTTCAGTGCGCGAACGGCGGCACGATGACCGTGTTCAAGGCGTGCCTCGATCTCGCGCTGCCGCAGACCGCGACGGTCGGCGGCCGCTGGAAGCTCCTCGACGACCGCGGCAACATGAAAGGCGACGTCGAGCTCGATATCGACTGGGAGAACTGGGGCACGAGCATGGCGAGCAACTACCTCGTCACGGTCGACGCGATCGCCGCGACCGCCGCCGATCAGACCGACGGCATCAATCTCAAGCAGAACTACGTCAACCACGGGTTCCAGGACACGTATGCGGCGCGCCTCGGCGGCAGCTGGATCGTGCCGGCCGGTGACAACCAGCTCGTGCTGCGCGGCGGTGTCTCGTACGACACCGCGGCGGCGAAGACCGGCTGGGAGCGCGCCGACATCGACGGCGCGGCGCGCGAGATGATCGCGGCCGGCGCGTCGTACAAGGTCGGACGGCAGTGGAAGATCGACGCTGGCCTCGGTGTGATCCTCGAAGGCACGCGCACCGATCCGCGCACCTGCGATCCCACGCCGGCCGCGCCCGGCTGTGCCGGCACGCCGGGCTATCCGGCCGGCTCGTCGGCGACGCAAGAGCCGCCGAACCAGCGCCAGGGGCCCGATCCGATCAATCCGATCATTGAGAGCAACGTCCAGGCCGAGAGCCCGGTCAACGAAGGCACGTACAAGTCACATTATTTCCTGTTCATGCTCGGCGGCAGCTACCGCTTCTAGGCGAGCCGGTCCGGGATTCCCGTGTCATAGTGTCGACATGAGCAACGCGCTGGTGAAGCAGTCTGGAAGTGGCGGCGGCAGCGGCGTCGTGCCGGCGGTGTGCAGCCTCTTCATCCCCGGCGTAGGCCAGCTGATCAACGGCGAGGGCGACAAGGCGCTCGGCGTGTTCGCGGTCGCGGTCGTGACCGGCGCGGCGTTCCTGACCGGGTTGCCAATCCTCGGCGGGATCTTCGGCCTCGCACACGCCGCGACCCACCTGTACGCGGTGGGCGACGCGTACATCCAGGGCCGCAAGAAGCGCTAGTCTAAGGTTAGATCGCGCCGCGATAGTGCAGGAGCTGCAGGCGCACTTCGGCGCCAGCGGCGACGAGCGCATCGGCGAGCGCGTCGTCGTCCTCGGCTGACACGCCGAGCCAGGCGTCGCCGGGGCGAGCATGAGGCCGCAGCGCGGCGAGCAGCGCGCCGGAAAACGTCGGCGCGGCGACGCAGAACGGGTACGCGCCGGGAAACGCGGGATCGAAGCACGCGACCCCGACCGGCGCGCCGTGCTCGTCGCGCAGCTGGAGGATCACGCGGCCGGGACGCGTGCGCGTCCGCGCGATCCGCCCCGACAACAGCTCGAACGCGCGCTCGAGCTCGTCGTCGTCGCTCGGTTCGACCGCAGACACCATCGCGGGCGGCGAGCTGGGCAGGCGCGCGACATCGGCCCAGTGGAAGCGCACGAACGTCGAGCGGTGCTCGATCGTCATGCCGAGGCTCTCGTACAGGCGGATCGCGGGCGCATTGTCGATCTTGACGTTGAGGTGCCACTCGCGGGCGCCGTCCGCGCGCAGCCGGTCGCGCGCGGCTTCCATCAGTGCACGTCCGAAGCCGCCTCGCCGTGCTTCCGGGGCGACCGCGATGTTCCGGAGGTGACCGGCGACCGCGAGCTTGTGAAATGCCGCGTAGCCGATGACCTCGGCATCCCGCTCGACGACGATCACGTCTCGCGACAGGTTGCGCGTCCAGTCGTCGCGCGTCGGCACCGGGTCGTCGATCGCGAGCTCGCGAAACAACCTCGCGTAGGCATCGTAGTCACGAGGCTCGGCTGGGCGGATCACCATGGCTCGTCCAGCGAGCGTAGTGCATAGTCGGACCACATGGATGACGAGCAGTTCGATCTCTTCCGCGGCACCGACACGTACATCGCCTCCGACGAGCTGCGCCACGCGGTCAACGTCGCGGTCGCGCTGGCGCGGCCGCTGCTGGTGCGCGGCGAGCCCGGCACCGGCAAGACGCTCCTCGCCGAGAACCTCGCGCGCTCGCTCGGGCTGCCGCTCGTGCGCTGGCACGTCAAGTCGACCACCAAGGCCAAGGACGGCCTCTACGTGTACGACACCGTCGCGCGCCTCCACGACTCGCGGTTCGGCCCGAGAGTGGAGCGGGATGAGCTGGGCTCGGCCCGCGTGACCGACGTGCGCGACATCGCGAAGTACATCAAGCTCGGCCCGCTCGGCGAGGCGCTCGCGGCGAAGGCCCGCGTCGTGCTGCTGATCGACGAGATCGACAAGGCCGATATCGAGTTTCCGAACGACCTCTTGCTCGAGCTCGACGCGATGCGGTTCCGGATCGACGAGACCGGGGAAGAAATCGCCGCGCGCGAGCGTCCGATCGTCGTGATCACCTCGAACAACGAGAAGGAGCTGCCCGACGCGTTCCTGCGCCGGTGCGTGTTCCACTACATCTCGTTTCCCGATCGCGAGCTGATGGCCGAGATCGTGCGCGTGCACCATCCCGACATCACCGATCGCGTGCTCGACAACGCGCTCGAGACGTTCTTCTCGCTGCGCGCGACGCCGCGGCTGCGCAAGAAGCCGTCGACGTCCGAGCTCATCGACTGGATCTGCGCGCTGCGCAAGGCCGGCGTCGATCTCGCGAAGATCGGCCACGGCATCCCGTTCCTCGGCACGCTGCTCAAGACCGAGCAGGACGTGGAGCTGGTGCAAAAGCGCGCGAAGGCGTAGTGCGGCGCGCGCTGGTCGCGGTCGCGATGTGGGCCTGCCACGGCTCGCCGACCGCGCCCGCGCCGCGCGATGCCGGCTTCGTCGCCGCGCCGGCGCTGCCGATCCCCGAGCCCGCGTTCGATCTGCCGCCGCCGAAGGACGCGGTCGTCGCGATCGACAGCGGCCGTGGTTTCGGCTGCGCGGTGCGGGCGAGCGGTCACGTCGACTGCTGGGACGACAGCGGCGCGGTCACGCGCGTGCCCGACCTCGCCGATGCGATCGCGATGCGCTCGAGCACGTTCGAGCGCTGCGTGGTGCGCCGTTCCGGCATCCGCTGCTTCGGCGAGGGCTACCAGCCGAAGCCGGCGCTCGACCTGCCGATCGCGGGCGCGCTCGCCGTGCACTCGGGTTTCCCATCGTGCGCGATCCGCGCCGATCATCGCGTCGTTTGCTGGCACGGCGAGCGCGCGACGAAGCCGAAGCTCGCCGCGAAGCTGCGTGGCGCGGTCGCGCTCGCCGGCAACGGCTACCTCACGTGCGCGGTGCGCGACGATGGCCACGTCAGCTGCACCGACGAGCTCGATCTCGACGCGTGGCACGAGGTCCGGCACCTCGGCGACGTCCGCGCGCTCGCGATCGGCCACGGTGGCGCCGACAGCGATGACATCTACTCCGAAGCGTGTGCGGTGTTCACGGCCGGCGCCGTGATGTGCTTCGCGCTCGCGGGCAGAGCCAGCCACGGTATCGACATCGCCAGCGGGGATGCGCCGCTCTCGTCGTCTGCGCTCGCGGCGCTGCACGGCGCGACCGCGCTCGCGATGGATCCCGAAGACCGCGGAGTGGTCGGGCTGGTCGGCGGCCACGTCGTCACCGTCGATGCGTTCGGCCACGCGACGACGCTGCCGAAGCTCTCCGATGCCACGGCGATCACGTTCGACTGCGCGATTCGCGCGCACGGCGGCGTCGTGTGCTGGGGCAGCCGCGCGACC
>DATJXL010000336.1:0-110377 GCA_035500135.1 Kofleriaceae bacterium
CCCGTGCTCGAGCGCGCGATCAAGGCCGACGCGCCGCCGACCGTCGTGATGCTCGCGGCCCGCGCACACGCGCTCGCCGGCGACGTCGCGGCGGCGCGACCGCTGTACGAGCGCGCGCTCGCGGCCGAGCGCGACAATCCCGTCGAGGTCGCGCTCGACTGGGCCGCGTCGGAGCTCGCCGGCGGCGATCCCGCGATCGCCGTGACCGCGCTCGAGAAGGTGCAAGCGTCCGCGAAGTCGGGGCCGCTCGCCGCGCGTCATCGCACGGCGCTCGCGACGGCGCGCCACGCGGCCGGGCTCGCCGCGCTCAAGGCCGGCAACGGCACGAAGGCGGTCGAGCTGTTGCGCGCCGCACTTGCCGCCGAGATCTCGGCGGCAAGTGGATCTGTGACACGGGGGGCGAGCGACCCCGTGCTCGCGACCAAGTGCGATCTCGCGGTCGCCGCGGTGACCGCTGGCGATATCAACGCCGCGTTGACGGCGCTGCATGCGGTGACCGGCGCGACGTGCCCGTTCCCGCCGCCGGCCGACACGCAGGCCGCGCCGATCCTGACCGCGTTCACCGAGGGCCTGTCGCCGCGCAAGGCCGGCCACGCGCTCGATCGGCTGACCGCGCTCGGCGGCAAGGCCGGCTCGAACGGCATCGTGGCGGCGCTGCTCGGAACGTCGATCCGGGTCGTCGCGCTCGACGCCGCGCAGGATGCGTATCGCGCCGGCGATCTCGCGGCGGCGCGCAGGTACCTCGCGGCGGCGAAGGCGGCGAACGCGCGCGTCGGCGCCGACGAGATCGCGGCCGATCTCGCGGTGCTCGATCTCGCGGACGGCCACGCCGACGTCGCGATCGGCGAGCTCGATCGGCTCGCCGCGCGAGTCCCCGAGGCGCTCGTCAACCTCGGCATCGCGTACGAGCGCAAGGGCGAGCAGGCGAAGGCGCTCGACGCGTGGCGCCGCGCGCGCAAGCTCGGCGTGCGGTTCGGGCCGCTCGACGAGTGGATCGCGTCGAAAGAGCGCATCTACGGAGGGGAGCGATGAGGGCTTCGGGCCTCGGGCTTCGGGCTTCGGCCAGAGTCGGAGTGATCGTGCTCGCGCTGTGGGCCGGTGCGGCACGGGCGGATTCGATCACGGTGGGATTGTTCGCGCCGAGCGCGCCGTTTCCGTCGACCGCGGCGCGCGTGGAGCTCGCGAGCAAGCTCGCCGAGCAGATCGGCGCCGAATTGCACGTGACCGCGAGCGGCAAGGTGTTCGCGCGCGCGAGCGACTTCGCCGAGGCGGTCAAGCGCGGCGAGATCGCGGTCGCGCTCGTCGATGCGACGTACCTCGCGACCTCCGGCGGCGGCTACACGATCCTCGCCGGCGACGCGCCGCACGCGTGGCACCTGGTCGCGCACGGCGGCAAGATCGAAAGTCCCGGCTCTGCCGGGACGCGCAGCGACGCGGAGCGGCGCGGAGGTCAGATCGACGCGCTGCGCGGCAAGAAAGTGCTCGTGCCCGCGTTCGGCGGGCGCGAAGCCGAGTTCGTGCTCAACGCGCTGCTCGGCGGCGAGGTCGCGCGCGACTACTTCGCGAAGATCGAGCCGGCGCCCGACACCGCGTCGGCGCTGGCCGCGCTCGGCCTCGGTCACGCCGAGGCCGCGATCGTGCCGGTCGGCGTCGAGCTGCCGCCCGGCGTGTCCGAAGTGCTCGCGCTGCCGCAGGTCGCCGGGCCGGTGCTCGTCGCGTACGGGCCGCTGTCGGCCGAGCGCAAGGCCGCGCTCGTCGCCGCCGCGACCGGTCTGCACGGCGATGCGACGATCGCCGGTTTCCGCGCGGTCGAGCCCGACGCGGTTCGCCGGCTGGCCGCGCGGTTCGCCCCGATCGTCAAGCGTGGCCCGCTCGCCGTGCCCGCGATCCGCCTGCTCGTCGGCGACCTCGTCGAGGGCCGCACCCTCGCGATCGAACGCACCCCGCCGAACGCATTCGCCATCGTCCCAGAACGAAAATAGCGTAGCTTCCCGGCGTGAGCTTCGAGACCACGTATCCCGATCACGTGCAGCACCTGCAGCGCCAGGTCGAGGCTGCGCTCGCGCAGCACAAGTACGAGGCGCTGGTGCTGTGCAGCGGCGCGGCGCAGATCAAGAACCGCTTCGACGATCAGTGGTGGCCGCTGTCGCCGACGCCGGCGTTCACGCACTGGTGCCCGCTCGTCGAGCCCGACGCGTATCTGATCGTGCGCGCCGGCCGCAAGCCGACGCTCGTGCGCACGATCGTCGACGACTTCTGGGAGACGCTCGCGCCGCCCGAGAGCGATCACTTCTGGTCCGCGTTCGACACCGTGACGATCGAGCCCGGCCATGCCGGCGACGTCCTGCCCGGCGGCAAGAGCGCGATCGTGACGCGCGATCCGGGCACCGCCCCGGCGGGCGAGGTCAACCCGGCGGCGCTCGTCGCCTCGCTCGACGCGATCCGCACCAAGAAGACGCCCTACGAGATCGAGTGCCTCGCGCGCGCCGAGGTGCGCGCGGTGCGCGGCCACCGCGTCGCGCACGAGCTGTTCGCGGGCGGCACGCCGAGCGAGCTCGAGCTTCACCTCGCGTACCTCGAGGCGACCGGCCACGACGACTCCGGCACGCCGTACAAGAACATCTTCGCGCTCGGCGCGCACGCCGCGACGCTCCACCACATCGCCTACGAGACGCGCGCCATCGCGGGCGACACGTCGTTGCTCGTCGACGCCGGCGCGCGCTGCAACGGCTACGGCAGCGACATCACGCGCACGTACGCGCGGGGCACCGGCGCCGCGGCGCGCCGGTTCGCCGACCTGATCGCGCGCATGGATAAGCTGCAGCAGGAAGTCTGCCGGCGGATCAAGCCGGGTCTGGCCTACGAGGACCTGCACGACGACTCGCACCGCCTGCTCGCCGACGTCATTCGCGACCTCGGGCTCGCGAAGGCGAGCGCCGGCGAGCTCGTCGACCGCGGCATCACGCGCGCGCTGTTCCCGCACGGCCTCGGCCACTCGCTCGGCGTGTGCGTGCACGACGTCGGCATGAAGCTGCGGCCGCCGCGCGCCGACAACAAGTTCCTGCGCAACACGTCGACGATCGAGGTCGGCCAGGTGTTCACGATCGAGCCCGGCATCTACTTCATCGACGCGCTGCTCGCCCCGCTGCGCGCGGACGACCGCGCGCGCCTGGTCGAGTGGGGCGCGGTGGACGAGCTGCGGCCGTTCGGCGGAATTCGCATCGAGGACAACGTCGTCGTCGCGGCCGGGGGCATCCGCAACCTGACGCGCGAGGCGTTTGCAGCCTAGCCCGAGCCGCCGTATGTTCACGCCGCCATGCGTGGACTGTTGATTGCGTGTCTGCTTTTCGCCGCGTGCAAGAAGGAAGAGCACTCCAGCGACCAAACGGTGGAGGCACGAACCGGCTCGGGATCCGCCGCGCAGACGCGTGCGAGGTCCGAGCAGGTCGCGCCGCCGTTCGATCTGAAGACGCCGCCCGGCGATGCGGTCAAGACCGCGAGCGGGCTGGTCTACAAGAAGATCACGATCAACGAGGCCGGAGCGCAGCCCAAGCGCAACGACACCGTGATCGTGAACTTCACCGGCTGGAACCCCGTGACCGGCGAGACGTTCTACACGAACAAGTCGCTGCACAAGACGATGCCGCTCGACCTCTCCGACGTCGCGCCGGCGTTCACCGAGGCGCTGCAGCTCCTGCACAAGGGCGAGAGCGCGATGCTGTGGGTGCCGCCCGACATCGGCTTCGGCCGCAACAAGCCGGCGAAGCCCGAAGCGCGCGACTACCTGATCGAGCTCGTCGACATCGAGCCCGCACCGGCCGTACCGGCCGATCTCGCGGCGCCGCCCGCGAACGCGAGCACGACGAAGTCGGGCGTGAAATGGGAGGTCGTGACGCCCGGCACCGGCAAGGACAAGGCGCGCGGCTTCGACATGGTGTCGTACACGTACAGCGCGTGGGACACGACCGGCCGGATGTTCGAGACCACCGAGATGAAGCGCAAGCCGCCGATCGCGAAGGCCTCGCCGTCGAAGCAGGCGACGCCGTTCGCCGAGGTCCTCACCGAGATGGTGCAGGGCGAGCGCGTGCGGTTCTGGGTCGACAAGTCGAACATGCACGGCGAGAAGGACAAGCCGGCGCCGAGCCTGCCCGACGGCCGGCTCTGCTACGAGGTCGAGGTCACCGGGATCGAGAAAGGCATGGAGCCGTGGCCGACGCCGCCCGACGTCAAGGCGCCGCCGGCCGACGCGAAGAAGACCGCGAAGGGCACGTTCTACAAGGTGCTCAAGGCGGCTGCCAAGCCCGGGCCTCACCCGACGCTCGCGGATAACGTCGCCGTGAACTACTCGGGCTGGACGACCGACGGCAAGCAGTTCGATTCGTCGCTGACGAACAACAAGCCGGCCGAGTTCCCGCTGCACGGCGTGGTCGAAGGCTGGCAGGACGGCCTGCAGCTGATGTCGGTCGGCGACAAGTACCGGTTCTGGATCCCGGTCGAGCTCGCGTACAAGAACCAGCCCGGCAAGCCGGCGGGCATGCTGGTGTTCGACGTCGAGCTCGTCGAGATCAAGCCGCCGAAGCCGCCAGGCGGGCCGCACGGGCCGGGCCCGGGCGGGCCGCACGGGCCACACGCGATGCCGATGCCGCAGCAGTGAAAGACGTCTGTTTCACGGCTGCGGTCGATCGCCCGGTACGGAGGCGAGATCGTTTCACGATCTCTGTGGAGCAGTGATCGCGGCCGAGATCGCGGCCGCGTGGGGCTGGCGCGCGGAGCAGATCGAGCCGCACGCCGGCGGGCTCATCAACGCGACCTACGCCGTGCGCGAGGGCGGCGAGATCGTCGCGGCCCTGCAGCGCCTGCACCCGATCTGGGCCGCCGAGGTCAACCTCGACATCGAGGCGGTGACCGCGCACGTCGCGGCGCGCGGGATGGTCACGCCGCGGCTCTTGCGCACGCGCGACGGCCGCGCGTGGGTCGAGCACGACCAGCGCGTGTGGCGCGCGCTGACGTGGATCGCGGGCGAGACCGTGCACGCGGTGCCCGATGTCGCGTGGGCGGAGACCGGCGGCGAGCTGGTCGGGCGCTTTCATCGCGCCCTCGCCGATCTCGCGTACGACTACCGGTTCACGCGCGCCGGCGTGCACGACACCGCGGCGCACCTCGGCAAGCTGCGCGCGCTCGCGGCGACTGGCGGCGACGGCGAGCCCGAGCTCGTCGACCTCGCGCGCGAGATCCTCGCAGCGGCCGACGCGCGGCCGGCGATGCCGGAGCTGCCGCGCCGCCACGTCCACGGCGACCTGAAGATCTCGAACGTGATCTTCCGGCGTGCGCCGCTGGAGGCCCGCGCGCTGGTCGATCTCGACACGCTCGCGAAGGGCACGCTCGCGTTCGAGCTCGGCGACGCGATGCGCTCGTGGTGCAACCCGCACGGCGAAGACGCCGGCGCCGTCCACTTCGAGCTCGACATCTTCGCGGCCGCGATGCGTGGGTTTCGCGCCGCGGCCGACGCGGTGACATCCGACGCCGAGCGCGCCGCGATCGTCGTCGGGCTCGAGACGGTGTGCCTCGAGCTCGCCGCGCGGTTCGCGGCCGACGCGTTCGAGGACAAGTACTTCGGCTGGGATCCGGCGCGTTTTCCATCGCGGCGCGCGCACAACGTCGTGCGCGCGCGGGGCCAGCTCGCGCTCGGCCTGCAGGTGCGCGCGCGGCGCGCCGAGGCAAGCGCGGTCGTGCTCGCGTAGAGCCTAGCGGCCCCAGAGCTCGATCTTGGCCTTGCCGTCGCCGGGGAAGTTGTTCATCGCGAAGTCGACGCGGCGGATGTGGCGCGCGCCGCCCGGCAGCGGGATCTCGCGGGTCGTGCTGTCGGGGCCGAACACGAGCCGCGTGCCGGGCCGCCAGACCTGGCCGTCGCCGAACGTGACCCAGAAGTCGTCCATCTGGACCGGCGCGTTCTCGACCACGAGCATGATCGACGTGAACGCGCCATCGGCGCGGATGCCGCCGATGCCCTCGCGCACCTCGCGGCCGTTGCCGTGCACCCAGCGCTCTCCGAGATACGAGTAGCCGTTGCGCATGGCGTGATTCTCTGCGGGCATGCCGGGACCGCACGCCGCCCCGACGACTCCTCCGAACAACACTGCCGCGATCAAAATGGACAAGCTTCGCATGTGACCTGGGACCTCCGGCGCGAAGCATACGTTAAAGGTCTCTTCGCGTTGAACCGCGGATGCGTTCTAATCGGTCGGTGGGTGTTGCCGTCCGCTTTCGCCCCATCGCGATCGCATGCGTCGGGATCATCGCGATCGCGACGAGCGCGCACGCGTTCGGTCCGCACTCCGGCGCGCATCTCGCCGCGGATTCGCTGACCGCGCTGCCGGGAGCGCACGTCGCGAAGGCGGTGCGCGTGCAGCGCACGATCCGTTGGGCGCAGCCGGCACCGTCGCCGGCGTGGTCGCACTTCCAGGCGATCGCGGGAGGCACGTGGCAAGCCGGTTGGGATGCCGCGACCGGAGTGCCGGTGCGGATCTGGGGCTCGGGCATCGCGGCGCCGGGAGCGAACGCCGATCCCGCGATCGCCGAGGCATTCGCGCGCGCGATCTTGCTCGCGCACGTCGGACTGCTCGCGCCCGGCGCGACCGCGAGCGACTTCCAGCTCGTGTCGAACACGAGCGACGGCGACATCCGCTCGGTCGGGTTCGTCCAGCTCGCCGGCGGCGTGCCGGTGATCGGCGGCCAGATCGGCTTCGAGTTCAAGCGCGATCGCCTGTTCGTGATCGGCTCGACCGCGCTGCCGAACGTCGTCGTCGTCGCGCCGCGCGCGCGGCTCGCTCCCGCCGATCTGCGCTCGCGCGCGGCCGCGTCGTTGCGCGCGCTCGCCGCGCTCCCGCTCGCGCCGGCCTCGCAGCTCGGCGGCGACGAGGTCCTGCCGCTCGTCGCGGACGACACCGTGCTCGGCTACCGCCTGGTGTCGGCGCTCGAGGTCGACGGCCGCGCCGACGGCCGCTATCGCGCGTATGCCGATGTCGCGAGCGGCGAGCTGGTCGCGGTACAGCAGCTCGACGAGTTCGCGACCGGCACCGTGCGCTACAACGGCGTCGATCGCTACCCCGGCAACGGCTACACCCAGCGGCTCGCGCCGCAGGCGCAGATCACGGTCAACGGCGCGGCGCAGACCACGACCGGCGCGGGTGCGATCACGTGGTCGCCCGACACGACCGCGCAGGTCGTCACGAGCACGACCGGCGACTACGTGGTGATCCTCAATCAGGGCACGACGATGACGCAGACGACCGCGACGCTCGCGATCGATCCGGGCGGCGAGGTCCTGTGGGACGCGTCGATGTCGCCGGAGGACGACGCGCAGATCGACGCCTACCTCGACACGAACATCGTCAAGTCGTTCGTGTACGCGCACATCGATCCGAACATGCCGACGCTGCTCGAGCCGATGAAGGTCTACGTCAACGAGGACAACACGTGCAACGCGTTCTTCGACGGCGCGAACCTGAACTTCTTCGAGGCCTCGCCGTCGCCGTGTGATCCGACGCGCGAGAGCTGCTGCGAGAACACCGCGCGCATCCAGGACGTCAACTTCCACGAGTACGGCCACCGCGTGCACACCGCGGAGATCATCGCGGGCGTCGGCGCGTTCGATGGCGCGATGAGCGAAGGCGCCGCCGACACGCTCGCGGTCAACATCACGAACGATTCGGGCATGGGCCGCGGCTTCTACCGCACGTCGGCGCCGCTGCGCGAGCTCAACCCACCGGGCATGGAGTACACGTGGCCGAACGACATCGGCGAGATCCACCATACCGGGCTCATCTTCGGCGGCACGTTCTGGGACCTGCGCGCGGCCGCGATCGCCGCGTACGGCTACGATGCCGGCGAGGCGCTGCTGCTCGGCTGGTACCTCGGCGCGCTGCGCCGCGCGGTCGACATCCCGACGTGCTTGATCGAGGTGCTCGCGGCCGACGACGACGACGGTGATCTCTCGAACGGCACGCCGCACGAATGCATGATCCGCGCGGCGTTCGGCGCGCACGGCATGCGCACCGCGAGCGGCTGGATCGAGGCGCCGGGCACGCTCGACGAGCCGGCGCACGCGGTCGGCATCGCGATCGAGGCGACCGGCCTGTCGTCGCACTGCCCGAGCGACGGCGTCGCCGGCGCGACGCTGGCATGGCGATCGCCGATCGACACCAGCGATCCGGGCCTCGGCTCGGCCGCCGGCACGCCGGCCGGAGCGAACCGCTGGTTCGCCGAGCTGCCGGTCGCGCAGAACGAGGCCGTGCAGTACACCGCGTTCATCCAGTTCGGCGACGGCACGAGCCTGCAGCTCGCCGACAACCTCGCCGATCACTACTACCAGCTCTATCACGGCCACACCGTTCCGCTGTACTGCACGAACTTCGAGGACGGCGATCCGCTCGCGGCCGGCTGGACGGCAGGCACCGACGATGGTTCGCCGCCGGGCTGGGCGTGGGCGGTGCCCTCGGGCGGGATCACGAATCCGCACGCCGCGTACTCGGGCACGCACATCCTCGCGCAGGCGCCGAACGGCGACTACCCGGCGAGCCAGCACTCCTGGATCGAGCTGCCGCCGATCGACACCGGCCACTACAGCGACGTGCGGCTGCAATACCGGCGCTGGCTCGCGGTGCAAGACAGCCAGTTCGATCAAGCGCAGATCCTCGCGAACGGCAGCAGCGCGTGGGAGAACGCGACCGAGAACATGGGCGGCAGCTCCGCGTTCGATCACATCGATCAGGAGTGGCGGTTTCACGACGTGCCGCTGTCGGGCGAGTTCCACGGCTCGACATTGAACCTGCGCTTCGATCTGAAGTCGGACGGCGGCACGCAATTCGCGGGATGGTCGATCGACGACCTTTGCGTCGTCGCGAATCCACTGTTCATCTGCGGCGACGGCGTGACGAGCCGCTACGAGCAATGCGATGACGGCTCGGCCAATGCCGACGTCGCGGACGCGTGCCGCACCGACTGCCGGAAGCCGGCGTGCGGCGACGGCATCGTCGACACCGGCGAGGCGTGCGACGACGGCTCGGGCGGCAGCAAGACGTGCACCGCGAAGTGCACGGCGATCCCGCCGACCGATTCGGGAGGTTGCAGTGCGAGTGGCGCGGGCACGGGATCGTGCGCGCTCGTGCTCGTGATCGGTGCCGTCGTGCGGCGGCGCCGGGGTCGCAGCCCGCGATCAGCACGTGCGTGCATGCTGCGCGCGCCCACATGTCGTGATGATACGGCGATGATTGGCTTTCCAACGAAAACTTCACGTGTGCGCTTCGCGGCGCACTGTTACCACGAAGCGAATGAGGTCCGTCCCCTCGGCGCTCTTGGCGTGCGCGCTCGCTGCCGCTTCGTGCGGCCGCCGGCTCGTGCCGATCGTTCCCGACGGCACGTCGACCGGCGGCACGTCGTCGATGGATCCGACGTTCGAGGTCGTCGCGCGCATCAACGGCATTCGCGATCCGCTGCCGGTCGTCAACGCGAACGTCGCGTTCGCGGGGCTCGAGCGCTCGCTCGCGCAGGCCGTCGTGCGCGAGGTCCCACCGCGTCACGATAGCGTGCTCACCGTCGAGCTCGTCGCGGGCGACGCCGACTATCACGATCCGCGGCTGTCGGTGTCGCTCGTCGCGCGCGCGACGCTGCGCACGCGCGTCGGCAACACGTTCATCGCGCAGACCGAGGTCGTCTGTCGCGACGGCGCGATCGTGTCGCCGGAGTCCGGCGGCCACGTCATCTGGTCGTGCATGACCAGGCTCGGTCACGATCTCGGCGGCTGGCTCGCCGATCTGCACTAACCCCAACCAGGGAGTCCGTCATGGTTCGCTATCTCGTGTTCGCGTCATTGTTGATTGGCTGTCGGTCATTCCACTCGATCGACACTGGCCATCTCGGCCTGCGGTACCTGCCGAACGGCGGTTTGCAACGCCAGACCCTGCACGAGGGTCGCCAGCAGCTCGGCTGGTTCTGCTGGCTGCACGACTGCGGCAAGGTCGTCGACTTCGACGTCACGTTCTCGACAAAGCACGAGGAGGTGCGCGGGACGTCGTCGGACAACCTGCCGATGGCACTACGCATGAGCGTGATCTACAAGCCGATCATCAACGAGCTGTACGAGCTCGCCACCGAGGTGTCGACGAACGACTACTACGACGAGGTCGTCGGCCCCGAGTTCCGCAGCGCGGCGGGCATCGTGTTCGCGAAGCACTCGTACACCGAGCTTGCCGCGAACAAGGAAAAGATCGAGGACGAGATCGAAGCCGACGTGCGGCGCCGCATCAAGGGCAAGCACGTCGACATCACGTCGATCACGATCGAGTCGATCACCGGGCTCGAGGAGATCCAGAACGCGACGCGCTCGCGCATCGTCGCCGAGCAGGAGAGCGTGCGCCAGCGCGCCGCGCTCGAGCAGGACGCGCTGCGCCAGAAGACGCAGCTCGAGAACGAGGCGCTGCGCCAGAAGATGGCGCTCGAGAACGAGACCAACCGCAAGCAGGCCGAGATCGCGAACGCGGCGGCCGAGCGCGAGGAGCAGCTCAAGGCCGACCTCGAGCAGAAGAAGAACGAGCGCTTGATCGCCGAGGAAGACGCGCAGCTCGAGAAGGCGAGAGCGGCCGCGACCGTCGTCAAGGCCAGGGCAGATGCCGAGGCGATGACGATCCTCGCGAAGGCGCACGCCGACGAGAACCGCGCCGCGACGCAGGCGATCTCGCCGCTGTCGGTGCAGATGGAGGCCTACAAGGCCCTCGGCCAGCTCGGCGGCACCGGGACGACGATCATGCTCGGCGACTTCTCGAAGCTGCCGACCTGGCTGTTCCCGCCCGGCCTGACCGCCGGCGCCTATCCGTTCCTCGGCACCGCGCGCGGCGGCGCCGCGTCGGGCCGCGCCGAGCCGTGAGTCACTTCACGGGCAGCAGCTCGGTCAACGCATGCTCGATCGCGACGGCTTCGTCGTGCGCGTGCTTGCGATCGAAGCCGTGCTTGACGTAGCGCACGATGCCGTCGGGGTCGATCGCGACCGTGACCGGCGCGACCCCGGGGCTGACGTAGCGCAAGATGGCCGCGTAGTCGCCGACGCCGCGGTCATCGGAGTCGGCGAGCAGCCGCACGTGCAGGGGGCGTAGCTTGGCGTGCAGCTTCTCGCCGTGCTCGGGATCGTGATCGGAGTGCTCGCCCGTCGCGTCGATCGAAGCGAACGTCGCGCGGTCACCGAGCTTGCCGGCGAGCCGGTTGATCACGGCGAGGCCGTCGGTGCAATCCGGGCACTGCTGGAATCCGAGCATGACCACGACCCAGCCGCCGGGGAACGCGAACGGCTTGCCGTCTTCATCGCGCAGGTGATCGAGGACGGGCGCGTGCTTGCCGACCACCACGGGGGGAGCGGGCGCATCGGCGAGCACCGGCGCCGCGACCAGGACGCACACGATGGTCTCTCGGATCATTCAGTCTTCCCGAACTCGATCGCCGCCAGCCAGAGGGCCACCAGGCCGAACGCGAGCACGATCGCGAGCTCGAGCAGGGTCGGGACGGTCCAGCCCGACCAGTGCACGCTGCCGATCGGCGGCGCGCCGAGCTCGCCGAGCACGGCGCGGCGCATCGGATCGACCGCGTAGGTGAGCGGATCGAGCCGCGTCGCGAACGCGAGCCAGCCGGGCAGGTTCTGCAGCGGGAACAGCGCGCCCGACAGGAAGAACATCGGCATGATGATGATCTGGACCAGCGCCATGAACGCCTGGAACGACTTGATGCGCACCGCGACGAGCACGCCGATCGCGGTGACCGCGAACGACAGCACCATCAGCTCGCCGAGCAGGATCAGCAGCATCACCGGCGAGAACGGCACGCCGACCGCGGCGCCGATCGCGAGCACGATCACGCCTTGCGTCATGCCCGCGGTCGCGCCGCCGAGCGCCTTGCCGACGACGATCGCACCGCGCCGCACCGGCGCGACGAGCATCTCGCGCATGAACCCGAACTCGCGGTCCCACACGATCGATCCGGCCGAGAAGAAGCACGTGAACAGCGTCGCCATCGCCATCACGCCGGGATACAGGAACGCGCGCAGATCGAGCTGGCCGGGGAGCTTGAGCGACGCGCCCATGCCGGTGCCGAACACGAACAGGTACAGCATCGGCTGCAAGACCGACGCGAGCATGCGCGGCTTGTCGCGCCAGAACCGGATCACGTCGCGGTGCCAGACGATGCGCACCGCGCGCAGGTCGCTGCGGAACGTGCGCGGCGGCACCGCGACCGCCATCGGCGGGGCCATGTTCATCGCCGCATCCTCGCTCGCATGAACTGCGCCATGCCGGTCTGCTCGGCCTGCGACGCCTCGGAGTCGCGGATCGTCGAGCCGGTGTGCGCGAGGAACACGTCGTCGAGCGTCGGCCGCGCGACGTGGATCTGGCGGATCGCGACGCCGAGCTCGGCGAACAGGCGCGGCACGAACTGCTCGCCGTGCGCGACCGCGAACGTGACCATGCCTTCGTGCGTCGCGGCGTCGATGTCGAACTGCTTCTTCAGCGCGGCGATCGCGGCCGCGTCGTCGTCGGTCCGCAGCTGCACGCGGTCCTTGCCGACCGCGGCCTTGAGCGCCTCGGGCGTGCCCTCCGCGACGATCTTGCCGTGATCGATGATCGCGATGCGATCGCAGAACTCGGCCTCGTCCATGTAGTGGGTCGTCATGAAGATCGTGATCGTCTCGCGCTGCTTGAGCTCTCGGATGTAATTCCAGATCGACACGCGCGTCTGCGGATCGAGCCCGACCGTCGGCTCGTCGAGGAACAGCACGCGCGGCGAGTGCATGAGGCCGCGCGCGATCTCGAGCCGGCGCTTCATGCCGCCCGAGAACGTCTGCACGAGGCTTCCGCGCCGCTCCCACAGCCCGACCATCTCCATCACCTGCTGCAGGCGCGGCGCGACCACCGCGCTCGGGATGCCGTAGAGCTCGGCATGGAAGCGTAGATTTTGCTCGGCGGTGAGGTAGTCGTCGAGCGTGGAATCCTGGAACACGAGGCCGATGTGGCGGCGCACCTCGTCGCGCTGCTTCACGACGTCGAAGCCGGCGACCTTCGCCTCGCCCGCGGTCGGCCGCGCGAGCGTGCACAGGATCTTGATCGTGGTCGATTTCCCGGCGCCGTTCGGGCCGAGAAAGCCGAACACCTCGCCCGCGGCGACCTCGAGGTCGATGCCGCGCACCGCTTCGATCGCGCCGTAGCTCTTGGACAGGCCGGTGACGAGGACGGCGGGCGCTACCACGCCGTGAACTTACTGCGCAAAGTCGCTCTCGTCGACCCAGCCGTCGCGGTTGCGATCGAGCCTCCGCAGGCGACGCGCCATGTCCGGCGGCATCTCGCCCGGGCCGACGTTGCCATCGCCATCGAGATCGTAGCGGCGGATCACCGCGCCGAGCCGCGCATCGCGACGCGCCTGCCGCATGGCCTGACGATCGAGCTGGCGCGCGAGCCGGCGCAGCGCGCGCGCCGCCGCACGGCGCTCGCGCGGCTCGAGCCGGCCGTCGTGGTCGCGATCGAAGCGCGCGAGCAACGCGGCGCGCAGAGCGGCCATCTCGGGGCGCTGCGGCCGGACCTGCGCGGGCGGCGGCGGCATCGGGCCGCCGTAGGGATCGGCCGGCTGCGCGGAAGCGACGCCGGCGGCGACGAGAAGCGAGGCGAAGGCGAGCGCGACGGACTTCATGTCACGCTGACTCGACCACCCGGGAGAGGTTAAGATCGAGATGTGCGGCTCGGGACGCTGTTCGTCGTGGTTGCCGCGTGCGGGCGAGCCGGGTTCGGCACCGAGTCCGGCGATGCGGGACCCAGGACGGGACTGCGCGCGACGATCTCTGCAGCGACCGGCCTCGCCGTCGCCGAGCTCGACGCGCGGCTGACGTTCGCCGCGCTCGATCCGGACCAGCTGTACGCGCTTCCCGCACAGGGTGGGCCGCCGGCGCTGCCGCTCGAGACCGTGCTCGCGCTACCCGACATGTCGGGGCCGCTGACGCTCACGCTCGATGCCGTCGACACACGCGGCCGCGAGCTGTCGACCGTCGCGATGACGACGATCACGGTCGATCACATCCAGACCGTGGACGTCACGATCGGCTCCGACCTGCCGGCGACGTGCCTCGACGGTGTGGTCGATGCGGGCGAGAGCGACGTCGACTGCGGCGGCCCGTGCCCGCTGTGCGGGATCGGCAGCGCGTGCACCGGGCCGGCATCGTGCGCGAGCGGCACGTGCGCGACGTCGGCGTGCGAGCCGGCGTCGGGACCGCCGGCATGGCTGCCGATCAAGGACATGCCGCTCGCGCGGATCGGACCGGGTGTCGCGCTCGGCGGCGACGGGATCGTTTACGTCTACGGCGGCGCACTCGCCGACTCGACGCCGGCATACACCGAGGTCGATGCGTACGACCCGACGACGAATATGTGGTCGGCCGCGCCACCGCTCGCGACCGCGAGTTACCGCATGGCGTACGCCGCCGATTCGAATGGAGCGGTGTACGCGATCGGAGGCGCGACCGGAGGAGGAAGCCTGCTCGCCACCGTCGAGCGGTTCACGCCGGGGATGGCGCAATGGACGGCGTTGTTGCCGCTTCCGACCGCGCTCGGATCGCTCGCCGGAGCGTCCGATGCGAATGGCTCGGTGTACGCGATCGGCGGCACCACGAGCAGCGGTGTGCCGGGCGAGATCGACGCGTTCGGCGGCGCGTGGGTGACAGACACGGCGATGCCGACACCGCGCACCAACCTCGCGGCGGCGCGTGCCACGAACGGCACGATCGTGGTCGTCGGCGGTCACGACTCGGGCGACAGCGTTCACTACGCGACCGCCGAGGCGTTCGATCCGGCGACGAATGCTTGGACCGAGCTGCCGGCGATGAACGTCGCGCGCAGCGATCTCGCGGCGGCGACCGGCGGCGACGGCCGCGTCTACGCGATCAGCGGTTACGACGGATCGCTGCCGAACCCGGTCGTCGAGGCGTATCGCACGAACGCGCCGGGCTGGGTCGGCGTCGCGTCGCTGTCGATCGGCCGCGATACGTGCAGCGCGACGGCGACCGCCGACGGCCGCATCATCGTCTTCGGCGGCAAGATGGGCGGTGCCGCCGCGTACGCGTCGGCGGAAGCGTATGGCCCGCACGTCGCGCTCACCGCGCAGACCGGCGCGCCCGGCGACAAGATCATCGCGAGCGGCCAGAACTTCGCGGCGATGGCGACCGTGCGCGTGTACTTCGATGCCATGCCGGTCGAGCTCGCGACGACCGACGCGAACGGCGTGCTCGCCGGCGTCGATGTGATCGTGCCGGCGCTCGCGTCCGGCGCGCACGTCGTGAAGCTCGTCGACGACCGCAGCTTCTACGCGATCACGCTGCCGTTCACGATCGAGTAGCTACGGACACGGATCGGTGAGCCCACCGGGCGCCGGGATGGTCGGCACGCCGTCGCGCAGGTAGCTCTCGAGGAAGCAGCCGTACTGGTGCTTCACGGTGTCGAGCTGGCGATAGATGTAGTGCGGATCGATGATGCCGTCGCCCATGTACTGCACCACGACGCGCGTCAGGCCGTCCGGTGCGTTTGCCTTCACCGGATACGACTGCAGCCCGTCGAGATGCTCGAGCGCGAGCGCGGTCTGCATCGTCGGCCAGATGGCGGTGCCGGCCTCCTCGTGCTCGTACGACAGCGCGGCCGCGTCGTAGACGTCGGTCGGGAAGTACGTGTCACCCATGCCGACCGGCTCGTAGACGTCGTGCGCGTGCATCCCGGGCAGCGGGCGATGGTTGATGCGCGACATGTACGCGATCGGCTCGGCGGCTTCCCACGCGAGGCCGATCGTGTTCATCGCCGGGTGCACGAAGACGAGCGACGTGTCGTCGACGCCGAGCGCGGTCGCGAGCAGCTCGCGCGCGCCCGGCACGATCGTGGACTCGAGGATCATGAAGTTCCAGAACCCGCCCGCGCCGGTCGGCACCAGCGCGGTGAAGCGCGGCTCGACCGCGCCGACCATGTTCGTGTACATGCCGCCCATCGACTGCCCGCCGGCGACGAGCTTCGTCGCATCGAAGAAGTGATCGCCGGTCGGCGTCGACAGCCCGGCACAGCTCGCGACCGTCGCCTGCGGCACGTGCAGCTGTAGCAGCGCGTCGGTGAGCATGCGCTGCTCGAACACGCCCTGCTGGAACGTCTGCGGAAACGCGCCGAGGTTGGAGATGTTCAGGTACTCGTAGTCGTTCGCGGGCGGGTAACGCTCGGGGTTGAGCGGCAGCGCGCTCGACGCCGCGGCGATGCCGTGCAGCGCGACGACGTAGCCGGGGCCTTCGCCCGGCATCGGCACGTCGGCCGAGGTCGGCGACGGACCGAGATCGACGATGCCGGTCGAGAGCCCGCCCGAGCCGTGGAAGAACTGGTACAGCGGCCAGCCGGTCGCCGGCATCGCGGCATTCGGGATCGTGATCGCGACCGGGATGGTCATCGAGCTCTGCATCGCGGGGATGTCGTTCGCGTCGAGCACGAACATGCCGCCGGTGTCGAACGGCTGCTCGCCGGTCTGGAACTGCGGCATCGTGATCTGCGCGAACAGCGTGCAGAACGTCGGGTACTGCGTCGGCGCGAGCATGACGTTGTCGATCGTCGGCGTGTACGTCGTGTGGATCGCCTCGGCGCGCGCCTGCACGCGCGCGAGCTCGTCGCCGGTCGTGAACGCGGTCGCGACGATCACGTCGCTGCGCGCGATGCCGAGCTGATCGATCGCCGCCCACGTGTTCGCGAAGTACGGATCCTTCTCGGTGAACGCCGACGGCCGGGTCAGGCCCGATTCGAACTTCGTGATCACGTACGCGTACTGGGTGTTCGCGCGCAGCACGATGCCGGGACGAGGGGCGACCGCGAGCAGATTCGAGGTCACGTACGCATCGACGGGCAGCGAGATCGCGACGGTCGGATAGCTCGTGCCGAGCTCGGGCGAGCTCGGATCGACATCGATCAAGTAGACCGGGCCGGCAGTCATGACCTGATCGAGCGTGAACTGCATCTCGATCGGCTGCGTGAACCGGAAGTAGCCGGCCGCCATCAGCGGCCAGCCGCGGCGCAGCGGCACGATGTCGAGCAGGCCCTGCAGGATCGGCACGTTGCGCGGATTGGGAAAATTCGCGACGTCGGGCGCGCCGTTGCCGTCGACGCGGTGATCCGACGGGAACGGGTAGTTCCAGAACGTCGTCGGCGAGTCGGTGTGCGCGAGATCGAAGTACACGGTGTTCCCGCTACTGGTTCCACCGCAAGCTACGAGCGCGGAGGTCAGCGCGACGAGCTTGATCATCCGGTCACCATCGATCTGCGGCGCGCGCGCTGCTGCATGGCCGCGCTGTCGCGCACGATGTCGAGCACGGCATCGGCGACGTGCTCGTCGTCGGGCACGAACCGCGCCGCGACCTCGGCGAGCAGGGCGTGGTCGCGTGCCGCGACCTCGCCGAGCAGGCACAGCTTGCCGCCGATCTCGTCGTCGAGGCCGCGCGCGTACATGCACAGCTCGAGCGCGTTCATCACGCCGGAGAGGCGTGCGTCGACGAGCACGAGGTCGGGCATGTCGCGCACGAGCTTGTGCGCGGCATCGGTGCCCTCGGACGCGATCTCGACGACCGCGCCGGCATGGGCGCGGCGCGCGAGGCTGCGCAGCCAGCGCGCGCGAGACGCGTCGCCGTGCACGACCAGCACGCGCAGCATGCGCACGCCGGCTGCGGCGCGCTCGAGGATCGCGTCGAGCTGCGCGAGCACGTCGCGCGCGCTGCGCGGCCGCGCGGTCGGCTGCGGCGCGAGCAGCCACTCGACGAGATCGCCCAGCTCGTCGGGCAGATCGGCGCGCAGCGCGCCGAGCTGCGGCGGCGCGGTCTCGCCGCGCGGCGGCGTGCCGCACGCGAGCTCGATCGCGACGCAGCCGAGCGCGTACAGATCGATCGCCTCGGCGGCGGCCGGATCGTCGGCACGCACTTCGCCGCGCGCGACCTCCGGCGCGACGAGCGGATGCTCGCCGAACGCCGGCACCTGCGACAGCGACAGCCGGCCGAGCACGAGCCGGCCGTCGCTGCCCGAACGGAGCGAGTGCGGCTCGGCCGCGCTCGCGGGAACGACGAGCACGGTCGCCCCGGAGATCTCGCCGACCGCCATGCCCGCTTCGTGCGCGCGCACGACGGCGGCGGTGAGTGCGCGCAACCGTGGGAGGTAGAGCTCGACGGGCAGCGCCTCGGCGAGCTCGTCGGCGAGCAGGCGCCCGATCACGCGCTCGCCGACCGCGTACTCGGCGCCCTGGTGCGTGCCCATGCCGTGCAGCTGCACGGCGCACGGATCGCGCACCGCGGCGCAGCGCCGCGCCTCGGCGAGCAGCGGCGGCGTGCCCGGATCGCGCCATGCGAGCTTGAGCGCGACGAGCCGGTCGAGCAGCAGGTCGCGCGCTTCGTAGACGATGCCGGTGTCGGTGCGCGCGATCTCGTCCTGCACCTGGTACGCCGACGCGACGACCTCGCCGGTCGCGAGCGCGCTGCTCGGGCTGTCGCGAAACCCGGCGGGCGCCGCGAACGTTCCGGACCGAGCCATGGCCGGGTCATATCACGGCCACGCCATCACGACCGCGCCCGCAGCGACGGCGACCGACCCGAGGATCTGGACGCGCCGCGGCCGGTCGCCGATGCCGAACGCGAGCGCCGTGGCGAACAGCACCGACGTGTTGCGTAACGTCAGCACGAACCCCGCGCCGCCGGCGGCGAGCCCTTCGAGCAGGATCAGGAACGATCCGCCGCACACCAGGCCCATGACCACGACGCGGCGCCAGCGCGCCCGCGCGTACGCGACCGTACCGCGCGCACGCGTGACATTGATCCCGCTCGCGAGCGCGAGCGCGACCGCGAACACCGCCGACGGGTTGCCGCCGGCCGCGAGCGCGGCCTTGTATGCGAGGTGGTAGCCCGCGATCGAGAACGCGCACGCGATGGCCCAGGCCAGCGCGCCGCGGTCGACGCGCCGCTCCTCGGAGCTGGCGCTCGCGAGCGCCAGCCCGACCAGCACGATCGCGCTGCCCACGGCGGAGGCGACCGCGAAGCGCTCGTCGAACAGCGCGATCGACAGCGGCCACACGACGAGGATCGCGCCGCCGCGCGACACCGTGTAGATCGGCCCGAGCGGGCCGCGGTCGAGGGCACGCGCGAGCGACGCGAAGTACAGCCACTCGAGCACGCCGGCCGCGAGCGCCCACCCGAGCGCTGACGCGCTCGCGAACAGCACCTCGCCGGCCAGCGCGCGCGCACCGGCCACCACCGCGGCCATGACCGTCGCGACGATCACCGCGGCGACGAGCCCGCGATCCTTGTCGGGCTCGAGCCGGAGCAGCGCGTTCCACAGCGCGTGCAAGAACGCGGACACGAGCACGAGCGCGACGATCACGAGATCGGCTTAGCACGCCGCGAAATCGCCCCGCCGAGAAAGCCAGGATGTCCCTGGACATGGCGCGATCTCATTCTGCTGCACGGTCGGGGCCGGAAACCGCGTAAGATGTCGAACATGACGCGGTGGGCTTCCGCGTGCGCGATGGTCGTCGCTGCGGGCTGCTATTCGCCGCACGTGTCGCCGGGCATCCCGTGCGCCGACGGGACCGGCTCCGACCGCTGTCCCGCCGGCGAGACGTGCGTCTCCGTCGGGGGCCAGGACCTGTGCGAGCCTGCAGGGTTCACGACCGGCGGCGACGCCGGCACGAGTGGCAGCGACAGCGCGCCGATGAGCGACTGGTGGAATCCGGCGTGGGGCCACCGCGCGCCGCTCGATATCACCGCCGGCGACAACGGCGCGCCGGGCGGGTACACGATCGCGGTCGCGTTCGATCACGCTTCGCTCGTCGCGGCCGGCGAGGCGCTCGCTTCGGGCGACGACGTGCGCGTCGTCAGCGACGGCGGCACCGACATCGATCGCGTGCTCGACACCGGCGCGAGCTGGGACACCGCGACGACGATCGTGTGGTTCCAGGTCTCCGAGCAGCTCGCCGAAGGCCAGACCGTGCGCTACTGGCTGTACTACGGCAACGCGAGCGCGGGCTCGCCGCCGGCGCACGCCTCGAACGTGTTCTTGCTCGCCGACGACTTCGAGGGCGACCTCGACGCCTGGAGCACCGACACCGGCGTCGTGACGTCGACGTTGCAAGCGCACGGCGGCTCGCGGTCGGTGATGGTGCCGGCGCAGGACGACACCGGCAACGGCCTGGGCGCGAACAACATCGATCGGGACAATATCGTCTTCGACATGTGGTGGTTCTTTGCGGACACGACCAACCTCGACTGCTCCGAGTTCGTACGCGGAAACGACAACACGCTGTACTTCACGGATCTCCAGCCGCCCTCGGCCGGCGACCCGTCGATCTGGGACATCTCGAAGGCTGTCAATGGCACCTACTCGGAGGTCGTGCCGCCGCCGAACGGCGCGTCGTCGCCGTCCGACAACACCTGGGTGCGCATTACGGTCTACGCATATGGCAAGACGATGGCGGTCGACGTCGGTGGCACGCCCTACGTGCCGACGTCGGGGTTCGCGGACGTCAAGTTCGACACGCACGGTTCGGTCGGCGGCTTCGTGTACTTCTCGAACGCGCCGGTGTGGATGGACGACGCGAGGCTGCGCCTGCTGGTCGTGCCGGAGCCGGTGCTGGTGATGGGGCCGGATCAGCCGTATCCGGGTTCCTAGTCGCGTTCGGCCCAGAACGTCGACATCGCCGGCCACAGCCGCGACGCCGCCTTGCGCGATACGACCGCGCCGACGTGGCCGCCGCCTTGCACGAGCAGCTGCTTGTCGCGGCTCGCGATGCGATCGACGAGCGGCGCCGCCGACGCGAGCGGCACGATGTGATCGTGCTCGAACGCGATCGCGAGCGTCGGGCAGCGGATGTTCGCGAGCTCGGCGCGGCGGCCGGCCACCGCGAAGCCGCCGGTGATCAAGCGATTGCGGCGGTAGAGCTCGTCGAGGTACTGCGCGTAGCACGCGCCCGGGAACGCGACGTTGTCGTTGCCCCACGCCTCGGTCGCGAGAAAGCCCTCGAGGAATTCGTCGTCCCACGCGCGATCGAGCAGCGCGACCGCCTTGGTCGCCGTCAGCGTCGGCTTGATCAGGTGAAAGCTCGCCTGCAGGAGCTGCCACGGCACGTTGCCGAGCGCGGCGACCAGCGCGTACGGATCGAACGCCGGATTGCGCGTCCACGCGGCCATGATGCCGGCGTGCTCGAAGTCGATCGGTGCGGCGAGCGCGACGAGCGACGCGACCTCGGGCGACAGCTGCGCGGCGACGTGCGAGGCCACGAGCGTGCCGCCGAGGCAATAGCCGAGCACGTGGACGCCGCCGCTGCTTCGCTGACGCGGGGCGCGCGCGGCGACGCGGATCGCGCGGCCGAGGTAGCGGCCGGCGATGTCGTCCCACGTCAGGAAGCGATCCTCGGCGCCGGGCGTGCCCCAGTCGATGCAGTAGACGTCGTGGCCCTGCGCGACCAGCCACTCGACGAGCGAGCGGCCGGTGCCGAGATCGAGCACGTACCAGCGGTTGATGAGCGACGGCACGAGCAGGACCGGCGTCGCGTACTTCACGCTCGCGCCGCGAAAACGCAGGAGCCGCCACTTGTTCTCGGCCCACACGACGTCGTGCGGCGTCGCGCCGAGCGGCGGCGGGCCTTTCGGCGCGCGGCGCCACAGCGCGGCGAGCGAGTCGAGCGGCGAGCGCTTCGGTGCATTCATGTCGCGATCACCCGTACAGCGCCTCGAAGCGATCGCGCAGGCGGTCGTACACGATCTTGCGGCGCAGCTTGAGCGATGTCGTCAGCGTGCCGTCGTCGACCGACAGCGGCGCCTCGGCGACGAAGTGGCGCTTGATCGTCTCGTGCCGGGCGAGCTCGGAGTTGACCGCGTCGACGCGCGCCGCGACGAGCCGCGCGCGCTCGTCGGCCGGCACCTCGGCGCGCGCCCACACCGCGGCGACCAGGTACGGCCGCGCGTCGCCGTACACGACGACGCGCTCGATCACCGGATCGTCGGCGAACCGCGCCTCGATGTTCGCGGGCGGCACGTTCTTGCCGCCGGCGGTGACGAGGATGTCCTTCTTGCGATCGACGATCTGCAGGAAGCCGTCGTCGGTCCACCGGCCGACGTCGCCGGTGCGGAACCAGCCGTCGTCGGTGAACGCGGCGGCGGTCGCGCCCGGATCCTTGAAGTAGCCGGCGAACACGCTCGGCCCGCGCGCGAGGATCTCGCCGTCGGTGTCGAGCTTGAGCTCGACCGAAGGCACGGGCTTGCCGACCGAGTCGAAGCGGAACGCGTCGGCGCGGTTGAGCGTGAGCGTCGGCGACGTCTCGGTCAGCCCGTAGCCTTCGATGATCAAGACGCCGTGGTCGTGGAGCAGCTGCTTGATCTCGACCTTGAGGCCGGCGCCGCCGGACAGGCAGAACCGCAGGCGGCCGCCGGTGACGCGGCGCACGGCGTCGCCGGTGTCGCGGCTGGCCTGGATCGCGCGCGCGATCTTTTCCCAGTACGCGGGCACGCTCATGAACACCTGCGGCGCGACGCCGGGCATGAGATCGAGCACGTCGGCGGGCGTCGCGAGGTACGTCTCCCAGCCGAGCAGGTTGCCGGCGCACAGCTCGCCCCAGCCGAAGATGTGGCTCATCGGCAGCCACAGCAGATCGCGATCGCCCTCGGCGAGCTTCGGCGCGTTGCAGCGCAGCCAGTCGGCGCCGTTGACGCCGACGTTGCGGTGCGTGAGCGGGACCCCTTTTGGGTTCCCCGACGTGCCGCTCGTGTAGAGCATCATGCCGGGCAGATCGAGCTCGAGCGCGCCGAGCCGCGCATCTACCAACGTGGGCGCGGCGGCATCGCGCGCGGCGGCGTCGCGCCAGGTCGCGGCGTCGAGCAGGACGACCTCGGGTGGGCGCGGCAGCAGCGCGCGCGCCTTCTCGAGGCGCGCGATCGGTTCGGCACCGCCGGAGTGGAGCGAGCCGGGCTTGCCCCGGCTCGCGGGATCGACGAACACGTAGCGGATCTCGGCGTGCTCGAGGATGTACGCGACTTGCTCCGCGGTCGACGCCGGATAGATCGGCACGAACACGGCGCCCGCGGTCTGGACGCCGAGCGCGGCGGCCGCCCACTCGACGCTGTTCTGCGCGTAGATCGCGACGCGTTCGCCGGCCTCGAGCTCGGCTCCGCCTCGCTTTCGATCGTCATCTCCGCGCTCCGCTTGGGGCTCGACGAGCCAGCGCGCGACGCCGCGGATCTCGCGCGCGAAGTCGCCCCACGTCACGGGCTGCCATGACCCGGGGGCGCCGTCGCGGCGAACCTGGAAGCGCACGCGATGGCGGTGCGTCGCGAGCTGGTCGAACACCGCGCGCGGTGCCGGCGCCACTTCGAGCAGATGCGAGACGTCCATGGTCATTCTCCCGAGCTCGCGTGCAGCTTTTCCTCGAGGTCGTACAGCCGGCTCTCGAGCTGGTTGAGCTTGTGCAGCGCGCGCTCCTGATCGGCGCGCGTCGGCAAGCCGAGCGAGGCCCACCACGACGCGAGCGCGCGATCGGTCGCGGCCTTCGTCTTCATCGCGGCGGTCAGCATCGCGCCCGCCGGCCCGAGCACGCCCGGGTTCGTCATCACCTTCTCGAGGTACTGCGACGTGGCTTGCTCCCACGCGGCGAACCCTTGTTTCCACATTTCCCACATCAGTTCGGCTCCTCTCCTAGCGCATATCGGCGCAAGACGGCGGCATTCGTGAAGTCGGCGTCCGGTTCGTTCGGGTTGCTCTCGGCGCGCGCGACCTCGCCGAAGCATTCGAAGACGAAGATGGTCGTGCGCTTGGTGACGACCGGCGAGCCGGTCGACGGCGTGCGCGTCGCGAGCGTGCGGACGCGCAGGACCGGCGAGAAGTCGACGTATGGCACCTCGAGCTGCTCGCCGAGCTCGACGTCGACCGCGAGCTGGTCGCTGCCGAGGAACGGCAGGCCATCGATGGTCGTCCCGGCGCCGAGCGTGCCGGTCGCGGTCCAGGTCTGCCCGTCGGCGAGCGGGAAGCGCAAGACGGGCAGCGGCGCGGGATAGACGATCAGCGTCTTGCCGGCGGTGTTCTGCTGCGACGCCGTGCCGTCGAGCCAGAGCGCCTGGTCGTCCTGGTGGTAGATGCCGTCGAGGCCGGCGCCGGCATCGACCGTGAACTGCCCGGCCGGAAACGACGCGGCGTACCACTGCGCGCCGAGCGCGACCGGGCCGATCGCGACGACCGGATCGTCGGGGAACTGCTGCGCGAGATCGAACACGCCGGCCTTCGCCGCGAGATCGACGGTCTTGTTGGTGTCGTTGTAGTAGTCGAGCGTCGCGCCGAGCGCGATCGGCAGCGTGTCGGCGGTGATCTCGCCGGTGCGGCGCGGCACGCAGTCGGGCAGCTGCGGCTGCGGTGCCGGCTGCGGCGTCGCGTTCGCCTCGCACGCGGCGAGCAGGATGGCGGCCCACCGGGTCAAAACACGAACACCAACCGCGCGCGGATGATCTGCGCGGTGTGGGCCTCGAGGTGAGCGGTGGGGTTGTCGAACGCGGTGCCGGGGAACAACACGCCGTAGTCGACGGTCGCGGCGAAGCCGTCGCGGCTGGCGTAGCGCAGCTCGGGATCGAGCTCGATGCCGAGCGGGCGCGTGCCGCTCGGCGTCGACGTCGCGTCGACCGCCCACGACGCGATCAGCGCCGCGCCGAGATCGAGCGTGCCGGTGCCGACGGTCATCACTGTCGTGCGCACGTGCGGCCGCGCGTACACCGCGTCGGTGATCGTGCCGATGATCTCGCGAAACAGGATCTGGTCGATGTGGTAGTCGGGATGGAACCGGAAGTTGTCGACGGTGCGATCGCCGGGCGGGTTCGCCTGCGGGCCGTCGAGCGCGCCCGGCGGCGCCGGTTGCTCGCCCGCGGTCGGGAACGCGCCGAAGCCGGGCGCGGGGTCGCCGCTCGCGTAGCCGCCGTCGAGGCCGGTGCGCACGGGACCGATCGCGAGGTCGGATTCGAACGCGAACCCGAGCTGGCTCGACGTGACCGGCTCGGTGATCACGGCGCCGGGCACGAGCGACGGCTGCGCGACGCTCGCGTTGATGTACGCGAGCTCGGCCTCGATGCGGAGGATGCTGTTCGTGACGCGCAGCCACGCGCCGGTCGCGGTCGCCTCGAAGCCGCGCGCGACGAGGTCTGCGCTCGTGAAGCTCGTCGTCGGGGTCGCGCTCGGCAGGTACCACGCGGGCACGTCGTTCTCTTGCGTGCGGCGCGAGATGTACGCCGCGTACTCGAGGTTCGTGAGCCCTGCGGCGGCGCGGCGCGCGAGCGCGGCCGGCGAGTGGACCTTGAGGATCGCGAGCGTCGGCCCGGCCGCGCGATCGGTGGGCTCGAGCGCGATCGCGTGGCCGCCGTCGGCCGACGGCGTGAACGGCCCGCGCGATGCGATGTCGTACGCGACCGCGACGAGGTGGCCGGCGATCGGCGACACGAACGCGAGGCGGTCGGCGGCGTCGCCGTGATCGCAGTCCTCGCAATCGCCGCCGTTCGCGGCGATGCCGAGGCCGAAGTGCGCGCCCATCCGGCCGACCGCGAGCGTACCGGCGGGCGTGAGCGCCTCGGCCCACGCCCGCTTGACGACCGCTTCGCTCGGGCGCTGGCCGCCGCTCGTCGCGGGCGAGCCGCCGGCGAGATC
This sequence comes from Kofleriaceae bacterium, assembly GCA_035500135.1. GTDB lineage: Bacteria > Myxococcota_A > Polyangia > Haliangiales > Haliangiaceae > JABFXX01. The sequence continues at coordinate 25,743 of DATJXL010000336.1, forward strand.
GGGATCGCCGCCGAGCGGCGTGTTGTCGAGCCAGTCGATGCGCGCCTTCACCGCGACGCCGACGCCGCGCGCGTAGATCGCGACGTCGGTGCGCGCGCGGATGTCGGCGGAGTCGAGCGACTGGCCGCCGTCGAGCGGGATCGGAAACAGCGGCAGCCCGCGCGAGTCGAGCCCGCGATCGAGGTCGAGGTTGTAGTAGTCGGCGGCGCGCGTGCGCAGATAGCCGTGGAGGTCGACCTCGACGTGCTCGCGCGGCGCCGCGTACGCGCGGGGCGTGAGCTCGGCCCCGAGCGTGGAGATGTCGGCCGCAGGCGGGAGGAGGGCCGCGGGCCGCGAGCCCCGGACGTCGGCCAGGGGGGCGATCACGACGGGCGTTGCCGGTGCGGTCTCGTCGAGGAATTCGACGAGATCGCGGGTCGACTGCACGTGGGCCTCGACCATCGGAATGTGCCCGCAGCGCGGATACGTCTTGAGCTGCGCGTTCGACAGCTCGTTGACGAGGCGCTGTCCGTACGAGACCGGCGTGACCTGATCGTTCTCGCCCCACAGGAGCAGCACGGGCTTGGTGAAGCCGCGCAGCTGCGCGTGCAGCTCGCCGAAGTGATGCTCGCGCGCGACCGCGAGCGCCGCCGCGGTCGTACCCGGGCGATCGAGGTCGCGCTCGACGCGCTCGACGCGCTCCTCGGTGACCCAGCGCTCGTCGTAGTACGCGAGCGGCGCGCGATCCTCGATGCGCTCGGTATAGAACAGCGCGAACAGCGCCTCGCCCAGGCCATCGAGCTCGGCCCAGCGGAAGAAGCTCGGCACCTGCTCGTCGTAGACGTACGCGTCGTACAGCGCGACGCGACGCGTGCGCTCGGGGTGCTGCACCGCCATCGCCAGCGCGACCGAGCTGCCCCAGGAGTGGCCGACGATCGCGACATCGGCGACGCCGAGCCGATCGAGCACGCCCCACACCAGCCGCGCCTCGCCGGCCGGGCTGTAGTCGGCGTCCTCGGGACGGCTCGACCAGCCGAAGCCGGCGAGATCGACCGCGATGACCCGATGGTGCGCAGCAACATACGGCTGCACGGCGGCCCACGCGTCGGCGGAGGCGCCGTAGCCGTGGATCAGCACGACGGTCGGGCCGGAACCGGCCTCGCGGTAATGGACGTGCACGCCGCCGACATCGACGAACGCCGCGTCCTTCGGCGCGCCCGGTAGCGGCGCGGCGTGGAAGCTCGCGCACGCGGCGAGCACGACGGGCGCCGCCCACCACGCCCGCCGCGGGATTCGCTCCTCCCGAGGTTGGCTAGCGCTCGCTCCGCTTCGCCCTCGCCGCGATCGAAGGTCGTCGCTCATGGCGCAAGTCGCTCGACCTCGGCGTCGTTCGAAAACTCGCTGCCCGCTTCGTTGCTCTGCGACTGCACGGTGGCGACCGCGCCGAAGCACTCGGCCATCCAGCTGAACGTCTTGTTCGTGAGCACGGTGACCACGCCTTCGGTGCGGGTCAGGCTCGTCGCGACGCGCAGCACTGGAAACGAGCCGTACGGCGTCTTCATCGTGCCGACCGCGTCGACGCTCGAGTCGTACTCCTCGTCGTAGTCGACCGGCACGGCCTCGGCGGTTCCGGTCACCGTGCTCTTCGAGGTCCACGTCGAGCCGGCCATGAACGGCACCGCGACGATGCGCGCCGGCGGGTCGTACATCAGCTCGGTCTTGCTCGAGCCCGCGGTCGGCGAGACCACGCCGAGCAGCGTCACGCCGGTCGAATCGACCGCGAACACGCCGAGCAGGTTCGAGCTCGCCGACAGCACCGCGGAGTAGCTCGCGCCCGCGTAGTCGCTGGCCCACCACGCGCCGGTCGGTGACGACAGCGCGAGCGTCTGGTCGGCATCGCCCGACAGCTGGCCCGACAGATCCCAGTCGCGCGAGCCATCGGTGTTCGACGTACCGGCCGTGTTCCACGTCGCGTTCGTCGCGATCCGGAACTTCGCGCTCTGCCCGGCGGCGAGCGGCAGCTCGGCGGCCGTGATCGTGCCATCCATGTTCGGCGTGCACACGCCGGACGTGGCATCGGAGCCGCCGTCGAGCGGCGCGGCCGGCGCGTCGTTCGTGACCGGGCCGCACGTGCCGTCGACGCGGCAGAAGTGCGACGGGCACTGGTCGTCCGTGGTGCACGTCGTGCCGCTCGAGCTCCCGCAGGCCGCAGCTCCGATGCTGCATTGCAGCACGAACAGCCAGCTGCGAGGCGACGACATGGCCGGCACGCTACGACCGGGCGCGACGGTGTGTCAAGCCTGTTTTTGCAATGCAGCAAAGATCGCGCTTGCAGCGCGGCGCGCCGCCCCGTAAGGTCGCGCGGCGTGGCCTCGATCTTGATCAAGAAGTACGGCAACCGCCGGCTCTACGACACCAGCGATTCGACGTACATCACGCTCGACGAGCTGGCCGCGAAGATCCGCGGCGGCGCCGACGTGCGCGTCGTCGACGCGCAGACCGGCGAGGACCTCACGCAGGTCACGTTGACCCAGATCGTGCTCGAGACCGGCAACGCCGCGAAGTTCCTGCCGGTGCAGCTGCTCGCGCAGATGATCCGGCTGTCCGACGACGCGCTCGCTGAATTCTTTTCGCGCTACGTGACGGGCGCGCTCGACATGTACCTGCAGGCCAAGCGCGGCGTGCAGACGCTCGCCGCGTACAACCCGCTCACGCAGCTGCCGATCGCGGCGACCGACGCGCTCGCGCGCATGTGGATGGGCTCGCCGTTCGGCGCGCCGCCGGCGTATCCGTCGTACGTCGCGCCGCCGCCCGCACCCTCGCCACCGCCCGAGCCCGCGCACGCCGGGCATCACGAGCCGGTGCCCGGCGAGCGCACCGACGACGTCGCCGCGATGCGGCGCGAGCTCGAGGAGCTCAAGCAGGCGGTGCGCGAGGGCCTCGGCGCGCGCCGAAAGAAGAAGCGCTCGTGATCGCGCGGTTTCTCGTCGGGATCAACGACCGCGCCGTCACGACGAAGTAGCTCGGCAAGCTGTTCGGTCTGCTCGTGTCAGCTGCGGAGCTCGACGCTGTGCTCCGCGCGCTCGTGCGGGCTCGAAAAATCGAGCTCGTGGCCGTTGGTCGCGACCAGCGCGCTGTTTCGCGCCGGTAACTTCACGCGGACCGACGGCACGTCGTGCGTGCGGATCGGCGCCGGCACGATGCTGTGCCGCAACACCAGGACGGCCGCCGACATCGCGACGAGGCCACCGCCGACGACGATCGCGATCGTCGTCGCGAGCGTCCAGCCCGCCGTGCTCGCGAGCCACGGGATCGCGGCCGGCACGAACGCCGCGATCAGCGCGCCGACGTGATAGACGATGCCGATCGCGCGCGCGCGCACGTGCTCGGGGAACAGGCTCGTCGTCAGCACCGGCGTGACGCCGGAGTAGCCGACGCCGAGCGCGCCGCCGAGAAACGCGCCGACGGCCATCGCGCCCGGCGCGACGCCGACGAACAGCGGCAGCGCGACGACCATCAGCAACGCCGGCGCCACGAGCGCGACGATCACGCCGAACCGGTTCGCGATCCAGCCGGCCGCGATCACGCCGGCGAGCATGCCGACGTTGAACCAGATCAGATCGACCCAGCCCTGCGCGGGCGTCATGCCGAGCTCGTGATGCAGACCCATGTACGACGTCGTCATGCCGTAATAGACGATGAAGCCGAGCGCCATCACGATCGAGCCGAGCACGAGCATCTTGCGCACGGCCGGCGCGGCGAGATCGCGGAGCGCGCCGCGCGAGTGCGCCGCCGACTTCGCGTGCGCGAGCTCGTCGGGCACGAACATGCGGATCGGGATGACGAGCACCGCCGGCACCGCCGCGATCAGGAACATCGCGCGCCAGCCGTACGCCGGCACGACGAAGTACGCGGTGAGCGCCGCGAGCAAGAAGCCGACCGGCCAGCCGGCCTGCAAGAGGCCCGACGCGAAGCGCCGGCCGCGCGGCGGGAAGCTCTCCATCGCGAGCGCCGTGCCGGCCGTCCACTCGGCGCCCATGCCGAAGCCGAACAGCGTGCGCAGCACGAGCAGCCAGCCGAACGTCGGCGCGAAGTAGATCGCGGCGTCGAACACCGCGAACCACACCAGCGACATCATCAGCGGAAGCTTGCGGCCCCAGCGATCCGCGATCCATCCCGCGACCATCCCGCCGACGAGCCGCACGAGGAGCGTCAGCGTGAGCGAGCCGGCGACCGCAGTCGGCGACACGCCGAACTCCTTGATGATGCTGCCGGCGACGCAGATGTAGATCGTGAAGTCGAACGCGTCGAGCACCCAGCCGACCCACGCGGCGGCAAAGGCAGCCCACTGCGCGCGCGTCGGTTCTTTCCACCATGGCTTCGTCATGGCCAGCTCATAACGCGGTCTCGTGCTGCTTTGCAACCGAAACATGTTGCAACGCAACAAAGGCGTGCTTATGGTGCTCGCATGACCGAGACCAAGACCAACCCCACCCCCGCTAATCCCCCGAAAACCGACTCCAACCCCAACCCCTTCGCGTCCTTCGACCCGATGGCGGCGTTTGCGGCGTCGCAGCAAGCATTCCACAAGATGCTGGCCGACGCCCAGACCCGCGCGCAGGCGCTCGCCGACGAGTACGCGCAGCTCGAGCAGCAGATGATCGCGCGCGCGAAGCAGGCGATCGAGACCTGGGCGCAGCTCGCGCAGGAAGCGCTCGCCTACAGCGCGCAGCTGTCGGCCGAGGCCCGCAAGCTCGGGCTCGAGGCCGCGCGCAAGCTGGGCGTCCAGTAGTGCACCCGATGCACGATGCCCTGCTCGCGTGCACGCGCGACGTCGCGCGCGCGTGGACCGCGGCCGCCGCCGACCTGCTCGGCGTCGCGGTGCCGAAGCCCGCGCTCGCGCAGACGCCGCGCGACGAGCTCGCGCTCGAAGGTGGCGCGCGCCTGTATCGGTTTCGCGGGGCCGCGCCGGCGCGCGCGCGCGTCCCGCTGCTCGTCGTGCCGTCGCTGATCAACCGCTGGTACGTGCTCGACCTCCGGCCGGGCGCATCGCTCGTCGAGGCGCTGGTCGGCGCCGGATTCGACGTGTGGTGCCTCGACTGGGGCGTGCCCGCCGCGGAGGATCGCTACCTCGACTGGGAGGCCGTGCTCGCGCGGCTCGCCCGCGCCGCGCGCCGCGTGCGCCGCGAGACCGGCGCGCCGCAGCTCGCGTTGCTCGGTTACTGCATGGGCGGCACGCTCACCGCGATCCATGCCGCGCAGCACGCCGGCGAGCTCGCCGCGCTCGTCACCCTCGCCGCGCCGGTCGACTTCGCGCTCGGCGGCCAGCTGCGCGCGATGGTCGATCCGCGCTGGTTCGACGGCGACGCGATCGCCGACGCCGGCAACGTCGCGCCGAGCCAGATGCAAGCCGGCTTCGCGGCGCTGCGCCCGACGCTCGATCTCGGCAAGCTGGTCGCGCTGCCCGATCTCGCCGGCAACGAACCCGCGCGACAAGGCTTCTTCGCGCTCGAGGAATGGGCGAGCGACAACATCCCGTTCCCGGCCGCGGCCTATCGCCGCTACATCCGCGACCTCTATCAGCGCAACGAGCTGGTCGCGGGCACGCATCGCGTCGGCGGCCGCCCGGTCGAGCTCGGCGCGATTCGCTGCCCGACGCTCGCGATCACGGCGTCGCGCGACGCGATCTGCCCCGCGCCGGCGGCGACCGCGCTGCTCGATCACGTCGGCGCGGCCGACAAGCAGGCGCTCGAGGTCACGGGAGGTCACGTCGGCGCGTGCGTCGGCAGCCGCGCGGTGCGCGAGATGTACCCGGCGCTCGCGCGCTGGCTGGCGCCGAAGCTCCAGCTCGAGCGTGCGGCCTCCGACGCTCGCTGACCGATCTTCGACACGTTTTCGGGCAGAAGCCGGCAAGACCTGGCGCCGCGCAACGGTACGGCCATTGAACCCCCCGATGCGATGCGCTTCGCCGCCGTCATCCCCGCGGGCCTCGCCGCCTGCAGCCCGTTCGCCGTGACACCACCCGCGCGCACGTTCGCGTTCGATTCGCCGAGCGTCCCGGCCGTCGGTCACGGCGACGTCCAGCTCGATGCCGCGAGCTCGACGCAGGGAGTCTTCAGCCCGACGGTCGATTCGACCGGCGGCCAGCTGCGGACCTCGCTCGCGCCGAACACCGCGATCGTGGCGAGCGCCGAGGAGATGACGGTCGAGGACTCGGGCTCCACGCCGCTCGATCACCACGCGTACGCCGGTCGCATCGGCGCGGTGATCGCGAGCGACGGCCACCACGTCGCGCTCACGTTCGGCGCCGGCGCGGGCACCGCTGCGGCGGCCGGAAAGTGGGGCTCGGCCGATCTCGGCGGCGTGGTCAGCGGCGCCAACCGCTGGATCCGGCCGATGCTCGGCGTCTCGATCGGCTACAGCCAGCCGTTCTCGCGCCGGCCGTTCACGGTCTCGGATGGCAGCGATCCGCCGCAGCCGGTCGTGCTCGAGCTGCCGACCAACGTCATCTTCCGCATCGACTTCGGGCTCGAGCTCGGGCCGCCCGAGCTCGCGGTGATCCTCGGCGTCTCGGCCGTGCGGTTCTTCATGGTCGAACCCGACGTCGTCTCGGGAGACGGCGATCCGAGCTCGAGCGAGCCGTTCATGACCGCCGGCGTCGCCGCGCGCGTGGCGCTGTAGCCACGACCGGCGCTCCGGACAGGGCCCGGCCAGCTCGGCGCTCCGTGCTAGACCGCTTCGCGATGGACTGGCGGGTCAAAGGCACGATCCAGAAGCTGCTCGGCCGCGTCCCGGGTGGCGCGCGTATGCATCTCCTCATGCAGCGCCGCGGCGGCGGTCTCGCCGACTTCGGCCGCGAGTGCGACATCAAGGTCGACGACTGGCGGCTGATGATGGGCCATCTGCGCGCGGCGGGCGTGGCACTTGCCGGTGCCACGCTGCTCGAGATGGGCACCGGCTGGTATCCGACATTTCCGTTTTGCCTGTATCTCGCCGGTGCGGCGCGCGTGTACACGCTCGATCTCGTCCGCCACCTCGACGGCGTGTTCGTCGAGCAGCTCGCCGATCGGCTCGCCGCGCACGTGCCGCTGATCGCGCGCGAGGCCGAGCGGCTCGAAGCCGACGTCGCGTCGCAGCAGCTCGCGCTCGTCGACGCGCTCGCGCGCGGAGCGTCGGTCGCGGCAGCCACCGGCGGCGTCGTCGACTACCACGCGCCCGCCGACGCGGCGGCGACCGCGTTGCCCGACGAGTCCGTCGATGTCGTGTTCTCGAACAGCGTGCTCGAGCACGTACCGGGCGACGTGATCGAGGCGTGCCTCGCCGAGGCGATGCGCATCCTGCGACCGGGCGGCATCGTGTTTCATTCGGTCAACTGCGGCGATCACTACGCGTACGCCGATCGCTCGATCAACCAGCTTCATTACTTGCAGTACTCCGATGCCGCGTGGTCGAAGTGGAACAACGCGTTCCTGTATCAGAATCGGCTGCGCGCGCGAGACTTCACCGAGATGGCGCGGCGCGCCGGCTTCGCGATCGAGATCGACACGTCGCGCCCGAGCAAGGAGCGGCTCGCGCAGCTCGCGCAGATCCGCGTGCACGAGCGGTTCGCGCACTATCCGCGCGAGCAGCTCGCGATCACGAGCATCGACTTCGTCGGACGGAAGCCGGCGTAGTCACCGCGCGAACAGGTCGTGCATCGTCACGAGCTCGTAGCCGTCGTCGTGCAGCGCGGTGACGATCCGGGGCAGCGCTGCGAGCGTCCAGTCCTGGCCTTCGTGAAACAGCAGCACGTCGCCGGGGGCGACCTCGCTCGGTGCGCAGCGCGCCTCGAGCCGCGCCGGATCGCGTTCGGTGTAGTCGCACGAGTCGACCGACCACATCGCGACGACGTAGCCGGCGGCGCGCAGCGCGACGAGCGACGGCGCGTCGATCGAGCCGTGCGGCGGCCGGACCCACGGTCGGCCCGTGAGCTGGCCGCCGATCGCCTGCTCGGTGCGCGCGCATTGCTCGAGCAGCTGGGGCCGCGACAGCAGCGTGAACCGGGAGTGGTCGTAGCCGTGACCGGCGACCTGATGGCCGCGGCGCCGGTACTCGCGGATCCGATCCGGTTGCGCGACCGCGCGCTCGCCGAGCACGAAGAACGTGGCGGCGACGCCCATCGCGTCGAGCGTGTCGAGGTAGCGCTCGGTGAGGCCATCCGGACCGTCGTCGAACGTGAGCGCCACGCGGCGCGCGTGGGTCGGGCCGCGCCGCAAGAGTCCGGGAACGCGATCGAACACCGCATTCTTCACGAAGCCACGCAGCGAAGCGACCACGCAACTAGCTACCACGCCCAATCGCGAAAGCGTTCCCGCAATTCGGTCTTCTTGAACTTGCCTGCCGACGTGCGCGGGATCGCCTCGACGAACACGAACGCGTCGGGTAGCCAGAACTTCGCGAAGCGCGGCGCGAGGTGCGCGCGCAGATCGTCGGGCGTGCACGCGGCGCCGGCTTTCAACACGACGACCGCGAGCGGCCGCTCGCTCCACTTCGGATGCGCGACGCCGATCACGGCCGCTTCGCGCACCGCGGGATGACCCATCAGCGCGTTCTCGAGCTCCTGGGTCGCGATCCATTCGCCGCCGCTCTTGATCAGATCGGCGATGCGATCGACGAGCTGGATGAAGCCGTGCTCGTCGACGCGCGCGACGTCGCCGGTGCGGAAGTAACCGTCGGCGGTCCACCGATCGGGGCTGTGACCGCCGGCGTACGCGCTCGCGATCCACGGCCCGCGCACGAGCACCTCGCCCTGCGTGCGATCGTCGCGCGGCACGTCGCCGGCCTCGTTGCGCACGCGCAGATCGACGAACGGCACCGGCCGGCCTTGTCGCGCGCGCAGCTTGTAGCGCGTGTCGGCGTCCGTGACCGTGGCCGGCACGCGCGCCACCGTGCCGATCGGCGACGTCTCGGTCATGCCCCACGCGTGCAGGAGCGACAGGCCGTGGCGATCGAAGTCGCGGATGAGCTGCTCGGGCGCCGCCGAGCCGCCGACGATCATGCGCAGGCCGGGCTCGAGCGCGTACTTCGCGCGATCGGCATCGAGCAGGTCGCGGATGCCGATCCAGATCGTCGGCACGCCGGCCGCGACCGTCACGTGCTCGCCGGCCATCAGCTCGAGCAAGCTCGCCGGATCGAGGTGGCAGCCGGGCAGCACGAGCTTCGCGCCGGTGAACGCCGCGATGTAAGGCAACCCCCACGCGTTGACGTGAAACATCGGCACGACCGGCAGCAGGGTGTCGGCGTGCGACAGGTCGAGGCAGTCGGGCAGCGCCGCGACCAGCGAGTGCAGGATCGTCGAGCGGTGCGAGTAGACGACGCCCTTGGGCCGCCCGGTCGTGCCGCTCGTGTAGCAGACGCCGAGCGCGTCGTGCTCGGCGAGCGCGGGCAGCTCGACGCCATCCGGCGCGCCGGCGAGAAATGCCTCGTAGTCGCCACCGCTGCCGACGACGATCACGCGCTCGAACGTCGCGCCGGCCGCGCGCACCTTCTCGTACAGTGGCACGAGCACGTCGTCGACGATCAGGATGCGATCGCGCGCGTCGTTCGCGATGAACGCGATCTCGTCGGGGTGCAGCCGGAGATTCAGCGTGTGCACGGCGCCGCCCGCGAGCGGGATGCCGAAGTACGCCTCGAGGTGCTCGGAGTGGTTCCACATCAGCGTCGCGACGCGATCGCCGCGCCGGATGCCGGCCGCGATCAGCGCGCGCGCGAGCCGCCGCGCCCGCGCGATCACCTGCGCGTACGTCGTGCGCGTGAGCGAGCGATCGGGCCGCCGCGACACGATCTCGCCGGTGCCGAGCCAGCGCTCGGCGCGATCGGCGATCCAGTCGAGCACGAGCGGCGCGTCCATCATCGTCGGGATCATAGGCCGTCATCCTACACGCGACGGCAGCTCGAGGCGGCGCGGCGAGAACCCGAGCGCGACGCCGGCCATCGTGCGCACCATGTGGCGGCGCAGCGGCGGGATCGCGTTCGCGATCGGGAACGTGACGTCGCGCATCCAGCCGAGCACGCGCGAGTGGTGCTGGAACAGCGGCGTGAGCCAGCGCGCCATGCGCTGGTAGTAGCCGACGTGGCGGCGGCGGACGCGCGCGAACGCGGCGAGCGCGCCCGGCACGTCGTCGGGCGTGGCCGCAACGCAATCGGCGAGCGCGAGCGCGTCGAGGAGCGCGAGATTTGCGCCCTGGCCGAGCTGCGGGCTGGTCGCGTGGGCGGCGTCGCCGACGAGCACGACGCGGTCGTCGTGGACGCGCGGCACGCGCACGTCGCGATAGCGCGCGAACGTCACTTGCTCGGGCGCGGTGATCGCGTCGAGCACGGGCGCGATCCGCGGGTCCATGGCCAGCACGTCGCGCTTCCACGCGTCGAGCCCGCCGGCGCGCCACGCGTCGTGGTCGCGTGCGGCCAGGCTCCAGAATAGACTCACGATCGGCGCGTCGCCACGCGGCCCGAGCCCGGTCGGCAGCGCACCGTACAGGCGCCGCGCACCGTGCGCGACCTGGTAGAGCTCGCCCGAGAACGCGCGCTCGCGATCCTCGGTGACGAACCACAGCGCGCCCCACGGATACGCGGTGTCGCGCGCGCGCGGCATGACGTGGCCGCGCAGCGCCGACTGCGCGCCGTCGGCGATCACGACCAGGTCGAACGGCCCGTGGTCGGCGGCGGCGGCGATCGCGTAGGTGTGCGCGCCGTCGCGGCGCAGCGAGCGCACGTCGCAACCGGTGCGCACCGCGACGTGGGGCTCGGTGGACGCCGCGCGGTGAAGGGCCTCGAACAGCACGCCGCGGTGGATGCCGAACGCGCGCCACGTCGGCTCGATCGCGGTGTAGCGCAGGTCGGCGAGCGTGCGGCCGCCGCGCGTGCGCAGGAACAGGCGGTCGATCGGCGCGCCCCGCGCGGCCACTTCGTCGAGCAGTCCGAGTCGTGCGAGCACGGCCTGACCGGTCGGCTGTAACATGATGCCGGCGCCGACCGGGCCGGGCTCGGCCACGCGCTCGAGCACGTCGACCTGGCAGCCGGCACGGGCGAGGGCGATCGCCGCCGCAGCTCCCGCTGTGCCGCACCCGATGATCCCGACACGCACGGCTCGGCATATTATCGTGATCGATGAGGGTGCTCGCGCTGCTCGCGCTGCTGTGTGCCACGGCGCGTGCCGATTCGGTCGGCGTGGTCGTGACCGGCGAGCGCGGGCCCGCCGAGGCGCTGCATGCCCGCATCGAGAAGTGGGTCAAGGCGAGCGGCCGCGAGCTGGTCGCGGCCGCGCTGTCGGCCGACGCCAAGAGCACGTTCGCGAACTGCTTCGTGATCGAGGACGTGCGCAAGTGCGCGGCCGGCGTCGTCAACGCGCGGTCGAAGACCGACAGCGTCGTCTACGCCCGCGTCGACGGCCAGGCCGTGGTGATCACGTGGTTCGTGAAGAAGCACGCACCGGCGAGCGGCGACTGCAAACCGTGCGGCGACGTCGAGCTCGACGCGGTGCTCGCCAAGCTGTCGACGCAGGCCGCGCTCGAGACCGGCCTCGTGCGCGTGCATTCCAAACCCGACGGCCTCGACGCGACGATCGACGGCTCGCCCGCCGGCAAGACGACGGTCGAGCGCGACCTGCCGGTCGGCGAGCACGCGATCTCGCTGCTCGAGCAGGGCCGCGAGGTCGCCGCGAAGACGATCGCCGTCGAGAGCAACCAGGAGATCGACATCACGCTGCAAGCGCGATCGATCGAGCGCGCGGAGCGCAAGTGGCCGATGTACGCGGTCGGCGCCGGCGCCGCGGTGTTCGTGACCGGCCTCGTGCTGTTCGCGGCGTCGCCGTCGCCGACCGGCGAGCGCCCGACGTACACGAACACGAAGCCGGCGGGCGTCACGTTCATGGTGCTAGGCGCCGTGGTCGGCGGCGGCGGCGCGGCGGTCGAATGGGGCGGCGTGTTCTGATGCGCGTGCTCGCGTGGTGCGTCCTGCTCGCCGGTTGCCAGGACACCGACCCGCTGTACTGCGGCAAGCATCCGGCCGATCTCGCGCGCTGCCCGCGCGACGGCTGCTTCGCGGTGGAGGGCCTCGACCTCGTCGCGTGCGACACGACGAAGAGCACCGCGCCGATCGCGATCACGGCTGCGACCACGGTCGACACCACGACCGGGACCTCGATGCCGGCCGGCTTCGAATGCGCGCCGCTCGACGCGACGAGCGCGAGCGCGTGCTTGCTCGACGGCGCCTCGATCTCGATCGCGGCCGGCGCGAAGCTGATCGCGACCGGCAACCGCCCGCTCGTGCTCGCGGCGACCGGCGCGATCGACATCGCGGGCGCGATCGACGTCGCGTCGCACACCGGCGCGAGCGGCGCGGGAAGCATCTCGCAAGCCTGCACGGGCGTGAAGTTGCCGACGGGGCAAGGCGGCGGTGCCGGCGGCAGCTTCGGCGGCGAGGGCGGCGACGGCGGCAATCAGTTCGGCGTCGCGAGCTCGGGTGGCGTTGCGGCGCCGGCGCTCTCGCCGACGACGCTGCGCGGCGGCTGCCCCGGGTCGGCGGGCGCGGCCGCGACGGCCGACGGCAACGGCGGCGGCGCGGGAGGTGCGGTCGCGTTGATCGGCGCGAGCATCTCGATCGAAGGCGAGATCGACGCGTCGGGCGAAGGCGGCGGCGCCGGTCACGCCGGCGGCGGTGGTGGCGGCGGCGGTGCGGGCGGCATGATCGTGGTGTCGGCGCCGGCGCTGACGCTCGGCACGATGGCGAGCTTGTACGCGAACGGCGGCCATGGCGGCGGTGGCGCCACGATGACGATGGATGGCGCGGCCGGCACCGATCCCGACGGTCCGACGTCCGGCGGAAACGGCGGCACCGGCGCGCAAAATAGCATGGGCGGCAATGGCGGCGTCGGCTTCCCGTCCACGGCGCGTGGCGGCGCCGACTCGACGAACGCGATGGCCGGTGGCGGCGGCGGCGGCGGCGCCGCCGGCGTCGTCCAGGTCTACGGTGCCAAGCCGCCTTCGGCCGCCGGGATCTCGCCGCCGGCGTCGTGACTACTTCTTCGCCGCCTCGGCCTTGGCCTTCGCGGCCTTCGCGAGCAGCTCTTCCGAGATGTTGTTCGGCACCTCGGAGTACTTCGCGAACTCCATCGTGAACTCGGCCTTGCCCTGCGTCGCCGAGCGGAGCGGCGTCGAGAAGCCGAACATCTCGGCGAGCGGGACCTCGGCGTCGACGCGCGTGTTGCCGTCCTCCTCGGTCGAGTTCACGATCGTGCCGCGGCGCTGCATGATCAGGCCGTTGATGCTGCCCGAGAATTCGGCCGGGCCCTCGATCGAGAGCTTCATGATCGGCTCGAGGATCTTCGGCGCCGCGCGCGGGAAGAAGTCGCGGAACGCGCCGCGCGCCGCTTCCTGGAACGCGATGTCGCTCGAGTCGACCGCGTGCGACGCGCCGTCGTTGATCACGACGCGCACGCCGACCACCGGCACGCTGATGCGCGGCGACTTCGGCATCATGCTCTTGAAGCCCTTCTCGCACGACGGGATGAACTCGCGCGGGATCGAGCCGCCCTTGATCTCGTCGAGGAACTCGAAGTCGCCGAGCGTGCCGTCGGGCAGGACGTACGGCTCGGCGTAGCCGCCGACCTTGCCGTACTGGCCCGAGCCGCCGGTCTGCTTCTTGTGGGTGTAGACGAACTCGGTCTTGCGCGTGATCGTCTCGCGATACGCGACGACCGGCGGCGACGTCACGACCTCGGCCTTGTACTCGCGCTTCATGCGCTCGATGTAGACGTCGAGGTGCAGCTCGCCCATGCCGGCGATGATCGTCTCGTTCGACTCGGGGTCGACGTAGCACTGGAACGTCGGATCCTCGCGCGTGAACCGGTTGAGCGCCTTGCTCATGTTGATCTCGGCGCTCGAGTCCTTCGGCCGGATCGCGACCGAGATGACCGGCTTGGGCACGAACATCGACGTCATCGCCAGGTTGACGGTGCCGTCGGTGAACGTGTCGCCCGAGTTGCAGTCGACGCCGAAGATCGCGCAGATGTCGCCGGCGCCGGCCTCGGTGATCTCTTCCTTGTCGTCGGCGTGCATGCGCACGAGCCGGCCGACCTTCACCTTCTTGCCGTTGCGGCTGTTGACGATGAAGTCGTCCTTCTTGACCTTGCCCTGGTACACGCGCACGTACGTGAGCTGGCCGTAGCGGCCATCCTCGAGCTTGAACGCGAGCATGACGAGCGGCTTGTCGGGGTTCGACTCGAGCACCACCGGCTCTTCGTTCTTCGAGAGATCGAGCGCGATGTTCTCGACCTGCCGCGGCTCGGGCAGGTAGTTGCACACGCCGTCGAGCAGGAGCTGCACGGCCTTGTTGCCGAGCGCCGAGCCCATCATCACCGGCGTGCACTTGAGCGCGACCGTGGTGTCGCGCAGGCACTTGCGGATCAGCTCGGGCGTGACCTTGTCCTCGAGCATCGCCTCGGTGAGCTCGTCCGACACCAGCGACAGCTGGTCGAGCATCTCGTGGCGGAACTTCTCGGCCTGGTCGGCGAGCTCGGGCGGGATCGGGCCGCGCTCGATCGTCTCGCCGTTGTCGCCGTAGAACTTGAACGCCTGCATCTCGATCAGATCGACGACGCCCTCGAGCTTGTCCTCGAGCCCGATCGGCATCTGGATCATGACCGGGTGCAGCTTGAGCTTCTCGCGCAGCTGGTCGCGCACGCGATACGGGTTCGCGCCGGTGCGGTCGAGCTTGTTGACGAACGCGATGCGCGGCACCTTGTAGCGGCGCATCTGGCGGTCGACCGTGTAGCTCTGCGACTGCACGCCGGCGACGCCGCACAGCACCATGATCGCGCCGTCGAGCACGCGCAGCGAGCGCTCGACCTCGATCGTGAAGTCGACGTGGCCCGGGGTGTCGATGATGTTGATCCAGTGCTGCGCCTTCACCGGGCTGCCGGGCACCGCCATGACGCCCTTCGACGTCGCCGGCGGCGGCCACTGGCAGAACGTCGCGGCGGACTGGATGGTGATGCCGCGCTCGCGCTCGAGCTCCATCGAGTCCATCTTCGCGCCGACGCCGTCCTTGCCCTTCACCTCGTGAATCTGGTGGATCCGGTTGGTGTAATAGAGGATGCGCTCGGTCAACGTCGTCTTGCCCGAGTCGATGTGGGCCGAGATGCCGATGTTGCGGACTTTGGACAGGTCGGTCAGCATAAAAAGCGCGTCTTCCTACCGTGTAACTAGCCGCGATGCAAGCGAAACCCCGCCGAGTGGCTAGTGTCCTAACAGGGCATGCTATTCCGGCGGTCGGATCCAGCCGTTTGCTACGCTCAGGACAGCGTGCTGTGTCTCGACGACAACGCGGCGGCGGAGTTCGTCTCGGGCGCGCTCGCCGCGTCGGCGGTGACCAAGGTCGAGCAGCACCTGGCCGGCTGCCGGGATTGCCGCGCGCTGGTCGCCGCGCTCGCCGGCACCGGCGACGTCGATAGCCAGGCCGAGACCCGCCAGGTCGAGCGCATCACCGAGTCGCAGGCGGGCAAGCTGCCGAAAAAGCTGTCGGTCGGCGACCGGGTCGGCCGCTACCTCGTGCTGTCGACGCTCGGCGCCGGCGGCATGGGCGTCGTGTTCTCCGCGTACGACCCGCAGCTCGATCGCAAGGTCGCGCTCAAGGTCCTGCGCGCGAACCTCGGCGCGAACGCGAAGGAGGCGCGGGCGCGGCTCAAACGCGAGGCGCAGGCGATCGCCCGGCTCTCGCACCCGAACGTGGTCGGCGTGTACGAGGTCGGCGCGATGGACGACGGCGACGTCTACATCGCGATGGAGTTCGTCGAAGGCGACAACCTGACGACCTGGCTCAAGCAGTGGCCGCGCACGTGGCGCGAGATCGTCGACGTGTTCGCGCAGGCCGGGCGCGGGCTCGCGGCCGCGCACTCGGTCGGCTTGCTCCACCGCGACTTCAAGCCCGACAACGTGCTGGTCGGCGGCGACGGCCGCGTGCGCGTCACCGACTTCGGGCTCGCGCGGAGCGTGCTCGCGCCCGAAGAAGTCGCACACGCGCGCGCCGAGGCGACGCCGCTGCACGCCGAGCTGACCGCGACCGGCACCGTGCTCGGCACGCCGCGCTACATGCCACCCGAGCAGCTCGCGGGGCCGGACGTCGACGCGCGCAGCGACGAGTTCAGCTTCTGCGTCGCGCTGTACGAGGCGCTGTACGGCGTGCACCCGCTGCCCGATTCGACCGCGGTCGGCATGCTCGAGCACGGCGACGAGGCCAAGCCGCCGCCCGAGGGCGCACGCGTGCCGGCGTCGATCGGGCGTGCGGTGATGCGCGGGTTGCAGAAGGACCGCGCGAAGCGATTCCCGTCGATGGCCGCGCTGCTCGCCGAGCTCGCGCCACCGCCCGAGCGACCCGCGGTGCGCTACGCGATCGGCGGCGCGGTCGCGCTCGTGCTCGCCGCCGGCGCCGCGGCCGCCGTGATGTTGCGGCCCGACCCGAAGGCGCCGCCGCCGCCGGCGCCGGTCAGCGACGACAAGCGCGTCGAGCAGCTGCTGAAGCGCGTCGAGCAGCTCGAGGCCGAGAAGCAGCATCTGATCGAGGTCATCGCGAACAAGAACACCGACCTCCAGCACGTGCTCGCCGAGGTGCAGGAGAAGGACGACCAGATCCACGAGCTGCTCGGCGAGGTCACGAAGCTCAAGACCGAGCCGTCGCGCGGAACGATCGCGCGCGGCAGCGATCCGAACGGGATGGGCCCGCAGGTCGTCGCCGCGGTCGCGACCGCGGAGCACGATCTCGAAGGCTGCTTCGACGAGTGGTCGTCGCGGCAGGCGCTCGAATCGATCGAAGGCTGGAAGCCGCCCGCGCCGAAAGATGCCGAGCTCGCGGTCGAGCTCAAGGTCGATCCCGATGGCGTCGCGCACGACGCGGTCGCGAGCGGCGAGTCCGAGCCGCGCCGCGACGGCTCGTTCGTGCCCGTGCACGGCAGCTTGTCGATCTGCGCCGAGGCCGCGCTCAGCCGCGTGAAGTTTCCGGCCGGCGAGCAGATGCTGTTCGTGACCGCGCAGGTCTACTGGGGCACGCCCGGGATCGTGCGCACGTCGGCGCGCATCACCGGCTACCGCGAGGCGACGAAGATGCCAGTCGATCTGGAGTGAAGGCAGCGTGCCCGACGAATCCGCGCCGAGCGGGAGCTCGCCACCGACGGACATCGGCCGCACGCGGTGAATCCCATCACAGCTGCGCGATCGCGGTGTCCCGCGTACAATCGACGGGAATGGTGCGCCGTGCGGTCGCGATCGTCTGCGTGCTCGCGAGCGCGGCATCGGCCGATCGCCCGGTGCGCAGCGTCGTCGTGCAGCCGCGCGAGGCGTTCAGCGCGATGGGGACGACGCCGAACATCTACCTGAATCGATGCATCGGCGACTGCACGGTCACCGGCAGCAGCACGAACGACGCGCGGACCCAGCAGTCGACGATCCCCGGCACCGGCACGTTTGTCCTGCACGAGCTCACGAACTTCATGGGCTCGGTTGGCTCGAACGGCAACTGTTACGGCGGCTCGCACAATGCGGTGCCGTGCACCGACGACACGCCGTGCACGGGCGACACCTGCAACGTCGCCGCCGGCACGTGTACGGCGAACCCGTCCGTGACCTGCACGGCCGACGACGAATGTCAGGGCTTCTGCGACACCGCCGACGCGACGTGGGCCGCCGTCGTGCAGTGCATGACCGAGGTGTACTCGCCGTACGCGGCGGTCATCACCGATCAGCTGCCGAGCGGCGTCACGTACAACGAGACGCTGGTCGCCGGCCTGCCCGACGAGCTCGGCCAGGGCTCGAACGTGCTCGGCATCGCCCCGATCGCCTCGGATTGCAGCGCGGTTTCGGACGTCATCTCGTTCACGTTCGCGAACGCGCATCCCGGCGCGGGCCAGACGCGCGCGCTCGACATCTGCTGGACCGCAGCGCAGGAGACCGCCCACACGTTCGGCCTCGATCACGAGTACCAGTTCGTCTACGCGTTCCCGATCAACGACAACTCGGCCTGCATGGATCCGATGACGTATCGGACCGATTGCGGTGGCGAGAAGTTCTTCCGCAACGCCGACGCGCTGTGCGGCGAGTACCAGACGCGCGATTGCCGCTGCCACGGCACGCAGAACTCGCACGAGAAGCTACTCTCCGCGCTCGGCTCCGGCCAGTCGCTGATCCCGGCGCCGACCGTGGCGATCGTCGGTACGCCGGTGCCGCGCCTCGGCGCACCGTGGTCGGTCGTCGCGGCGGCGGGCTCGCGGCGGGGCGTGCTCGACGTCGAGCTCTGGCTCAACAACTACCCGTGGACGAGCGCGCCGGGCGCGATCTTCGGCTCCGACGGCCAGGTCGACCCGGGCAGCTATCCGCTGGTCGCACCGGCAAACGTTCCGCCCGGTACGATCGACGTCGTGGTGAAGGCCTACGATGATCTCGGCGTCGAGGGCGACTCGACGATGATCACGCTGCAGAACGGACCGCCGTGCACCGACACCAGCCTGTGCTTGCTCGGCCAGAACTGCACCGACGGCCGCTGCGAATGGCCGACGCCGGTGGGGCAGATCGGTGACGCGTGCCCGTACCCGCAGTACTGCGAGAGCGGTGTGTGCTCGCCGGGCAAGAATCCCTACTGCACCGATTCGTGCCTGGTTGGCAAGCCGCAAGGGTGCCCGTCCGGCTACCAGTGCACGCAGATCAGCGGAAGCAGCGGCTATTGCAGCCCGGCCAGCGGCGGCTGCTGCAGCGCCGCGGGTGCGAGCGACCGGGTCTGGCTGCACGCGGGACTCGCGGCGCTCGTCGTCGGGCTCGTCACCCGGCGGCGCCGCCGCGCGAGAGCGTGACGAATCCTGCTGACTGCCTGGCCGGCCATGTAGTATCCGCTCCTTATGTCACGCAGCATCTGGGTCGCACTCGCGATCGTCGCGGCCGTCGTCGCGCCGCTGATGGCCGCTCCGCCGAAGCATCCGCCGCACCCCACGTACACGGTCCACGTGCAGGCGACCGGGAAGCAGCCCGAGGTGGTGTCGCCGTGGCTCTACTTCAACCGCTGTGTCGGCAACTGCGTCATCCACGGCGGCGTGAGCGACGACGCGCGCGACAACGATTCGACGATGCCGTGCGCGTCCGCGGACTGCTCCTCGATGCCCGGCCAGTGCGCGTGCCCCGGCGGTCCCATTCCGAACGCGACCGTGCACGAGTTCCAGAACGGATTCGGCCAGACCGGCAGCAACGGCACGTGCTTGTACGACCAGAAGACGCTGTGCACGGCGGACGCGGGGTGCAGCGGTACGTGCACCGGCAACGGCAACACGACCTGCGTCGGCGGCACGAAGGACACGGTGCCCTGCACGACCGACACCGACTGCGCGGACACCTGCGACTCCGCCGACTGGGAGTGGAACGCGGTGATGACTTGCCTGAAGGAGGTCTACTCGCCGTACAACGTGACGGTCACCGATCAGGTGCCGCCGGGCGGCGTCTCGTACACGATGGACCTGCTCGCCGGCAGCGGTGACGATATCGGCTATCCGCAGGTCGGCGGCATCGCGCCGGTCGAGTGCTCGCCGCTCAGCAACGTGATCTCGTACTCGTTCTCGAACATGAACTGGGGCGTGGGGCAGGAACGCATCTGGGAGCTCTGCTATGTGGCCTCGCAGGAGAGCGCTCACCCGATGGGCGTCGAGCACGAGTACACCTTCCTCACCGCGTTCCCGTCCAACGACAACTCGACGTGCATGGATCCGATGACGTATCGCGAGGACTGCGGCGGCGAGCACTTCTTCCGCAACGCGCCGTCGAACTGCGGCGAGTACATGAACCGCGCGTGCGTCTGCGGCGGCGCGCAGAACGATCACCAGAAGCTGCTCAGCGCGTACGGGCCCGGCCAGTCGACGATCCCGCCGCCGACGTCGTCGATCGTGCTGCCGGTCGCGGGCGCGATGGAGACGGCCGCGTTCCCGATCACGGCGAGCGCGGGCTCGCGGCGTGGCGTCACCAGCGTCGAGCTGTGGCTCAACGGCTACAAGTGGCAGACCGTCAACGGCGCGGCGTTCGGCGAGACAGGCCAGCCGAACCCGGCAACGTATTCGCTGTCGGCGCCGTCGAGCGTGCCGAACAGCATCATCGACATCGTCGTCAAGGCCTACGACGACCTCGGCGCCGAGACCGACTCGTCGACGGTGACGATCACGAAGGGCGGTCCGTGCACCGCTGACTCCGACTGCAGCTCGGCGGCTACCGGCCAGGAGTGCTCGACGATGCACCCGAGCGACTATCCCGCCGGCAGCGGCCGCTGCTTCTGGCCGACGCCGACCGGCGCGCTCGGCGATCCGTGCACGTACCCGCAGTTCTGCATGAGCGGCGAGTGCTCGCCGACCACGACCGATCAGAAGTGCACCCAGGACTGCACGGTCGGCATCGCGGGGACGTGCCCCGACAACTACGACTGCATCATGGAGAACGGCATCGAAGGCTTCTGCTATCCGAGCGGGAGCAACTCGAGCAGCGGCTGCTGCCGGGTCGACGGCGGAGACTCGCCGAGCCAGCTCTGGCTGCACGCCGGGATCGCGGCGCTCGTGGTCGGGCTCGTGACGCGGCGCCGGCGCCGCTCATGAACCGCACGGCTCCGGCGCTGGCGATCGCGGCTGCGCTCGCGGTGCCCGCGCACGCCGACACCACGCCGTCGACGACGATCGCGCAGATGATGCTGCTCGAGCCCGGCGACCCGAGCTTCAAGCTGTTTCACGGCGCGGTCTGGCTCGAGGCCGACAAGGCGGCGGTCAACTACCGGTGGGGCGGCGTGCAGTGCAAGGGGCGCGAGCTCGGTGACACCAGCATCCAGATCCTGTTCGCGGCGTTTCGCGCCGGCGACCAGGTCAAGCTCGAGTACGTGGCGAGCGACTACAAGGACAAGCAGTTTCGCTGCGTCACCGGCTTCACGATCGCGAAGTAGAGCCGGAGCTCGCTACTTCGCGGGCGCGGAGACCTTGATCTGGTCGGGGCCGATCAGGTCGTGCGCGGCCTTCGCGCACTTGCCGATCAGGTTGTTGTCGACGTTGCTCGGTCCGCCGCGCACGCCGATCAGGCACTTGGTGTCGTCGTCGTAGAAGCGGTAGTTGTTGACGTCGTCCTCGCCGGTCGCGACGACCATCACGCACGAGTAGAAGCCGAGCGAGTCGTCGTCCTTCTTCTTCTGCTCGGCGCAGCGCTTCTTGAAGTGATCGGGATCCTCGATCGTCCAGCAGTACAGCGAGACGTTGCAGATCTCGTCGCCGGGCAACACGCCGAGGCGGCCGCTCTGCTTGATCATCGCCTTCTGCTCGGCGTCGCTCGGTCGCTTGCCGCCGCGCATCAGCGAGCACGACGCCGCGGCGTCGGGATCGTGCTTCTCGGCCTTGGCCTCGACGACCGTGATCGGCGCGGCCTCGCCGAGCGCCTGCTGGAACTTGTCGGCGTCGATCACCTGCGAGCATGGCAACGTGGCCTGCCCGGGCACCGGCGGCGTCAGCTTCTTGGCGACCTCGCCGTGGGCCTCCTTGGCCTTCTGTTCGGCCTCGGCCTGCCGCTTGGCCTCTTCGATCCCCGCATTCTCGCTCTTGCCGCACGCGAGCACGGCGAGCACGATCGCGATCATCCAGCGCATGGCGCCGAAAGCTAGCACAAGCCGCGTTGTCGGCGCTGTGATACGAAGGTGTTACCGCGAGCGCCGGCGCTCGTGTCGAGACTTCCGTCGATGTCGCGCCCCGCGTTTTTCGCCGCATCCGTAGTCGCGGCTTGCCACTCGCCGGCGCGCACGCAGGCGAGCGACGGCGCGGTCGACGCCGGCGGCGACGCGCCCCCGCCGGCGGTGACGATCACCGCGACCGTCGACAGCACGCGGTTCGTCGTGCGCGAGCACATGCTCGCGGCCGGCGAGATGCAGATCTCGGGCGAGCCGCTCGCGCAGGCGATGAGCCGCAACCTCGCCAACTACAGCCGCGACCAGATCCCGCCCGACCTCTACTTCGATCCGATCTCGGACTTCGCGTGGATCGATCTCGCCGGGTTCTCGACCGCGATCGAATCGTACGAGTACTCGAAGCAGCCGATGAACGACCTCGCGTTCGAGTCGGGCGCCGGCACCGCGCTCGCGTCGGCGCCGCTGGTCGCCGGCGACGCGCAGCTCGTCGCGCTCGTCCAGCACTTCGCCGCCGGCTCGAACGCGCTCGGCAAGTGGGTGTTCCCGGCCGGCACGTTTCCCGCGAACAACGGGCTCGGCGACGCGAACCCGAACGGCGCCGGCGTGCCGGCGAACAACCCGCTCGGCTGGCCGGGCATCTGGCCGACCGCGCACGTGTTCGCGAGCTTCGATCCCGCGATCGCGCCGACCAGCGCGGTCGACCTCGCGTGCTCGATCACCTCCGACGACAACCCGGGCGCGATGGGCGCGCCGCTCGTCAGCTCCGACTTCGAATGCGACGCGACCACGCTGCATCTGCCCGCGCGCGCCGCGCAGATCGATCCGACGATCACGCCCGGGGCCGACGGCTTCTCGCTGTGGAAGTACGGCCTGTGGACGCTGAACTACCTGCAGATCATGCACGACGCGAACGGCGATGCGGTCGCGTCGGTGCCGGCGAGCGCGCTCGCGCAGGTCGGCGTGCCGGGCAACGCGATCATCGGCGCGAACGCGACCGGCTCGCCGACCGCGCCGGGCACGTACCTCGGCTCGAGCGAGATCGAGGGCTTCCAGGCCCAGCTGTTCATCCAGATCGGCGACAGCCGCGCCGCCGACTGGCTCGCGAACCTGACGACGAGCGACGGCGCGACGCTGACCGGCTTCGCGAGCGTCGCCGCCGCGCTCGCGTACGGCTACGGCTCGCCGCTGCGGTGGTTTCCCGGCCGCATCGCGGTGACCGAGACCGCCACCGGCGGCTTGTTTCCGCAGCCGGCGTACGCGCTCGCGTCGGCCGACAGCTCGCTGCTCGATCTCGCCGGGCTCGCGCTGGGCTACGCCGAGCTCTACGCGCTCACCGACACGCGCAATGCCGCGGTCGGCGGCTCGCAGCCGGCGCGCGCGTTCTTCGACGGCGATCCGTTCCCTGCCGACGACCAGCTCGCGGACGGCGAGGCCACGCTGCACGACCGCGCGCTCGCGATGCTGCGCGTCGCGGTGATCGATCTCGATCGCCTGCACGCCGATCCGGCCAGCGGCGTGCTCGTCGACGACGTCGCGTTCGCGGGCGCGACGCCGGCGCGCGGCACGACGGTGGCGACGACCTCGGTCGCGTACGCGCTGCTCGCGCTGCGCACGGTGCGGCGGGCGCTGTCGTCGCAGCTCGAGCTGTACTCGAACAACACGCCCGATACCGTCGGCGTCGCGTCGCCGCTCGACGCGCTGCCGATCGCGTATCCGGGCGACGCGACGCTGACGTTCGGCGGCCGGCTCGATCAGCTCGTCGCCGGGCAGGCCGCGCTGCTCTACGATCACCTCACCGACGCGAGCGGCCGCGCGTGGAGCGGCTGGGACGTCGCCGCGAACGCGCCGGTCGACGCCACCGACACGCTCGACGCGCACACCGCGGCGATCCGCGGCCTGTTCGCGGCGTACCTCGCGACCGGCGACACGCGCTATCGCGATCGCGCGCTCGCCGTGTTCGATCGCATGCAGGCGACGTTCTACGACGACGCCGCGCGCGTCTACTCGGCGACGCCCGCGCCGGTCGACTCGGTGCAATACACGCCGCTGCGGTTCGCGCTGCTGCAGAGCGCGCTGCGCGATGTCTACGAGCTGGTCGCGACGCGGCCGGGCGGCGACGCGCTCGAACCGATCCTCGAGGAGCGCATCGCGCGGCTCGACAAGCTCGTGCTCAACGGCTGGGACGATCGCAACCGCGACAAGCACGTCGACTGGCCGGGCGAGTGCATGAACGTCGTCGCCGGCCTGCCGCGCGGCGGCCTGCAGATGGCCGAGCGCACGCTGTCGGGCGAGCTCGGGCGGATGAATTACTCCGGCTCCGGCAGCGCCGGCCCACCCACCACGGACCGCGAGCAGGACTGCGTGCCGGCGATCGACGCCGCGCAGCTTCCGGCCGCGCTCGCCGATTCGATCACGTTATGGATCGCGCGGTCCTGATCGCGCTTGCAGCGCTCGCCGTGCCCGCCGGCTGCGGCGGCTCGCACGCCGCGCCGCCGGACGTCGCGCCCGACGCGTTGCCCGCGTGCACCGCGACGTTCTCGGGCAACTTCGCCGAGGTCGACGCGGCGCCGACATGCGCGAGCCTCGTCGTCGACGCGCACGCCGACGCCTCGCTCGAGCTCGCGCTGCCGGTCGCGGCGCTCGATGCCAGGCTCGTCATCTCGATCGCGCTCGGCACCGCGCCCGCGCCGGGCGAGATCTCGTCGGATACCGTCGCGCTGTGGAGCGCGGTCGCGACCGAGCACGCCGGTAGCGGCACGTGCCGCTACAGCGCCGGCGCGGCGGCGGTGCCGCCGGGCAGCTTCGAGCTCGCGCTGACCGCGATCGACATCGCAGCGAGCACCGCGCACGGCACGCTCGCGCTCACCCAGTACGTGCTGACCGCGCCGGGCAGCGACTGCGGGCAGTCCGACACCGAGCAGGTCTCGCTCGCGTTCTGATCTGTACTAACGTGCGCGCGTGATCGGATCCACGCCCAACGAGGAGCGCCGCGTGATCCTCGCGTCGTCGCTCGGCACCGTGTTCGAGTGGTACGACTTCTATCTCTACGCGACGCTCGCGCCGTTCTTCGCGGCGCTGTTCTTCCCGAAGGGGAACGACACCGCGGCGCTGCTCTCGGCGTTCGCGACCTACGCGGCCGGCTTCCTCGTGCGGCCGTTCGGCGCGGTCGTGTTCGGGCGCATCGGCGACCTCGTCGGCCGCAAGTACACGTTCCTCGTCACGATCGCGGTGATGGGCGCGGCGACGTTCGCGGTCGGCCTCTTGCCGACGTACGAGTCGATCGGGGTCGTCGCGCCGATCGCGCTGGTCACGCTCCGCTTGCTGCAGGGCCTCGCGCTCGGCGGCGAGTACGGCGGCGCCGCGACCTACGTCGCCGAGCACGCGCGGAACGATCGCCGCGGTTACGCGACGAGCTGGATCCAGACCACCGCGACGCTCGGCTTCTTCCTGTCGCTCGCCGTGATCGGCGTGGCGCGCAGCGCGCTCGACGCCGCGACGTTCGCCGACTGGGGCTGGCGCGTGCCGTTCTGGTTCTCGCTCGTCTTGCTCGCGTTCTCGATCTACATCCGCGTGCGGCTCGCGGAGTCGCCGGTGTTCGTGCGGATGAAGGCGGAGGGCCGCGCCAGCAAGCGCCCGCTGACCGAGAGCTTCCTGCGCTATCCGAACAACAAGCTCGTGGTGCTCGCGCTGCTCGGCGCGACCGCAGGGCAGGGCGTCGTCTGGTACACGGGCCAGTTCTACGCGCTGTTCTTCCTCACGATCACGCTCAAGGTCGACTACCTCACCGCGAGCATCTTGATCGGCGTCGCCCTGGTCGCCGCGACGCCGTTCTTCGTCGTGTTCGGCAAGCTGTCGGATCGGATCGGGCGGCTCAAGATCATCCTCGCCGGCTGCCTGCTCGCGGCCGTCGCGTACATCCCGCTGTTCCACGGGCTCGCGCACTACGCGAACCCCGCGCTCGAGGAGTTCCAGCAGGCGACGCCGATCTCGGTCGCCGCGACCGACTGCAACTTCCACCTGTTCGTGCTGCCGAGCACGAAGTTCTCGCCGTGCGACAAGGCCACCGACTTTCTGACCAAGAACGGCCTGTCGTTCGAGATCGCGCCGCCGAGCAACGGCGAGCCGGTGGTGACGCACATCGGCGCGACCGAGCTGCACGGCTGGGACGAGGCGAAGTACAAGGCCGCGCTCGCGGCGGCCGGCTATCCGGGCCCGGCGACCACCGCGCGCATGAACATCCCGATGGTGCTCGCGATCCTCGTCTTGCTCGTCCTGTTCGTGACGATGGTGTACGGGCCGATCGCGGCGTATCTGGTCGAGCTGTTCCCGGCGCGCATCCGCTACACGTCGATGTCGCTGCCGTATCACCTCGGCAACGGCTGGTTCGGCGGCATGCTGCCGCTCGTCGCGACCGCCATGGTGGCCGCGTCGGGCAACATCTACGCGGGTCTGTGGTACCCGATCGCGGTCGCGGGAGGCACGCTCGTGATCGGCGCGGCGCTGTTGCGCGAGACCAAGCCCGAGTTCGACATCGACGCCTGACTCGCGGGCGCGAGCATCACGGTGTGCGGGTCGCGATGTAGATGTCGCTCGCGTCGGTGCGCGAGCTCGACAGGTAGAAGCGGCAGCCGTCGCGCGAGATCCAGCTCGGCGTGTCGAGCTGCGCGCTGTCGACCTCGGTCTCGACGACCGGTGTGCCCCACGGATCGGACGTGGTCGCGCGCTCGGCGCGCCAGATGTCCTCGCCACCCGGTCCGCCCGGCCGCGTCGAACGAAAGTACATGACGAGCCCGCCGGGCATCGCGAGCGCGACGTCGGTGTCGTATCCGGCCGCATCGAGCGACGTCTCCTGCGTCGGGTTCGCGAACGCGCCGCCGCCGAGATACGTGGTGTGGAAGACCGAGAAATTGCCGTTGCGGTTGGAGCAGAAGTAGACGTCGTTCGTGTCGAGCTGGAAGAACGGATGGTATTCGCTGGCCGTGGAGTTGAGGTTGGCGACGGCCGCCGGCGCGGTGCCGATCGGCATCGAGAGCCAGATGTCGCCGCCGGCGTCGGCCGGCGGGCGCGTCGTGATGAACGCGAGCACGCTGCCGTCGGGCGCCACGCCCGGCTCCTTGTCGGTGTCCGGCGAGTCGATCGCCGTGAACGGCGTGACCGTGAACGGGGTCGCGAGGTCGGGGCGCGTCGCGATGTAGATGTCGAACTGGCCGCTGCGATCGGAATAGAAGTAGGCGGTGAGCTCGTCGGGCTCGAGCGTGATCGTCGAGTCATACGCGCCGGCCACGTTCAGCTCGGTGATCGGCGTCGGCGTGCCGAACGGAGTCTCCGGGTCGCACAGCGCGAGCGCGTCGCTCGGGGCGCCGTCGCCGGTGCCGCCGTCGCCGCCGACCGCGAGCGCGTCGAAGTGCAGGCGCCCGCACGCGGCGAGCGCGACCAGGAGCGCGGCTCTCGACACCTCTCTATGGTCGCATCGTCGCTAGCCGTGGTGCACGGCTTCGAGATTGTTGCCATCGGGGTCGCGCACGAACGCGGCGTAATAACCCGGTCCGTAGCTGGGGCGCGGGCCGGGGCCCCCGTTGTCGCTGCCGCCGTGGCCGACCGCGGCGGCATGAAACGCGTCGACTGCCATCGGCGACGGCGCGGTGAACGCGAGGTGTGCGCCATCGCCGGCCGGCGCGCTCGGCCGCAAGAGCAGCGCGAAGCGATCCTTCTCCGGCGGGTCGCCGGGCAAGCCGTAACCGATCGCGCGCGGCGTCGCGAACACGCGAACGTAACCGAGCGCGGCCATCGTCGGGTCGTAGAACCGCTGCGCGCGGTCGAGGTCGGTCACTGCCAGCGAGATGTGGTCGATCATGGTCCCTGCCAACGCCCGCGGTATCCCACACGATCGTCGCCAACGTGCAGCTCGCGAGACGGACGCTTGCCGTCGTGCCTCGACGCGGGCAAAGTTCCTCCCACGCGCCCATAGCTCAGGTGGATCAGAGCACGCGCCTTCTAAGCGCGGGGCCGCAGGTTCGAGTCCTGCTGGGCGCGCTACTTAACCCGCGCTGATCGCTGCGTTTCCGTTTTCGGCGCCGCGGTTTTTGCCACGGTTTTGCCACGGATCGATCCACGAGCACCCAGCATCGCGACGATCCGGCGATCCGGATCGAGCTCTTCGCGAGCGACTTCGTGCACGGGATCCGGCCACTCGCGCGCGTGCGTCTCGGCGACGTGGCACGCGTTGCAAGCCCGTCTTCAAGCTCGAGCCATCGAGCGCCAGTGATTCGATGTCCTGGCGGCCGCGCGCGTCCTCGCCGATGTTGCGCGCGAGCTCGGCAAGAGTTGACGCCGCTGTAACGCGCCGTGGTGTACGACCTCGCCGTGCACACCTTCGACCTGAAGAATCCGCCCGAGCTGAACGACCCGCGCGACGCTGAGACCTGGGCGAATCTGTGGCGCCCGCGGTTCGTGTGCGGCGCTCGCGTCACGTTGACGGTCAAGCTCGACGACCTGCTCGCGATCCCGCGGCGCTGGGCCGGGATCGCGATGCGCAAGCAGCCGCTGCTCGGCTTCACCGGCCGGCCGTTGCTGCTGCCGCTCGCGCCGATCGCGCCGCTGTTCGACGGCAACGCGCACTCGCTCGAATTCGCGATCGCCGGCTACGTCGACGCCACCGCCGACCTCGATCGCGAGGTCGACGCCGGCGTGCGCTACGTCGACTTCGTGAGGCATCGCTGGAGCGCCGTGGTCGACTCGCTGCCGGCCGCGTTCAAGAAGCGGTGCACGAGCGAGCCGACCTCGGGGGCGTGGCTGGTCAATCAGCCCGGAAGCGGCGAGGTCCGGCTCGTGATCGCGATCGACACCGCCGGCACGTTGTGGACCGAGCTGCCCGAGCAGGTCCGCGGCTCGATCCCGCTCGTTCCGCACCGCTCCGGGCTGAGCGCGTGGATCGTCGCGACGAAGCCCGCCGACACGGCCGCGCTCGACGTCACCGAAATGGTCCGCACGGCGCGCGCTCGCGTCGCGAACGATAGCGGCGGCTACGCGGGCGACTTCGAGGTCGTCACGCCCGAAGTTGCGTCGTGATCACCCGCTCTGGAACACGAGCGTGATCTTGACGTCTTCGTCCCCGACGACTGACGGAACTTCCAGCCCTTGATGCGGTTCGCGATGCACACGCCGACCGTCGGTCGCGTGCGACGACAGCTGCACGTCGCCGACCAGGCCCTCCTTGTCGACGGTGAGCGTGACCTGCATCTTCTTACGTTCCAATGGCCGCTCGGCCGGCGAGCGCGCGCGACAGCCGCCGAAAACGCACTTGAACGTCCTCGCCGTTCCAGGACCCGACGAAGTTCAAGGACCGGCTCGGCGACGCCGCGCTCGGCAAGCTCGCCGACAACACGTACGTGCCGCAAGGCGGCGGCCCGCGCGAAGGTCATCGCTGCCCGGGCGAGGCGCCGATCCAGACGACGATGCCCCTGTTCCTTGCGTGGTTCACGCGCGGTTACCACCTCGCGTTTCTGTCGAGCGTCAAGGGCGGCGGCATCGGCCCGCTGCCGGGCGGCGGCGTGCGCGTGACGGTGACCAAGCGCGCTAACTGAACAGGCTCCACTTGCGGAGCTGCACGGTGTCGGCGGTGCGAGCGGCGAGCGAGGCGCGGAGCGCGATCAACGTGATGTCGCTCTTGCCCGGCTCGAGTGCCGCGATGGCCGCGTCGAGCGCAGGCGCCGACAGCTCGAACGTCGGCGTCGTCGGCAACGCGCGCAGCCCGCGCCACACGTCGAGCCACACAGCGCGCTCGGGCTCGCGGAGCATATCGTAGCGCTTCTCCACGAGGCGGATCGCTTCGCGCACGTCGAGGTCGGCGCTCGATCGCTGCCCGGGAATGACGACGCTCAGCCGGCCGGGGTCCACGTCGTCCGTCGGTGGCCACGGTCGCGCCGGTGGCATGCGCAGGCGCGGCGACGGCGCGCGCGTCGGCTGGCGGTCCGCGAACGCGCGCGCGACGATCAGCTCGGCATCGGCCGGCAGCGCGGCGAGCGCACGTTCTGCAGCATCGAGATGCGCGTCGGAGCGCACCGACGGCACGCGCAGCCACGCGAGCTGGCGCACGATCGGATGCGCACCGACGAGCGCGAATGCCTGGTCGCGCCACAGCGCTTCGTTGCGCGCGACGTCGAGCCGGCGCAGTGCCGGTACGCGCGCAGGTGGCAGCAACGTCGCGAGCGCGTCATCGCTCAACGCGGCGCTGAACTGGAGGTCGAGCTCGTGCAGCGACGTCCACGGCGGCCCGTCTCGCAACAGGCTAGCCACCGAGTTGTAGTCGTACAGGCACAGCTCGCGAATGCCGTCGTGCACGAGCTCGCCGAACACGTTCGGGCCGGCGAGCGTGAGCATGCGCAACCGGGGCATGGCGGCGACCAGCGCGCGGGCGCGGTCGTCATCGATCGCAGGCGAGTCGATCATCTCCGGCTCGGCGCGGTAGCGCGTGACGCCGAGGTGCTCGAGGCACGGCGGACGCACGGCACGCACGAGGTCGATTCCGCGACATAGCCCGGCATCGCTGTCCTCGAGCTGGAGCTCGCGCAACGCCGCGAACAATCCGGCGTGCGACAACATCCGCTCGACCTCGCCGGTCTCGACTCCGTACGGGATGTCGACGAAGCCGCAGTCGACGGCGCCGATGTCGAGCACGCGAGCGGCGAGCTCGGCGCCGAGCCAGGCGTCGATCAGCTCGCGCTTATGCGCCGCGAGCTCGGCATTCGCGCCTTGCGCCAGGCGCAGATCGATCGCGATCAGCTCGCCACGTGGATCGCCGAGCGCATGGAGCGCGTCGCCGTACACCGCGAGTAGCTCGGGCGTGCGATTCGCGACGAGCGCGGCTTCGATCTCGGCGAGCTTGTCCGTCATTAGATTCCGCGCCCACGTGGGTGCGTGCCGATCGACAGGACTCCACAGGGCGACATCGCGCGACCGTAACAGACTAATGCCGTTTTCAAGCGGTCGTAGCGACTGACACTCGCGCGTAAGACATTCAAGCGGGGTTTTGCCTGCGCGAGGCGCGCCAGCGCGTGCGAGAGGATGGAGCATCGCGTGCCGAGCTCGACCTGCGGTGGGTCGCGCGCTGGCGCGAACGTTGCCGGCTGGTAGGAGAGGTCGAGCGACACAAGCAGCGTGCGCGCGATCGCCGGATGGTCACCACCGCGATCACGCACGCTGCCGAAGGACGACCTCGCTCGGCTTCGGCGCGAGCTCGCCGCCACGATCGCGCCCTTCGCGACAGCCGACGGGATCCGCATCCCGGGCGTCGAGCGATGCGTTTCCGGCACGCGGTAGCGCGAGCCGCCATCATCGAGCGGCTCGAGGACGCCCCCCGCGGACGTACCGTGGATGAGGCAATCCGCCCCTCGTCCCTGATATGCTCGTGTGATGCGTAATGTCGTTGGCTTGGCCCTATGTGTCGTGGCGTGCGGTGGCGGTGGGAGTAACAAGGCTCACCCGGACGGAAAGGCGACGGATGCCCCGGCCGATGCCTGGGTCCCGGACCCGCTCGACGGCACGAGCGGCACTCGGCTCAAGCTCGTTCGCTATCTCACTTCCGATGGCGCGAGCGAGGTGATCGACGTGCACGACGCGCAGCTCGACTTCGACTGCGAGATCACGCCGTGGGCCGACGGCAACTTCTATTGCGCGCCACCGGTCGTCGGACTCTCGGTCGTGTTCAGCGACGGAGCCTGCGCGATGCCCGTGCTGGTGCGGGGCCACGACACCACCACGCCGCCGGCGTACGGCGTCGCGTTCGCGTCGATCTCGGCCTGTCCGTCCAACGAGCTCGTCGGAACGCACGTGTACACGCGAGGCAGCTCGGTCGCGGTGACGCAGGTGTTCACGATCGACGACACCGGCTCGTGCGTGGCCAGCCCCGCGACCGGTCTCGATATCTACTCTGCGACCGAGGTGCCGATCGGCAACCTCGCGGCGGTGTCGCTCGGCGCGCCGACCGGGACCGGCCAGATCCGCACGCGGACGTACAGCGGCGCTGACGGTTTCAGCTTGTTCGCGCTCGGCCACGACAACACGCTCGGCGTCGACTGCGACGTCGCGACCTACAGATCGTCATCGGAGTGCGATCCCGTCGTTCCGATGGTCGCCGGGTTCAAGGACCCGGGGTGCAGCACGCCGGTCGCAGCCCAGCCGAGCTCTTGCCAGGAAGCAGTCGCGGCGGTCAACCCGCACGTGTCGTGCCCGGACGTCCCGCCCACGTTCACCGCGCTAGGAATCACGACGACCTCGCTGTACGAGAGCGAGGGCACGTGTACCGCGACCGCGATCCCGCCCGACACCGCGATCTACGTGCTCGGCGGAAATCAAGTCGTGCCGACCACGCTGCAGCGCACCACCGAGACGGTCGCCGGACGGCGGCTGCAGGCGATCCGCGTCGGGCTCGCGGACTTCGCGATTCACGACTACACGTTCTACGACACGATGATGCAGACCAACTGCTCGTTCGTTACCCAGGTGAACGGAACGATCGAGTGCCTGCCCGGTACCGGAAGCGTGGTCTCGCTGTACTCCGATGCGTCGTGCGGCACGCCGATCGACATCCTCCAGCTGAACATCGGCCCGACCGGTTGCCCGGCCGTCACCGTGCCCAACTTCGATTACAAGGTGCTGCCGTCGCAGATGCTCGAAGTCCACGCGATCGGGTCGGTACACACGGGCGCGCTGTACACCGGCAGCCCCGGCTCGTGCACCCTGGCCGACACCTCGATCTTCGCCTACTACGACGCCCCGACGATCGTGTCCGATAGCGAGTTCGTGCAAGCGACGCGCATCGTCGATCCCTGAGCGCGATCGAAGCCGTCACGCGAGCGCCGAGGTCGCCGGCTCGCCGGTCATGGATGGGCGCCCTGCTGGTGCTCGAGCAAGTCGCGGATCTGAGCGAGCAGCGACGTTTCGGTCTCGGGCTCCTTCGCGGGCGCGAGCGGCTTGTCGGTCAGCTTGCGCATCGGCATGACGATCGCGAAGTACACGACCGGGCCGGAGACGGTAGGGTCGACGTGATCGACACCGCGACCGGCGCGGTGATCGGCAGCGTGACGCTGCAAGACGATGAAGGCACGTTCCTGTGGTGGTCGGCAGCCGCGGATCTCGTGATCGATACCGCACGGCGGTTCGAGATCGTCGTCAGACCGTCGCTGGCGCCCGCAGCCGCGCGCGGCTAGCATGCCGCCGCGGTCCGCGAATCCCCGCTTGCATGTCCTACGCGCTGCGGGATCTCGAGGCGATCCCGAAATAGCGGCGCCTGCACGGTCGAGGGTCAACGAAGTTGGCGGAGAACCCTCGCGAGTACCGCGTGCTGTCTCAGTTTTCCGCGCCGGCCTGGCACGAGATCGCCGGAATCGTTCGTGGCGCGGTAGGCACGAGGCTTGCTGCGACTGCCGGTATGGCCAAGCTCGCCGCGCTCGCGTGTTTTCTCCTGGCGTGCACGTCGGACTCGAGCTCGAGCGCCAAGCTCAAGGAGGAGCTGTTCGGGATCGACAGCGTGCAGTTCACGACCACGACCGGGATCGCGCAGAACCCGGCACCCGACGTCGACGTGACCGTCACGGGGGACGCCGCGCGCGCGATCCTCGTGGCGACGCTCGCGCTGCCGGCGATGCCGGACGGCGAATACAGCTGTCCGATCGACTGGGGCGTCACGTACACGCTCGACTTCACCGGCAGCGACGCGGATGTGACGGCCACGCTCGACCCGAATGGCTGCGAGACGGTGACGCTGTCGATCGATTCCCAGTCGAGGTGGTGGGTGAACGACGCTGCCTACTGGTCGACGCTCGCGAGCAACCTCGGCATCACCGAGTCGCAGATCTTCCCGTACAGCCCGCCGGGACTCTAGATCGGCCGCCTTCGTCGCGCCGTTCCAGCGCAGCGCGACGTGGTGCCAGCTTCCGACCGGCAGCACGTTGGCGCCCGTGAGCCCGTACTCCATGCTCCCGTCCGTCGTATCGAAATGGATTCATCGGCGTGCAATCGCCGTCGTGACCGTGGCCGGTGACGTCGGCCGCGGTCACGCTCGTCCCGGTGAGATCGTCCATCGGATACCACGCGACGAGGTTCGCGCCGCCGACCTGACTGTCGAGCCCTCGCACCTCGCCGTCGGCGAACGGCACGCCGAGCGGCGCATCGCTGGCCGCCGCCGGGTGCGCGATCGCGTCGAAGCCGACGCGCCCGCACGCTGCAGCCGCCACGACGGCCGCGAACCGCCACATCTCAGCATGCTACCGTAAGGGGCCGCGAATGCGGAGTCGACCGATCATGACGACTTCTCGCGCGGCCTGATTACGTAGTTCCAGTCGCCATGCCAGCGGTCGGGCCCGGTGTTGATCGTCTCGGCACCAAGGTGCGGATCGCGTCGAATGCGTGCGATGTGTTACGCGGCACGCTGTGCGCCCGCCCAGGCTCCGGGCAGCAGCTCGTCGAGCCGGCGCTTCGGGTGATCCTGCACGCGCGGGATGACGTCGGCGAGATACGCAAAGTGGTTTGGTGCCGATGATCGCCTGCGCCTTGGCCTCATCGCGAATTGAATATGTGCGCACATCCGCGCGCTGCGCTGTTACGATCAGCTCGTGCGCGCAGTGGTGACGCTCGCCCTGCTCGTCGCTTGCGGGCGAATGCACTTCGAGCCGAGCGGCGGGGCGCCCACCGATGCGATCGGCTCGCCCGATGCGGACGCGACTGCGGCTCCGTTGTTCGTCCAAAGCGCGCACGGCGCCAGCGTCAGCCCGGTTCAGGTGGCGCTGCAGCCGACGCGCGCCGGCAGCCTGCTCGTCGCCGGTGTCACAAACGAGGCGACCGCGGGCGACGACGTCTCCAGCATGGTCGACAGCGCCGGAGACGTGTTCACGTCAGTGAACCTGCGCGCGATCGTCAGCTGCGGCGGTTCCGTCGAGATCTGGTCCGTCAACTCGGTCCACGCAGGTGTCACGTCGGTTTCGGTGACGATGTCGAGCGCGATTCCGGTGACGGCCTGGGTCATCGAGATCGCGGACGTTGCACCGACTGCCCACGCCGTCTCCGGCACGGAAGCGAGCGTGCAGCCGACCACGACGCTGGTCGCTCTTCCGCAGGTCGCCACACCCGCCGATTCGCTCGTGTTTTCGATCGCGCAGATCTGCAACGATCAGCCGATCGGAGTGCATTTCGGCACCCCGTTCACCGGGCTGGCTCCGTCGCAGTACTCAGAGCCCGCGTACTACATCGCAACGACCGCCGGATCCTACGGTGCAGAGCTCGACACGCTCGGCGGAATCTGGTGCGGCTCTACCGCAGCATTTCATTGACCGAAGACGCTGACGTCGAGCGGGATACCCGCGAACACGCGGCGATGAAGCTGTTGGCCGGCGTGGTGTTAGGCATCTGCCAGTTGACGTGCACCCGTCTGGGAGCTGACTCGTCATGTCATTGCGCTGAAGCAAACAGGCGCCGAACCCTCGAATCTTTCGTGCGTCGCAGACGGTGCGGCGGTTGCAACGGCAGGCGTCATCATGCGGCTGCGGTGGATCGAGACAGTTGTCTGCTTGCTCGTGATGGCGGCATCCGCGAGATCGGTCCGAGCCGATGTGGACACTGCGCCCGATCGGCTCGAGACATCCCTGCGTGTCGGGGGGGCCAGCATTTCGCCGTGGGCTGGAGACAATGCCGGCACCGGCTGGTTCGCTGACGCCGAAGCCGGCTTGCGGTATCATGACTGGACGTTCGCGGGATTCGGCTCGTATCTCGTGAGCTCGCGCGGGCAGAATGCGGCGGGGCCACTCGACGCTCGCGACGTGGTCGTCGAGATCGGCGCTCGCGTCACGTGGCATCGAGGTCCGGTGGCGCTCGGCGTCGGGTTCATGCCGTTCGCTCGACTGCACGACAGCGGGTGGGCACTCGACGGCGGCGCGTGGGACAGGTTCGGCAACGGTTCCGGCTTGGAGCTGCACGCAGGGGTCGACGTGTGGCGCATCGGACGCGTGCCCATGCAGCTGTTCGGGCTCGTGGAAGCGGCGACGAACAAATCGAGTGACGATGAAGCTCCGGCCTTGCTGCTCGCCGCCGCACAGTTCGGCCTCGGCGTGACGTTCTGACCACGGTCGGCGAGACGCGGAAGGGCGGGCGTCGCGTCTCGGGTCACCAGGAAGGGATCCTTCACGTGCGCGGCCTCGAGACACGCGGCTCCGGGCGGTTTCGGCGACGCGACGTGGCCTGCGTCGAACGTCAGCGGGAGCCCGCGATCAAGCAACAACGCCGTAACCGCGGCGCGAGTGAAACCTTCGCTACCGCCATGCGTCTAAGCCATGTGCGCGTCGCAACCTCCACGCGGATGACCGTCGTCATCGCGCTCGCCGCTGGCGTCGGGATCGTGGGAATCGTCGGCCGGTCGCGAGCACGACCGGAACCGCCGGCCACGTCGCCCGACGTCGTCGCTCCCGCGCCGCCCGTTGCAGCAAAGCCGACGCTGGATCCGCTGTGCGGTCCGCAACCCGCGAGTCTTGGCCCCGTGTTCGCCGGTGTCGAGATCGGTCGCGTCGTCGATCGGCTGCCGGACGTGCCTGCGCCTCCGGGGCTCGACGTGAAGATCGCGCTCGCGACCACCGGGCGACGCGTCGATAGCGTGGACATCACCGTTCCGTTGGATCCGGGTTATGCGGAGTGCTACCAGTTCGCCGACCAGCTCCACCAGCGCTGGGGTCACCCCGGCGAAACCGACGGGGGCGGAGAGACCTGGCGCGACGCGGCTCGCGATCGAGCTGCGACGTTCACCCAGGGCTCCAGCGACTGCACGCTTCGCTTCTTTCGCGTGGTGCCGCCCGAGCAATGGCTGAACGCGACGCGGTCATCGCGCGTCCCGATCTGGGCGATCGGGCGTCCGGCCGCCGAGCTCGAGGCGGCGCTCGGACTGCCACCCGCCGACGATCCGAAAACTCTCCGCTGGCGCGATCAATCGCTCGGACGCTTCCGGAACGTCGAGCTCACCGCGCACCTGCGGCGCGGACGGGTCGTCGGCATCACGGTCGCTCCACCGTTCGACGATCTCGTGGCCGACATGTTATGGCAGCGCCTCGAGACGTTGTACGGCACACCCGACATCGTCGAGGGTCACGAGGAATCGCTGGAAGTTCGGTGGCGCCGCGCGCCGAGCATCCGCGTCGACAAGTACTGGGGCCACGACGCGCTCGTTCCGCACGCGAGCCTGGTGGGCGAGACCACGGAGGTCGTCGCGCCGACGGAGCGCCGGCCCCGTGCCGACGACGGCGTGCTCGTCGGCATCACGTTCGGCAGCCTTCGCTAATCGCCGCCGTCGTCGCCGCCGCCGGCCGCGGTCACTTGCCATGGATGCGAAGGCACGAGAACAGGGGCTCGGCGCGAGGCTCTGCGACGCGGCTACATCGTCGCAGCGGTCGCGAACGGCTGACCGTAGAACGTGTCGCAGCATCGTCGACATGGCCAAGCCGCTGTTTCGCGAGCCAACAGACTCCAGGCACGCCTCGTACTTCACATTCTATTTGGTGCGCTCCGGCCGACAGGCGTCCATGGTGCCGCCATGACCGTACTCAAAGACGTCCGCCGTGCCGCAGCAACGCTAGACCTGAGGTCGGTGTTGTTTGGCTCCGTGCTCGCCGCCTGCAGCAGCTCGCCCCCCGCGAACAACTCGGTCTCCGGCACGAACGCGTTCACTGTCGCGACGAGCGTGATGCGGACGAAGGGTGACCATTGTTCGAGCGGCGTGCTCGCGAG
Source organism: Kofleriaceae bacterium (assembly GCA_035500135.1). Lineage (GTDB taxonomy): Bacteria > Myxococcota_A > Polyangia > Haliangiales > Haliangiaceae > JABFXX01. The sequence goes on from DATJXL010000336.1 coordinate 63,192, forward strand.
CGGCAAGCTCGACACGCTGGCCGTTTACATGGCCGATGGCGACGCGTGCTCGTTACCCTACCTCAGCCCGGCAAACGACCTCTCGCACACGCTGGAGCTTCAGATCGCGACGGGCGGCTTCTTCGCGGCCGATCGGAATGCGGCGAATCAGCCGCTCGTTGCCGGTACAACCTTCCCGATCCTGAACGAACAGGTGGACGACGAAGATCTTTGCTCCAACGTGCCCGACGGCAGGACCGAGCCGGCCGGGATCGCGATGTTCCAGGTATGCTCCGATGGCACCTGTGCGGAGCACTCGGTCATCCACTGGGCGACCAGCGGTTCGATCACGCTGTCGAGCGTGTCAGCAACCTCAGCGACAGGTACGTTCAACCTCGCGCTTGCCGACAACGACAGCGAGCCCGGCGGAACGCTGTCTGGGTCGTTCAACTCGGACGCCTGTCCGTGACTTTCGAAGCAGGCCCGTGGCTGCCTCGCGAGTCAAAGAGGCAGCGGCGTGTGTCGCGACCGACATTCAGCGCTTCAAGACGCGGCGCTCCGAAGGACTCTGGCCCTACAACGGCTTCATCGCGCAGATGATCGTCGGCCCGGGCTGCCTCGTCACGACGCACGTTCTCGATCACCAGCGGCAAGGAGCTTGCCCAGGTCCAACTCGCGCGACCGACGCTCCTGGCGCAAGCGCCGGAGGGATTGCTCTACGTCGCGTTGAACTTTGGCGGTATCGCGCGTTTCCGCATCGATGCGCGCGGCGCACTCGCCCGCGTGCGTTGAGCTAGGAGCGTGTAGGACGTAGTTCGGGCTTCGTTGCTCGGCATGCGGCCGCGCCGCGTCCGCGCTGAGCGCCGGTTCCATCCGGCGCGATCGCACGCCCGAGCCGTGCGTCAGAACACGCTCGCCCGCAGCAGGTGCGTGCCGGCCGGCGCTCGCACCGCGATGTCGGGAGCGTAGAGCTGGAGCACGTCGGTCAGTCCCGGCAGCCCGGTCTGCTTGATCGCCGCGAAATCGAGCCAGTCGGCCTCGATGAACCGCACGGACGGCGGATCGAAGGTGGCGCCCGCGGGCGGCGCGGCGGCGTCCGGAATCGCCGGCAGCTCGGGCAACACGAGCGGAGCAGTCGTCGACGCCGGCGCGAGCACCAGCCATCGCGCCTGGACACCGCCGAGCCAGGAGATCTCGACGACGGCGGCATCCGCGACCGACAGGTCCCCGTCGGTGGTCCAGCTGACCTGCGGGCGCGCCGGCGCAGCCGTATCGAGCGCGGCCGACGCGAGACGCGGCAGCGCGGCCGCTCCCATGTCGATCGTGTGGCTGGCAGTGAACGGCTCGCGCCGATAGAACACCGCAGATCCGTTCGGAGCCTGCGCATCGTCATAGCCGACGCGCACCTGGAACTCGAGCTCGCTCGCGACGTCCTGCGGGAACGTGTAGAACGCCATCCCGGAGACCCCGCCGCTGAACGGCGCCGGGCTGTTGGTGGGGTGCCCATCGGAGAACCGCTGCTCGCCGCGCATCGCGTTCATCGTCGCGGTCTCGATCGCGGCTGCCTCGGCCGGCGCGTTCTCGACGCCCACCGTCGGGGTGATCAAGAACGAGCTCCAGTCTGGAAGCACGACCGGCTCTGGAGACGTCGCGCCGAAATCGGCATAGGTGACGGCGAGCGGGCCCGTGCTGTCGCCCGCCACGATCCAGGCTCGCGCCGTGTTGTCGACGTTCGCGCAGTCGCTAAACGCCAGCACGGACACGGATGCCGGATAGCTCGTGAACTGATCGAAATGATCGCAACCAGATCGCACCTGGTAATTGGTCGCTCCGCTCACGGCGCCCGGCAGCGTCAGATCTCGTTGCGCGAGCAGGTCGTGCGCCGGCACCTCCGGCTCGACCCGGAGCTGGTCGCCCGGCTGGACGCCCATGATCGTGTAGAGCGTCGGATACTCGAGCTGGTTCGGGTCGTTGGACCACGGTCCGCCGATCGTCAGCATGCTGTCGGCAACCACGTCGACCGTCGCCCGTCCATCGGCGTCGGTTCGGACCACGTCGGCCCACCGACCATCGGGGCACTGGTAGACGACGGCGACCCCGCTCGCCGGCACGCCATGGCGGGTCACCGTGACCGTCGCAGAACCTTGCGCGGGACCGCAGAGCGCGTTCCCCGGCGCATCGCTGGTTGGCGCGGCGTCCGGGCTCGACGGCTTGCTGCTAGTGCCACATCCCAGACCGAGTACCAGCATGACAAATGTAGGCCTCATCCCGGTGCGAAGCAGCAAGCGATATACCCCCCTCTTCACTTCAAGCTTGCGGGTAGTTGGCGCTGGATCGTGAATCTTGCGACCGTGCTTTCTGTTCACAGGTACGGTCGCGGGGATCCGCTTCGCTCGGATGAATCGAACAGGTCCGTCGCCCAGCGCGCGATCGCCCGGTCAGGTGGTCGCGAGCAGGAAGTCCTCGCCGCTGGACGGCCGCAGGCCTTCCGCGAATGGTGCGCGACCGGCGTTCGCGCAGGAGCGGCTGTCGTGGACGAGCGACGGCCGCATCGCGTATCGGCTCGAGCGTGCGTGGCCCGACGGCCGCACCGAGATGGTGCTTGCGCCGGTGGCGTTCAGGTTCGCGATCGCAGGAGCACGACCGCGTCCTTCGCGAACGTCGCGAGCATCGGCGCGCGATCCGACCAATGCTTCACGGCGGCAAGCTGCGCCTGCAGGATCGCCTTGCCGCGCGATTCGGGCGTGTCGGCGCTCGCGACCCCACCGAGGGCACACAGGAGCGCGAGCGCGGTCAGCGACCGGCATACTGGACGAGGACGATGCTCCATGTTCCATCCGATTTGGGCACGCCGAACGCCTGGCCGATCACGCGGTCGGTAAGGCTCGCATCGCCGGCGTGTGGGTGATCGAAGTGGGCTTGCACGAACCCCCAGGTCGGTTGCGTGACTTCGCGAGCCCGCTGGAAGGGCGAGAGCGGATCGAGCTTCCATCCCACGAGGGCGCTCTTTGCATCGGCGCCTTGCGCGAGTTGGCCTGCTGCCGGTCCGACCGCGATCGCGTTCGGCGCGAGCTGACTACTTATCGCGGTCGTCGATGCGAGCAGCTTTGCGAGTGGACCGGCACTCGTCGTCGCATCCTCGATCTCCTTGTTGCTTCCCGACGGCTGTAACTCTCCGGCCGATTCGAACGACGCCGCGACCGCGCGCCACTGATCTGCGCCCGAAAGCAGCTCGACCACGCGCGTGATGCCGGGTTGTCCCGCCTCGCCGTTCGGCCCCTTCGCTTGCACGGTCACCTCGGCGTAGAACCACACCGCGTCGCCATTACCGTCGGCGACGAGCTTCGTGATCTCCGCCTTGGTGATCGTTGCACCAACGCTCGCGCCGTCGCCGATCCCGAACGTCTGGATGCCGTCCGCAGTCGTCGAGCGATGGCCGACGATCACGATCGCGCTCTTGCCAAATGTCGTCGCGAGATCGTCGGGCTTGGTGCGTGCAAGCTCGATCTGGTGCTGCAAGAGCTCTCTGGCGCGCGCGTCAGGTGCCATACCGGCGGGCTTCACGTGATCCGAGCCGGTCGCACTGCCGGCGACGGGTGGCTGGTGAGCAGGTGGCTCTTCGCCCTTGCTTTGCGCTGGCCCTTGCGACTGCGACTTGCACGCGACGAGCGCGAACATCGCAAACATCGACATGAACGATGAGCATCGCACCGCGAAAACGCTACCACACACCTCGTCGACCGACTTGTCGGCCGGTTTCTTTGGACCGCCCGCCGGCGGCGCGTGACTGTTCCACGAGAACTGGCAGATCGCGTGACCGATGCCGGAGTTGCGGCAGTCGAAGTGCATGAAGTCGCCATTCTCGATCGTGCTCATCTCGATGGCTCCCCAGCTGGTCCCAGTAGCGTTTGTCCTGTTTCCAGTTCGCGTCCTTGAAGCCTTTCTTTGCGAAGACGCGCGCGAAGAGCTCCTCCGTGGAGTAACGGGTGCTCCAGTACGCCAGCGGCTCGGGCGTCACTGCTTCACCGTCGAACAGCTGGGCGGCGTAGCGCAGGTGCTTCGACATGATGTCGTTCGCGCTGTCCTTGTCGTTCGTGTCGCCCGCAAATACGTACGGGTTGTGCTTCGGATCGATGTCGAGCGCGAGTCCGGCAGAGTGAAGGTGGGCGCCCGCAGCGACGCATCTGTTTCTACCGGCGACGCCGGCATTAATAGCGACGCTGCAGTGGATCCCGGCGTTCGTCCCGTCACCACGAACCTCGCTTGAACGTCCTACGCGCGTCGAAGTAGGATCGATCATGCATTCCGGCGTGTCCTCTCCGGCCAGCAGTCGCGACGAGGCCTACGCCTTGGCGCTCGCCGAGCTGCAGGCGGCACACCCGGGCGTGACGTTCGCGCTGCAAGAAGAGACGACGGGCGGCGGGATCCATGGACCGTGGGTGTTCTGGATCGTGCCGGCGGCACGTGATCGAAGCGCTCAGGTCCCCGGGCTTGGCCCGGTCCTGGTCGAGTATATGAGCGCTCGCGTCGAGTATCTGCGGCCCCAATCCAAGCCGTTGAAGGCGATCGTAGCGGAGTGGGAGATCGCCAAGTACGGCCACCCTCAGCGCTGACGATCCGCCAGGAATTGCCAATACCGCTGCGACAATGGGCTCGTGTGGTGCGTCGGCCTCGCTGTCATGCAGTCTCGAGGACACGCGAGATAAATCCCGCATCAAGACCGCGACAAGCTTGCGAGAAGATGAGTCCGTCTTGTCGCGATCTTGAGCTGCGCGTGCGCCGCCGAACCGTAGCCTCGACGCGTGGACGAGCGCTTCATCGCGAAGAACTGGCGCGATCTGATCCGGCCGCGCGAGCTCGAGGTCGTCGCGCACTCGCCGGAGCACGCGATCCTGCGTTGCGAGCCACTCGAGCGCGGTTTCGGAACAACACTCGGCGTCATGTTGCGGCGTACGCTGCTGTCGACGCTCCCCGGCGCCGCGATCACTCACGTCTCGTTCGACGGCGCGCCTCCACCCGACCTCGACGACCTCGCGTTCGCGCTCGGCGAGCTCGTGTTCGCGAGCGAGCTGCCGACCAGCGCGATCGTCCGGCTCGATCGGCGCGGACCGTGCGTCGTGACCGGCGCCGATATCGCGCTCGTCGATGGCATCCGGTGTTGCAACCCGGAGCAACGCATCTGCACGCTACCGGCCGATCGCTCGCTGTCGCTGGGGCTCGTTATCGGGCTCGGCCGTGGCTATTCGCCGGCTGACCGTCACGTGACAGAGCTTCCAGCTGCCCTCGCGATCGCGGCGCGGTTCGCACCCGTGCGCCGTGTGGAGGTCGCCGTATCGAATGCGCGGGTTGGCCAGCAGACCGATTACGACCGGCTCACGCTCGACGTGTGGACCAACGGATCGATCGATCCGGTCGAGGCGGTGTCGCGTGCGGCGACCGTGCTACGCGACCAGCTCGGCCTGTTCCTGAACTTCGAGGAGTGGCCCGAGCCCGTGCCCGAGGCGCCCGACGAAGAGGCCGCGCGCGTGAACGAGAACCTGTGGCGGACGGTCGAAGAGCTCGAGCTTTCGGTGCGCGCCAGCAACTGTCTGCGCGCGCTGGAGATCACGTACATCGGCGAGCTCGTCCAGAAGAGCGAAGCGGAGCTGATGAAATCGCGCGGCTTCGGGCGCAAATCGCTGACCGAGATCATGGCCGTGCTCGGCGAGATCGACCTGCACCTCGGGATGAAGCTCCAAGGTTGGCCCGGCACCGCGGCACCGCAGCGACCGCAGTAACGCGCTTCGCGCGCTCGGTCACGACCAGCCGATCCAGTGAAACGCGAGTGCCTGGCGGTCGCGCTCGACGTGTGCCGCGTCGAGTGCAGGGTGCCGCGCGCTGGCGCCGCCGTGCGTCCGCGACCACGGATCGATCATCACGACCTCGTCGTCACCGTCGGTTTCGCGGCGGCCCGCGAAGATCCCGACCGCGTGAACGATCGCCTCGCCGACGTCCCGTGCGACGCCTGGATGGAGACGCTCGTAGCAGGTAGCGAGCACGGCCCCGCGATAACCGCGCCCGGCCTCGACCCACGCGACGAGATCGTGCGTCGGCGAGGCCGTGCGGCGGCAACGCAGGCGGTAGCCGAGCTCGTGCAGCACGGGAGTCCTCCTGTCGAACCAGTGCTCGACGACGGTGAGCCGGCCGCCATGCTCGGCCGCATGAAGCTCCTGAAAGATCGCGTCCTGGATGCCGGGCGCGAGCGTTCCGGCACGGTATGCGATCTGGCGAAGCACGTACGAGGTCGCCGCGCCGGCGCATGCAGTCGGTGTCGCGGTGATCGCGATCGCGCCGCGGGCTAGGGCTGCCATCAACCCGAGCCTACGTACGCGCGAACCGAGGGCGATCAAGATCGCGACAAGCCGGCAGCGGGTTGTCGCGACCTTGTCGCGATCTTGACGCGGCCCTTATGCCGCGGAAGGCAGGCGCCGATTCGTGATGCGGCCGCGGTCGATGATCCCGACGAGCCGGCCGGTCGCGTCGACGACCGGCACGAAGCTATGCGCCGCTGCTTGCGTCTCGATGGACGCGAGCGCGCGGTCGGCCGTGACCGCCGGGTTGTGCGCACGCCGAGCGATGTCCGACAGCGGCGTCGCGAACGCGGCGGCGCGATCGGCCGTCGCGGCGACGTGACGACGCAGATCGGCCTCGGTGACCGTCCCGACATAGCGGCCGGCCCAGTCCAGAAGCGGTGCTGCGCTCAGCTCGTAGGTCTCGAGCTGGTCGAACGCGTCGCGGACGGTATCCGCGACCGACAACCAATGGACCCGAGCGATCGGGGTAAGCAGCTGCAGGATGGTCATGGCACACCTCCCCTCGGGGAGTGGACACACCGTAGTCATCGAAGCGATGTCGCGCCAGGGGATCAAGGCGGAGCCAAGAACACCTCAAGATCTCGTCAATCCGCAGGTCCGATGCGTTCGTAGGCGACCGAAGAGGCTCGGCGTCGGGGTGCGAATGCCCTAGGCTTTCCGTCGGTGCTGCCATGCGAGACCGGCGCGACGATCGACCGGAACCCGAGGCCTTGCTCGCTCGAGTCAATGCCGAGCAGGCACGTGCGTCGCGCGCGCGGCTGAAGATCTTCTTCGGAGCGGCACCGGGCGTGGGCAAGACCTACGCGATGCTGCAGGAGGCGCGACGCGCGCGCGCGGCCGGCGAGGACGTGGTGATCGGCATCGTCGAGACGCACGGCCGCGCGGAGACGCACGAGCTGTTGGACGGCATGCCGGAAGTTCCCCGTCGTGCGGTCGACTATCGCGGGCTTCGCCTGACCGAGCTCGATCTCGACGCCGCGATCGAGCGCAAGCCGCGGCGTCTCCTCGTCGACGAGCTCGCGCACACGAACGCGCCCGGCAGCAAGCACGTGAAGCGTTGGCAGGACGTGCTCGAGCTGCTCGATGCCGGTATCGACGTGCACACCACGATCAACGTCCAGCACATCGAGAGTCTCGGCGATGTCATCGAGCTGATCACGGCCGTGCGCGTGCGCGAGACGGTGCCCGACGTGCTGATCGAACGCGCCGACGAGATCGAGCTCGTCGATATCTCGCCCGACGAGCTGCTCGATCGCATCTCGGCCGGCAAGGTCTACGTCCCCGAACAGGCTCAGCGCGCGGTCAAGAACTTCTTCGAGAAGGGCAACCTCCACGCGTTGCGCGAGCTCGCCCTGCGCCGCACGGCCGAACGCGTCGACACCGAAGTGCTCGCGTATCGCAAGCTGAACGGCATCTCGCTGCCGTGGCCGACGACCGAGCGCATCCTCGTGTGCGTCGGGGCGAGCCCCGGATCCGAGCGCTTGATTCGCGCGACCAAGCGGATCGCGGAAGGACTGCACGCCGAATGGGCGGCCGCACACGTCGAGGTGCTCGGCGCGCCACCGCTGGGCGAGCGCGATCGCGAACGCGTCGAGGCGCACTTGCACCTCGCCACGGCACTCGGCGGCGAGGTCGTGCGGCTCGCGGGCGCGACCATCGCCGGCGCATTGCTCGAGCACGCACGCGACACCAACGTCACGCGCATCGTCGCCGGCAAGCCGACGCACTCGCGCTGGCGCGATCGCATGCGCGGCAGCCTGCTCGACGCGCTCATTCGCGGCTCGGGACCGATCGAAGTGCACGTGATCGCGCCGCTCGACGAAGACAAGCCGACGCCGCCGTCGCCGATTCCGCGCGAGCGTGCGAGCGCGAAAACGTACGGCTGGGCGGTGCTCGCCATCGCGGCGACGACCGCGCTGGGGTTGATGCTCTTCGAGTACCTCACGATCGCCGAGATCACGATGCTCTACTTGGTCGCGATCGCGATCGCTTCGCTGAACGGGCGCGGGCCCTCGCTCGTGGCCGCCTCGCTCGCGGTGGCGATGTTCGACTTTTGCTTCGTACCGCCACGCTTCGCATTCGCGGTGTCGGACGTGCGCTACGTGATGACGTTTGCGGTGATGCTCGCGGCGGCGCTCGTGATCGGAACGCTGACCACGCGGTTGCGCGGCCAAGAGCGTGACGCTTCGATCCGCGAGCGTCACACCGCGACGCTGCTCGCGTTCACGCGCGACATCGCGGCCGCCGCGACCTCTGCCGACGTCGCCGCTGTCATCGTCGAGAACCTCGAGTCGTCGTTTCCGGTCTCGGCGGCCGTGCTCGTGCAGGACGCCGCCGATCGCGGAGCGCTCGTTGCCGTTGCCGGGCTGATGCCACTCGCGCCGCAGGAGCTCGCAGTCGTACTCTGGACGTTCGAGCACAAGCAGACGGCCGGTCGCGGCACCGATACGATGCCGCACGCACGCGTGCTGGCGGTCCCCCTGGTCTCGGGAAACGAAGCCGTCGGCGTGATCGCGGTGCAGGCGAAGCAGGACCCGCGGCATCGTGGCGGCGTCGCGGTGGCGTTGATCGAGGCGATCGGTCGCCAGGCCGGGGTCGCGCTGGGACGCGCGAAGTTCGCCGAGCAAGCACGCGACGCGTCGCTGCGCGTTCGCACCGAGGAGATGCGCAACGCGCTGCTGTCGGCGGTGTCGCATGACCTGCGGACGCCGCTCACGGTGATCACCGGCGCGGCGACCAGCTTGCGCGACGACGCCGAGCGGCTGCCCTTGGCCGCGCGTCGTGACCTCGCGAGCCAGATCGTGGAGGATGCAAGCCGCCTCGAGCGCGTGCTCACGAACCTGCTCCAGTTGACCCGTGTCGAGGGAGGTCTCGCGCCGCACCGCGAGCTCATCTTGGTCGAAGAGCTCGTGGGCGGCGCGCTGACTCGCATGGAAGGCGTGCTCGGCAGCTGGCAGGTCGATCTCGACGTGCCGTCGGACCTCGTCGTGCCGGTCGATGCCGTGTTGTTCGAGCAGGTGCTGATCAACCTGATCGACAACGCGGTAAAGCACGGCGCGGCGCCGCTCGAGCTGCACGCGCGACGTGACGGCGAGCGCGTCGTGCTCGAGGTCATCGACCACGGCCGCGGCGTCCCGCCGGAGCTCGGATCGACGCTGTTCGACAAGTTCGTGCGCGCGTCGAGCGCGCCTGGTGCGGGGCTGGGGCTCGCGGTCGTGCGTGCGATCGTGGAAGCGCATGGCGGGCATGTCGAGGTCGACAACGCGGCGGAGGGCGGTGCGCGTTTTCGCATCGACCTTCCAGCCGAGCACGCGGACGCGAAGCCGAAGCCGCTCGACGACCTGCCCCTGAGGGAGATGGCATGATGAGTACGATCTTGGTTGTCGACGACGACCTCCAGCTGCGCAGGTTTCTGCGCACGACGCTGGCCGGCCACGGCCACACGGTCGCGGAAGCAGGCTCGGTTGCCGAAGCGATCGGTGCGATCAGCCGCGTCCATCCGTCCGTCATCCTGCTCGATCTCGGTCTTCCCGACGGCGACGGGCTCGACGTGCTGCGCAAGGTCCCCGCCGAAACTCGCCCGCCGGTGATCGTGCTGTCCGCGCGTGGTCAGGAAGGCGACAAGGTCACCGCGCTCGACGTCGGCGCCGACGACTACTTGACCAAACCGTTCGGGGCGAGCGAGCTGCTCGCGCGGATTCGCGTCGTGTTGCGCCGCGTCGGCGGCGCGCCGATCCCCGAGGTGATCGAGATCGGCCCGATCCGGATCGACCAGCCGCGTCACTGCGTGAGCGTGGGCGGCCACGAGGTTCACCTCACGCCGATCGAGTTCCGGCTGCTCCTCGAGCTCGCACGACAGCCTGGACGCGTGCTCACGCACCGCCAGCTGCTCCGCGAGATCTGGGGCCCGAACGCCGTCGACGAGCTTCACTACCTGCGCGTGCACATGGGCGCGTTACGAAAGAAGCTCGAAGCCGATCCCGCGCGCCCGCAGTGGCTGCTCACCGAGGCTGGAGTCGGTTATCGCCTGCGCGAGCCCGCGGCGGGGGGCTGATCGCGATGACGCAGCAACCACGCGAGGCCCGCGACGAAACACGACGCGCCGAACACGATCGCCGTGGGCGGCGTTCCCGGATGGACGATCGCGATGCCGACCTCGATGGCACCGGTGAATGTCATCACCGCGAACGCGAGCCGCAAGCCGTCGTCACCCGCCGCGATCTTCGGCTCGTGCTCGGGCGAGCTCGCGGCGCGGTACGGATGCGTGGTCATGCGATGCATTCCCTGCGCCCGCGTGCCGCGTGCATGACCAGGCCGGCGAGGCCGACCACGAGCGCGAGCGTAGATGTCCAAGTCGTCGCGCATAGCTATGGCTACCGCTACCTCGCAGCTCCCGCGATCAACAGGCGCTACAGGCCACATCAAGAAACCATCAGCGCGCAGCGTCTCGACGCGCATCTGATGTGGGCTCCGTCTTCACGCCGCTCTGATACGACCTTGACGCGGCCTTGAGATCGTCACCGAGATCGTCGTCTAGGTTCGTCGCATGCGCCCACTCACCCTCGCGCTCGCCCTCGCGCTCACCGCATGCAGCTCGCCAGGCACGCACACCGAAACCGCGAAGTTGCCGCCGCTGCAGTCGCAGTGCGACTTCGTCAACTACCATCACGACGAGTCGGTCAACGTGCAAGGCCCCGGCAAGTGCACGACCGACTGCGACTGCGACGGCGTGCGCTCGTGTACGGACGGCGCGTGCGCCGGGAAGGCGCGGCCGGATCCGACCGATCTCGCCGCATGCAACTCGCCCGACTACAAGTGGAACGAGGAGTGGAACGGCGGCGGCGCCGGCACGTGCGCGAACGACTGCCAATGCAATGGCACGCGCCACTGCGTCGGTGGCCGCTGCCAGGCGAGCCCGGCGGTCGGCGGAAACAGCGCGTATACGCGCTGACACCCAGGGGACCATTCGCGTGCTATCTCCGGCGCGAATGGCCGCCAGCGCATCGAGCCTCGAGATCGCGCGCGTGCGGAACCGCTCGGTCGTGACGAGCGCACGCTCCGCGACGCCGCTTCGGCTGCTGTCACCATCCGGCGCCGGCGATGCGGCGTGGGTCTACCAGTCGAGCCTGGGCGGCGGCTTTGTCGGCGGCGACGATGTTTCGCTACGCGTCGACGTCTCAGCGGGTGCGTCGCTGTTCTTGTCGTCGCAGGCGTCGAGCAAGGTCTATCGCGGCGCCCGCTCGGTGTTCGCGCTCGATGCGACCGTGGGCGACGACGCGACGCTCGTGTCGTGGCCCGATCCGGTCGTTTGCTTCGCGGGCGCCGCGTTCGATCAACAGCAGCGGTTCGCGCTCGTGCGGACCGCGAGCCTGGTCGCGGTCGACGCGTGGACCGCGGGGCGTATCGCGCGCGGCGAGCGCTGGACGTTCGACCGGCTCGCGGCCCGGCTCGTGCTCGCGATCGACGGCGAACCGGTGCTCGACGACGCGCTGCTGCTGTCGCGCGCGCACGGCGATCTCGGCGCTCGGCTCGGCGCGGTCGGCGCGTTCGCCACGATCGTGCTCGCCGGACCACGGCTCGCCGAGGCATGCGACCGGCTCGCCGCGCAGATCGCGGCGCGGCCGCTCAGCTGGCCGCTCGTCACCGCGAGCCGGTGGTCGTGGGGCCTCGTGATCCGGGTCGGCGCCGCAGCGGGCGAGCCGCTCACGCGAGTGGTGCGCGAGCTCGTCGGCCAGCCCGTGATCGGCCTCTTGAGGGCCGATCCGTGGGCGCGAAAGTGGTAAAGGTGCCGCGTGTTCCTGTCTCCGCAAGAGCTCGACAAGCTGATCCTCCACCAGGCCGGGTTCCTGGCGCAGAAGCGGCTCGCGCGCGGGACGCGGCTCAACCACCCCGAGGCGGTGGCGCTGATCGCGACCGTGCTGCTCGAGCTGATCCGCGACGGCCGGTCGGTCTCTGAGCTCATGGATCTGGGCAAGCGGCTGCTCGGTCGGCGCCAGGTGATGGACGGCGTGGCCGAGATGATCGACGAGGTCCAGGTCGAGGGCACGTTCGCCGACGGCAGCAAGCTCGTCACCGTGCACGCGCCGATCGCGCGCGACGACGGCGACCTCCAGCTCGCGCTGCACGGCAGCTTCCTGCCGGTTCCCGCGCTCGACGTGTTCGGCGAGCCGGCCGAGCTCGTGCCCGGCGCGATCGACGTGCAGGCCGGCGAGCTCGAGCTCAACGCGGGCCGCGCCACCGTCGTGCTCGCGGTGACCAACACCGGCGATCGGCCGATCCAGATCGGCAGCCACTATCCGTTCGCCGAGACCAACAAGGCGCTCGCGTTCGATCGCGCGGCTGCGGCGGGCAAGCGGCTCGACATCCCGGCGGGCACCGCGGTCCGCTTCGAGCCCGGCGAGAGCAAGACGGTCACGCTGGTGGCAGCACCGTGATCCGCCTCGATCGCGCCGCGTACGCGGACATCTACGGGCCGACGACCGGCGACACGATCCGGCTCGGCGACACCGCGCTCGTCGCGCGCGTCGAGCGCGATCACACGGTGTACGGGGACGAGTGCAAGTTCGGCGGCGGCAAGGTCCTGCGCGATCGCATGGGTCAGGCCGCCGGTGTCGCCGCGGCCGACGCGCTCGACGTCGTGATCACGAACGCGATCGTCGTCGACTGGACCGGCATCTACAAGGCCGATCTCGGGATCAAGCACGGCCGGATCTCTGGCATCGGCAAGGCCGGCAACCCGGCGGTGATGCGCGGCGTGACGCCGGGCATGATCGTGGGCGCGACGACCGAGGTGATCGCGGCAGAGGGCCTGATCGTCACCGCGGGCGCGATCGATGCGCACGTCCATTTCATCTGCCCGCAGCTCGTCGACGTCGCGCTCGCGAGCGGCGTCACGACGCTGATCGGCGGCGGCACCGGTCCGGCGACCGGCACGAACGCGACGACGTGCACGCCGGCGCCGGCGCAGATCCGCGCGATGCTGCAGGCGATCGATGCCCTGCCGATCAACATCGGCCTCACCGGCAAGGGCAACTCGTCGCGGCCTGAAGGTCTCGGCGAGCAGCTCGAAGCGGGCGCGCTCGGCCTCAAGCTGCACGAAGACTGGGGCACCACACCGCCGGCGATCGACTGCTGCCTCGGCGTCGCCGAGGTGCACGACGTCCAGGTCACGATTCACACCGACACCCTGAACGAGTCGGGCTTCGTCGACGATTCGATCGCGGCCTTCAAGGGCCGCACGATCCACACCTATCACTCCGAGGGCGCGGGCGGCGGCCACGCGCCCGACATCATCAAGGTGTGCTCGGTGCCGCACGTGCTGCCGAGCTCGACGAACCCGACGCGCCCGTTCACCGTCAACACGCTCGACGAGCACCTCGACATGTTGATGGTCTGCCATCACCTCGATCCGAAGCTGCCCGAGGACGTCGCGTTCGCCGAGAGCCGGATCCGCGGCGAGACCATCGCGGCGGAGGACATCCTGCACGACCTCGGCGCGATCAGCATGATGTCGAGCGACAGCCAGGCGATGGGCCGCATCGGGGAAGTCGTGATGCGAACGTGGCAGACCGCGCACAAGATGAAGGAGCAGCGCGGCCCGGCACCCGGAGATGATAGCGACGACAACGCGCGCATCCGGCGCTACGTCGCGAAGTACACGATCAACCCCGCGATCGCGCACGGCATCGCGGATCACGTCGGCTCGGTCGAGGTCGGCAAGCTCGCCGATCTCGTGCTGTGGCACCCGGCGTGGTTCGGCGCCAAGCCGGCGCTCGTCGTCAAGGGCGGGATGATCGCGTGGGCGCAGATGGGCGACGCGAACGCATCGATCCCGACACCGCAGCCGGTGCGCATGCGACCGATGTTCGGCGCGCTCGGCCGTGCCGCGGCGGCGTCGAGCCTCGCGTTCGTGTCGCGCGCGGCCGAGGCCGCCGGGGTCGCGGCGCGCTACGGCTTGCAACGAGAAGTCGTCGCGGTGCGCGGCTGCCGCGGCCTCACCAAGCGGGACATGAAGCTCAACGACGCGTTGCCTCGCATCGAGGTCGATCCCGAGACCTACGAGGTGCGTGCCGACGGCCAGCTCCTGACCTGCGCGCCGGCCAAGACGCTGCCGCTCGCGCAGCGTTACTTCCTGTTCTGATGCAGCAGCTGCTCTACCAGCTCGCGGACTCCGCGTTCCCCGCGGGGAGCTTCGCGCACTCGCTCGGGCTCGAGGCGCTGCGCGGCCTCGGCCTGCTCGCGGGCGAGCGCGAGCTCGCGCTGCGCCTGCACGAGCTCGCGTGGCACACCGCGTACGCGACGCTGCCGTTCGTCAACGACGCGCATGACGCCGATCCAGCGCTGGCCGATCGCGCGATCGATCGCTTCCTGTCGAGTCGCGTCGCGAACCGCGCGAGCCGCGCGCAGGGCCGTGCGCTCGCGATCGCGGCCGAGGCGATGCTCGATGCTCGCGTCGAGCTGCCGCACGGTCACCTCGCGGCCACGCTCGGCGCGGTGCTCGCACGCGCCGCGGTGTCGCTCGACGACGCGCGCCGGCTCGCGATGTTCGGCGCGCTGCGCTCGGCGGTCTCGGCGGCTGTGCGGCTCGGCGTGGTCGGGCCGCTGCGCGCGCAGCGCGTCCTTCTCGACGTCGCGCCGATCGCCGAGCGCGCGCTCGCCGACACCCGCGCGCTCGGTGCGAATGACGCGCGCTCGCTCTCGCCGCTCGTCGATCTCGCGCAGGCCGCGCACGATCGGCTGTACGCGCGGCTGTTCCAGTCCTAGGAGATCCATGCGCCACGATCACGACGGCTTCGGCATGCACGACCACCCCGACCACCCCGGCCGGTTCGCCGACCGCGAGCCGCCGCTGCGCCGCGACTTCGCGCGCCGCGCGTTCACGGTCGGGATCGGCGGCCCGGTCGGCAGCGGCAAGACCGCGCTCGTGCTCGCGCTGTGCCGTGCGCTGCGCGAGACGCGCTCGCTCGGGGTGGTCACGAACGACATCTTCACGCGCGAGGACGCCGAGTTCCTGACGCGCCACGAGGCGCTGCCGCTCGAGCGGATCCGCGCGGTCGAGACCGGCGGCTGCCCGCACGCCGCGATCCGCGAGGACATCACGCCGAACCTGGTCGCGCTCGAGGATCTGACCCGCGCCGTCGCGCCCGAGCTGCTGATCGTCGAGAGCGGCGGCGACAACCTCGCCGCGCAGTACAGCCGCGAGCTCGCCGACTTCACGATCTACGTGATCGACGTAGCCGGTGGCGACAAGATCCCGCGCAAGGGCGGCCCGGGCATCACGCAGTCGGATCTGCTGGTGATCAACAAGATCGATCTCGCGCCGCTCGTCGGCGCGAGCCTCGACGTGATGGCGCGCGACGCGCACCGCATGCGCGGCGACGGTCCGACCGTGTTCGCGCAGGTCACGGCGGGGATCGGCATCGCCGAGATCGTCCGCCATGTCGAGGGCGCGGTTACTTCAGCGGCTTCGCCGCGGACACGTTGATGAACGGCATCGCGCCGTTGCCCATCATCTGCGGCAGCTCGCCGTTCCATTTCTCGAGCGCCTTGTACTGCACGTACTCCTCCGTGATCGACGCGGCAACGGTCTTGTTGAAGTAGGCCTCGGCATCGGCCGACAGCTTCTTCGCCTCGGCCTCGCCCTGCGCCTTCGCGACACGCTGCTTGGCCTCCGCCTCGGTCTTGTGCACCTCCGCCTCGGCCTTCTGCGACTCCTGGATCATCGCGACCTTCGCGTTGATCGCCTGGACCACGGCGTCGGGCACGCGGGTCTCGTTGATCGTGAACTGCTGGATGTTGAAGCCCTCCTTGCCGAGGCGATCGGACAAGAACTTCTGCACTTCGACGCGACTCTCCTCGCGCTTGGTCGAATAGAGCTGCTCCGCCGTGAACTGCGCGAACACGCTCTGCACGCCCTCGCGGATGGTCTGGCGGACGAAGTTGTGCGCGATGACGTCGATGTCGTTGCGGAACTTCGTGTAGATCGCCGGGACCTTCGCCGGCTCGAGCGTGAACGACAGCGAGACATCGAGGTTCACCGGCAGGCCTTCCGATGATGTCACGATGATCGATTCGTCTTCCGGCCGGCCTTCGTGCGGATTCTTCGCGAGCACGAGCGTCTGCACGTTCGTCGGATACTCGACGACTTCCTCGCAGAACAAGCTGCGCCAGTAGTAGCCGGTCGGGATCGGGTCAGGCGAGACGCCGCCGCCGCCGCACTTCTTCACCGACACGCCGACGTGACCCGGATGGATGGTCGTGAGCGACGCGAACATGATGATGAAGATGACGAGCACGACCACGCCCACGACGCCCGCCACGATGAGCCTGAGTTTCCGCATGACATTCTCCTAGCGCACGACTTCTCGGTAGCACTTGCGATGCCACCAGCGTCCGAGGTCCCAGATATCCTGGTTCGGGTCGACCGCTTCTCCACACTCCGCGCACCGCTCGTCGAGACGCAGCTGTTCTTGCTCGGCGTTGCGCTCACCTTGCAGGCGGCGGCGCCGGATCTCTGCGCGCCGCTCGAGCTTGGCGCCGACGAGCGCCGCGGCACCCACCACGAGGGCGCCGCCGAGGACGAGCAGCAGGAGATCCACGCCGAGCAAGCTTGTGGGCTAGCCGTACCGCGCGCAGAAGCCGGCGCACGTCTAGATCGCATCAAGATCGCCGGCTCAGAGATCGATCTGCGTCCCGATCTCGACCACTTGCGCCGGCGGGATGCCAAACGCACGGTCGGCGGCGACCGCATTGCGCTGCAAGTAGGAGTACAGCGTCTCGGCGACCTTGCTCATCCGGCCGGCACCGGTGTTCAGGATCGTCTCGCGCCCGAGGTAGTAGGTGACCTCGGCGTCGCCGAACGGGATGCCGTGCTCTGCCGCGACGCGCTGCAGGACGTCGTGCACCGATGGATGCTCCATGTACCCGAGGTGGATCACGACGCGGTGGAGGTTGTCGCCGAGCGCTTCGTACTTCGCGCGATGCGCGTCGGCAACCTCGGGCACGTCGTCGTTGCGGACCGTCAGGAGCACGACGTGCTCGTGCAGCGTGCGGCCGCGCTCGGCGACGCGCATCAGCGACGGCGGCACGTGGTCGAGCGACGACGCGAGGAACACCGCGGTTCCAGGCACGCGCGCGACCAGCATGCGGTCGAGCGCCGGCATCGCGTCGGCGACGCTCGGGAACTTGGCGGTGTACTGCTCGACCACCAGCGTGCGGCCGCGGCTCCAGATCAGCATCGCGGCGATGAAGCCGGTGCCGATCAGCATCGGCACGTAACCGCCGTCGAGGAACTTCATCAAGTTCGCGCCGAAGAACGCGAGATCGAACGAGAGGAACGCGACGAGCAGCGGCAGCGCGCGCGCGCGCGACCAGCCCCACGTCTCGCGCGTCACGATGTAATAGACGACGGACGTGATCGCCATCGTGCCGGTCACCGCGATGCCGTACGCGGCGGCGAGCTTGTCCGAGGACCGGAACGCGAGCACGAGCATGATGCAGCCGCCCGCGAGCAGCCAGTTGATCTCGGGGATGTAGATCTGGCCCTCGGTCGCGTGCGACGTGTGCCGGATCGTGACGCGCGGGAAGTACCCGAGCAGCATCGCCTGGCGGGTCAACGAGAACGCGCCGGAGATCAGCGCCTGCGACGCGATCACGGTCGCCGCGCTCGACAGGATGACGAGCGCGAACGACCACCCGCCTGCCGGCACCATCGCGAAGAACGGGTTGTCGATCGACGGATCCGAGAGCCATAGCGCGCCCTGCCCGAAGTACGCGAGCACGAGCGCCGGCATGACGAAGGCGATCCACACCGTACGGATCGGCTTGCGCCCGAAGTGGCCCATGTCGGCGTACAGCGCCTCGCCCCCGGTCACCGCGAGCACGACGCTGCCGAGGATCAGCGCGCCGATCACGCCGTGATCGACGAAGTAGCGCACGCCCCAGACCGGCGACAACGCGCGCAGGATCTCGGGATGCTGCGCGACCTGGTACGCACCCAGGCCGCCGATCGTGGCGAACCATACGACCATGATCGGTCCGAACAGCTTGCCGATCGTCCCGGTGCCGCGCTGCTGGAAGAGAAACAGACCGATCAGGATCGCGCACGTCAGCGGGATGACGAGCACCTCGAGGCTTGGCTTCGCCAGCGCGACGCCCTCGATCGCCGACAGCACCGAGATCGCCGGGGTGATCGTGCCGTCGCCGTAAAGCAGGGCCGCACCGACGACCGCGAGGATCGCGATCGCCGACATCGAGCGCTTCGACGCCCGCTTCGGCACGAGCGCGAGCAACGCGAAGATGCCGCCCTCGCCCTTGTTGTCGGCCTTCATGATGAAGGCGAGGTACTTGATCGTCACGACCATCGTCAGCGACCAGAAGATCAGCGACAGGATGCCGTACACCTCGGACGCGCCGGGATGCTCGCCGGACGCATGCAGGCACTCGCGTAGCGTGTAGAGCGGGCTGGTGCCGATGTCGCCGAACACGACGCCGAGCGCGCCGAGGCACAGCAGCGAAAACGATGAGCGGTGCCCGACTTCTGGCGACTGAGCTTGCACTCGTGGCTTATAGCTTGACCGGCGCGCAGGCGTAACCGCGGACGAGCGCTCACGACACGATCTCGGCAGGGCAGCAGCATCGTTCCGACGAGCGTGCGACCGACTGGTCGTGCACGCGAGAAGCGGCGCCACTACGGTCACGCGCGCGGATTCGCAACGCTGATCGACGTTCCGGAATCGATGACGGCCGTGCCGTGCACCGCGCCGAACGCGGCATCGATCTGCAGCAGGCCACCGATCGGCGAGGTGTACGGGACTGCGACGAGCTCGTTCGTATGCCAGGAAGTCGAGCCAGCCGGATAGAGGATCAGGGCATGATGGGGCAGATCGAGCTCCGCGATCGTCTGCGACAGCACGTCCATGCCGAGCGTGCCGTCGCTGGCATCATCCGGTAGCAGGTCGCATCGACCTCGCGGAGCTCGACCTCGCCGATCGCGAGCCGATCGAGCGTCACCATTGGAATGTCGTCGAGCGTGCTCGTGCCGTTCATCACGGTGCTGACCTTCGCCGGATCGACAGCGAGCCCGAGCTGCGAACGTACGCGCGGCGCGATCGATGTGGTCGTCGCGCCGGTGTCGAGCAGGAATCGGAACCCTTGGCCATCGATCGTCACTCGACCGGTCGCATGCGAGGCATCGTCGCCACCGGCGCTGACGGCGGACTCGCGCACGCCCCAGCCAGTGCGAGCACGAGGAGTGCCTCACGCACCGCGGACCGTCACGATCGAAGTGGGAGTGCGCTGGGTCGGTACGGTCGCGACGAACGTCAGGCTGCCGTCGCTGGCGATCGTGAAGTGAAGGACGGTGTCGTCTTCCGAGCTCACGACATAGAGGTCGTGTCCCGAACCATCGACGGCTGCCGAGATCGGACCGGTTCCCGCCGCGATCGGCGCCGCGGCGATCGCGGTGAGGCTGCCATCGGCCGCGACCGCGAACGCCTGGAGGTTGTGGCTCTCGCGGTTCGTCTCGTATAGATGCGCGCCCGTCGCATCGATCGCGATTGCGCCGGGGTCAGTGCCGACCGAGACGTCGACGCCGCCCGACAATGCGCCGTCGGATCCGATCGCGTAGCGCGTGATGGTGTTCTCGTTATCCTCCGCGACGTACAGATAGTCGGCTGCCGGATCGGCGACGGCAACGTACGGCGTATCGCCGGACGCGACCATCACCGTGGCGGACAGCGTGAGCGAGCCATCGGCACCGACGGAGAATTCCGAGACGTTGCCATCGTCGTAGAAGTTGGTCAGGTAGGCGTGTTCGCCCGTTCGATCGAATGCGAGCGAGGTGGCGACGGCGCCCGCGGACGCAGCGGGCGAGATCGCCGCGAGCTCGCCGGTCGCGCCGATCGTGAACTGCGAGACCGTCGAGTCCTGGAGACCGGTGCCGTAGTCGACGATGTAGAGGTGCGCACCCGAGCGATCGACCACGGCGAAGTACGGCTCCTCGCCTGCCGGCATCGGCGCGCCGATCGCCGATAGCGTCCCATCCGAGCCGATCGCGAACGCGGACAGCGTGTTGTCGTCGCGGTCGGCGACGTAAACGAACTTGCCCGCGGGATCGACGGCGATCGAGCTCGGGCCCATCCCGGTCGCGATCGGCGTTCCGATCTCGGTGAGGCTGCCATCGGCGGCGATCGCGAACTGCGACACCGTGTTGTCGTCGGAGTTGGTCACGTACGCGAGCTCCGGTGCGATGGCGGGCGCGTCCCTCGATGTCGCGTCGACGGGTGTGGACGTCGCGTGCGAGTCGCACGCGGTCGCGAACACGAGAAGCGAACGAACGACGAGCTTCATGGCGCGAGCATCGCGCGCGAAGCGCGATCGGGATGTTGCGAGTGTGTTGCAGAGGATGAACTCGGTTGCTTACTCGGCTTCGTGAGATCGAGGCGCGCAGACTCCGCGTAGCGGCTTACGACCGGAACGTGCCGCTGCTCGCACGACTCGCCGTACGTCACGCGCGCGCAGATGCCTTCATGGACGACCCTCCGCGCGATCGTCAGAGCAAGGCGCGCTCCAGGCGCCGCGCGCGCGAAAGCCGCATGATCGCGCGTCACCGACATGTCGCGTGAGGGACTTTTTCCGCCCCCCGGCGGAGATTCTCCCACCGCGTGCTACGCGCCGCGCTCGTCGAGCCCGTGTCCACAACGCAGGCTTAACGAGCGCGCCCGCGCGACCTGCACATCTTAGCCCGCATGAAGCTCGTCCACTTCGCCGGATGTTGCCTCGTCTCGTTCGGTGTCGCCTCGGCCGCGCACGCCCAGTCGGTCACGATGTTCGCCCCGGGTGCCCAGCCGGCCGCAGCTCCCCCGGCGCGCGGCGCCGGGACCTGGTCGCTCGGCCTGCGGGTGCCGATGTACTTCATCGGCACGCCGCGCGGCACGGGCTGGGGCGCGTTCGGGCTCGGCGTCGATCTCGGCAAGCGGCTGACCGATCGCTGGTACCTCGGCGCGTCGGTGGACGACGAGATGGAGGTCAACATGGGCGGGGACCCCGCCTTCAACAACCTGTCGCGCGAACGGCTCGGCGTGGAGACGCGCTATCGTTTCCACGACGGCACCGCGTTGGTGTGCGACGACGATGACGACAACTGTGGCTCGGTCCCGCGCCACGACTGGCTGGGCATGCGCGCCGGCGTCGAGCGCATGAACGGCGAGACGCTCGGCGCGTTCGGTGAAGCGACGTTGGGGATGGATGCTGGAGGCGGCTCGACGGCGCTGGGCATGTACTTTACGCTCGGGCTTTCGATCGAGCCGGCGAGCTTTTTCACGGATCCTCCCGACGAGACCGCCTGCGACCCGATCGTCCCCGCGCCGCTCACCGGAACGGCCTGGATGCCCTACGTCGGATTTGGCTGGCGGTTCGGCATCGGGTGAGCACTCGTCGGCGTTCGAGGCGCTCACGTCGATCCAGACCCGCAAGATCCGGGTCGCGGAGTTCGCGAGAAGCGCCCGTCGCTGACCGCGAGCCCGACGGCGACGACGTTTGGGCGCGTTCACGTCGCGGAGCAGCGGCGCGCGGGAGAATTTCCAATCTCCTACTGGGAAAATCTCCAACCGTGCCGCGCTCGGGGCCAGCGGCTTCGTGCACATGCGCGCTGGAACACGCGTTGCTGGGAGTGAAGGCATGGTGCGCGTCGCCTTCGTGCTGGTCGTCGCATGCGTCGCCTGCGAAGACTCGAGCGGTCCGGCGTCCGCATGGACGTACGAGGTTCCAGGCACCGTGCAGCTCGCCGGCGCGGATCCGGCGACGAGCTATTCGGCGACCCTGCTCGTCACGGTGTCGCCGTTCGATAGCGGCAGTGATGCCGACGATGGCATCCCGCAATCGATCGGATGGTCCGACGCGTGCGCGGTCGACGTTGCGGTCCAGGATCTACAGGCAGGACATCGCGTCGTATCCGGACACGATCGCCTACGCGCACGGAATGTTGGCCGAGTAGCCGCGTCGGGGATCGCGCGCGAACGTCGCCAGCGCGGCGCAGCCGTTACCGCGCGCGCCGGGCCACGCGCATTCGCGCGTGGCGCAGCGCACGCCCGGCCATCGCGCGCGGGAACGCTTGCCCCGAGGTGTCGAACACCGCGCTGCCGAGATCGTTGCCGGAGGCGTCGGCCTGCTGGACGGCCAGGCTGCGCGAGTACGGCCCGGTGGGGTCGACGTTCCACGACGGCGAGTAGCCGGTGATCCCCGACGTGTCGATCGCGAGCTGACTCGCCGCGGTGGCCTGCACCCAGGCCGGAGTCGCGGTGACGCGCTCGATGCCCATCGTCGCGCCGAAGCCGTCGACCTCGAACTCGACCTGATCGAACGCGGGCAACGACGTCCACGATGCGCTCGTGATCGTCGCGGAATCGAACGTGGCGTCGGTGAGGCGCGGCGGTAACGCGAAGCTCGGCGCGCTGCCGGCGTAGATCGCGCTGCCGAAGCGATCGAAGCTGTCCGCGGTCGCCTGCGCCTCGACGAGCTCGAAGTCGCTCGGTTTCATCAGATCGTCGGGCAACACCATCGCGTCGCTCCCCGGGCCATCGGACAGCATCGCCGCGTCGCTGCTGGTGATCAGCTCGACGCTGGTCACCAGCGCATCGTCCGGATCGGTGTTCGAGACTTCGACCGTCACCGGCACCAGGTTCTCGCCCGCCGCGAGATCGACATCGGCGAGCGTCGTCGCGCCCTGGATCGACAGCGCGCGGCGCACCAGCACGCGCGTCGCATCGTTCGCGACCAAGTCGTGCGTGCCGGGCATCACGTGGAGGTCGAACGACCACGGCGCGGTCGTCGAGCTCGCGAAGTCGGTCATCTGGGCCTCGCCGGCCTGCACCATGCGACCGGTGACGTCGACGGTCGAGCCGGTCGGCATCGTGAGCCCGCAGAACACGAGCTGGCGGCCGTCGCCGGCGGTCGCCGCGAGCCACTCGGCGTCGAAGTTGCCCTGCCCGTCGGCGCACACGGCGACGAACTCGTAGTCGTTCGTCACCTGCACCGAGTACGACGCCTGACCGGGCGTCTGCATCTGCCACGCGCCGTTGCCGTCACGCAGCGCGACGAATGTCGGCATCGAGCCGATCAGCTCGAGCTCGATCGTGCTCGGCGGCGGAGAATCGGCGGGCGCGTCGGGCTCGAGCATCACGCCGCCGGAGTCGTGATGCGATGACGAGCACGCCGCGAACAAGATCATGACAAGAGCTGAACGTTGCATGGCGCCGCGCGATGCCAGATGCGAGCCAACACGTGCGCGAACGATCGCGCGAACTTGCGGCGTCGAGATCCCGCACGTCGTTGTCGCGGGTGTGTCGCACCCGGTGTCGCAGTCAGCGTACGTTTCAAGAGCAGGAGCGCCGACGACGCGGCTGCCGTACACGCAAGATGTTCGCGAATCCTTCTTCGCGCGCGTGGCTCGTACGGGCATGGACATCAAGATCACGTTTCCAGGTGGCAAACGCGTCGATGCGACGATGGGACCGCACCTGATCCAGACCGACCAGCCGGTCGCCAGTGGTGGCGCCGATAGCGCGCCGGCCCCGTTCGACTTGTTTCTCGCATCGCTCGCGACGTGCGCGGGAATCTATGTGCTCGGATTTTGCCAAGCGCGAGGGATCCCGACCGATGGAATCGGCCTGGTCCAGCATCACACCTATGATTCCCAATCCAGGCTCGTGGCGGTCCAGCTCGAGCTCGACCTACCGTCGGGGTTCCCGACCCGCTACCGCGAGGCCGTCGTGCGCGCCGCAGCGGGCTGCAAGGTCAAGAAGCTGCTCGCAAGCCCGCCCGCGATCTCGGTGACCCTCGCTTCCGAAGCGCCGAGCAGCGTCGCGTGCGCCTGAGCCGTTCACCGCGCGGCGCGTGCGCGGGCGAGCTCGCTGCGCAGGTCGGCGAGGACGCGCTGATCCGGTTGCTTGATCTCGTCGATCGCGAGCGCGCGGGCGAGCTCGTCGGCGGCTTCGCGGTAGCGATGGAGTGCGAGGTGCGCGTCGCCGAGCAACTCGAGCGCGTTCGCGACTTCGGGACTGTCGGCACCGAGCGTGCGTTTCCTGATCGCGAGGTCGGCCTCGAGCTCGACGACCGCCTCGGCGGGGCGATGTAGCTGGACGAGCACTTCGCCGATGCTGCGATGCGCGCTCGCGCTGAACGGGGTCTCGGGGCCGACCGCGCGCAGCTCGACGAGCGCCTCGTCGTAGTCGCGGGCTCCGGCCAGCGCCTGGCCGAGCATCAACCGCACGCGCGCGAGCTCGAGCGAGCCGGGCTGCAACGTGCGCTGGTCGATCGCGAGCGCGGTGCGCAGCTCGGAGATCGCATCCGCGTAGCGTTCGTGACGTGCCGCGATGCCGCCGAGACTCGCGTGGACCGCCGCCGTCAGCGGATGGTCCACGCCGAGCACTCTCTCCCGGATCGCGAGGGCGCGCCGCAGCTCGGCCACGTCTTCTCGAGCCGCGCCGAGCAGGAAGTGCACGTCGCCGGAGGCCTTGCTGTCGCTGCCGAGTGCGGCGTCGTCGATCGCCAGCGCGCGCCGTGCGGTGGCGACCGCGCCGGTGACGTCGTGTGATTTCAGCTGCAGCTCGGCCATCGCCTGCAGCACTTCGGCGGTGTTCGGATGGTTCGGGGCGTAGATGCGCTCGTCGATCGCGAGCGCCGCGGCGAGCTCGGGGCGGGCTTCGTCGAGGCGGCCGGCCTTGAGGAAATCCCAGCCGAGCGCGACGTGGCTGCGCGCGGCGCCCACGTCGTCGCGCAGCTGTTCGTATAGCTCGAGCGCTTCGCGATCGCGTGCGAGCCCGTCGGCGACGTGGCCCGCCTGGAACGCCAGGAACGCGGCCACCTCGGCCGCGCGCGCGCGTTCGGCCGGCGTGCTGGTGCGGCGCCGCGCCTCTGCACTCGCGATGCGCGACCACCGCGCGGCTTCGTCCCACCGCGAACGCACGCCGCCGGCGACCGCCGCGAGCCTCGCGGCCGCACGCGCTGCCACGGCCGCGTCGTCGGCGGCTTCGGCGGCGTCGAACGCATCTTCGAGCGTGCGCTCGGCTGCATGGTCGCCGACGACCTCCTCGAGCTCGCCGGCTTCCAGGGACGCCTCGGCTGCGAGCGGCAGGTAACCGATCGTTTGCGCGCGGTCTGCCGCAGCGCGCGCGACCGGCAACGCGTCGTGCGATTGGCCTGCCGCGTGGAGCACGCGTGCGCGCGCGAGCTCGGCGCGCGTATCGGCGACGATGCCGGCGACCGCGACGTTGGGCGGCGGCACGACGGCCTGCAGCGCCGGCAGATCGGCGCACGCATCGATCGGACCGAGCCCGTCCGCGATGGTGGTCGCCTTCGCGACGACGCCGCGGTCGGCGTGGCCGAACAAGTCGCCGGCCGCACGCAGCTCGGCGAGCCGCTGCGCGAGGCAGCTCATGCGCAGATCGAGCGTGGCCGTGGACTGCTCGCCCGCCTCGGACGCGCGACAGGTCGCGGTGTGCATCGCGACCCAGTCGCGGCCGTAGGCGTCCAGGGTCTGCGCGGTGTGGTTCCACGCGAACGCGGCGTAGGGCAGCTGCGTCGCGAGGAACGCGCGCTGCCCGGCTGTCTTGATCGCGTCGTTCCACGTGGCGGCGAGCGCGCGATCGGCGCCGGTACAGGGCTCGACTCCGCGCGGCACCGCTGCGTGCGCCGCCAGCCCTCCGGCCGCGAGCACGCCCGCAACGACGAGCGCGTAGCGGCGCGCGCGCGGGTGACGCGTCCGTTCGAGCGCGGCGAGCAGCTCGTCGAGATCCGACCAGCGCGCCGCGGGATCGAACGCGAGCCCGCGCGTCAGGATCGCGCGCAGCCGCCGCGGCAGCGCGTCGGCGCGACCCGGGCGGCCGGTCTCGATCGCGGCGAGGCGCTCCGCGAGCCCTTCGCCGTCGAACGGGCGCGTCCCGACGAGCGCTTGCCACGCGGCCACACAGAACGCGAACTGATCGGCCGCCGCCGTGCACGCCGCACCGGCGAGCTGCTCGGGTGCCATGTACGCGGGCGTTCCGACCAGCGCATCCGCGTCGGTGAGCGGGGATGCCAGCGCGAACGCTCGCGCACCGCGCAGCGTGCTGGCGAGCGCCAGAGGCGAGGTCAGCGGCGCGACGTCGTGCGCCTCGACCGCACCGGCGGGTTGGTCGCGGGCGAGGCCGAAATCGGTGACGAGCACGCGGCCGTCGCGC
This sequence comes from Kofleriaceae bacterium, assembly GCA_035500135.1. GTDB lineage: Bacteria > Myxococcota_A > Polyangia > Haliangiales > Haliangiaceae > JABFXX01. Next base: position 89,740 of record DATJXL010000336.1, read on the forward strand.
GCACGCAGCACGTTGTGCGGCTTGAAGTCGCGATGGACGAGCCCGGCGGCGTGTGCGGCGGCGAGCCCGCGACCCGCCGCGACGATCGCATCGAGCACGTCCTCGCGCGGCGGCTTCGTCGCGAGCCAGGCCTCGAGGTTCTCGCCCGCGACGAGCTCCATCACGACGAAATCGCGGTTGCGATCGGTCCCGACCTCGTGCACCGACACGACGTTCGGGTGTGCGAGCCGCGCCATCGCCCGCGCTTCGCACAGCAAGCGCGCGCGTGCGGTCGTGTCCTCGATGCCGCGCAGCACCTTGATCGCGACCTCGCGATCGAGATCGGGATCGTATGCGGACCACACGACGCCCATGCCACCGCTGCCGAGCACGCCGCCCAGGCGATACCGGCCGAGCTCGCTGTTCGGCTGGAGCTCGAACGTCTCGTTCGCCTGTCGCCCCGGCTCCGCTGCGGTGATCTCGGGCGTCGCGACCATGGCACCGCCGTAACACGTGCCGAGGCCGGCCCCGTGTTGCGGCTCCGTTACACGCCGGTCCGGTTCAGTCGACGCGCGGCGGGACCAAACATGTCCAGCGCGGTGCGGTCGACGATCCGTCGATTCGCCCCACGTCGGCACACAATCGAGCAGGCGACGCGCTCGCGCTGGTCGGGGGGCGGACGGGCAAGCGTGCCTCGAGCGCGGCGATCGCCTGGTCGAGCGCTTCGACGGCGGGGCGGACGTCGGGCGAGCCAGCGGGACTGCGCTCCGCCGTCGCCGCGAGCGCGTCGCGCTGTCGGCGCAATGCCGCCAGCTCTTCGGCGATGGGCGCGACGCGAGGTGCCTCGTCGTCACCGGGCGCGTGATACTCGATCCGCTCCTGCCCCGAACGATGCGCGGCGATCCGCAGCGCGCGGATCTCCCCGCCGGGATCGTAGGCGACGAGCGGACTGGTGGCGCCGGCCTGATCGCGCGCGACCACCACGACCGACGCCAGGTCGATCACCGCATCGTGGCCGCACCGGTTGTAGAAACGATAGTCGACGATCGGCCCCGTGGTGCTGGGATCGGTCGCCGGAGCGACCGCGACCTCGACACACCCGACGACGGGGTGATCGCCGACGAGCTCGGGACGATAGCACCCGGTCGCACACGTGAACCCGACGATCGCGATCGCGGTCTTCATCGCCGCCCTCACATTCCCCCGAACGGGACGAGATGCTCGGAGAGCGACAGCACGAGCGAAGCATCGCCGCGAGCGAACGGATCGAGACCGGCCGTGACACCGATCGACAGGGTCGGCGTGATCCACAGATCCCCGCGCGCACGCGCCTCGGCCAGCATCGATAGATCGAACACCTCGGGGGTGTCGTAGCAACCCTCGCCGCTCGGGCAGCGCGTCGGATAGGTCTGGACCAACACGCCGAGCGCGACCTCGCCGCCGAACGTGACCGCGTCGTGCCGCGCGCGCATCCCGAAGACGAAGTTGTTCTCGAGCAGCGATGCCGCGTGCGCGTCCAGCATCTCGGATCCGATCTGCGCCTCGATCGCGGGCGTCGACTGCGCGTGCTGGTAGCCGGCCTCGTAGCCGAGATACCAGCCCGGCTCGCCGAACGTGACGCGAACACGCGGCCCGACCATGACGATCGGCGGCGCGTTCGGGTCGGTCGCGAGGCGGTACGAGAAGCGGTCGCCGTTGATGTCGTCGGTACCGCTCGCGCCGCGCGGTCCGTCGTAGCGATGCGAGACGAGACCGAGGTCGAAGTCGAGCGTCAGTGGATGTGCGGTCGTCGACCAGGCGCCGAACCGGTGGCAGCGCTGTCGCCCCACGACCGTGCTCGTCTCGTGACAAGGATGGCTGGAATGACCGGCCGATGCGCGGCCCGCGCTGCCGACGAGCGCGAACGCGATCGCGAGAAGCGACCATCGACGTGGACGGCTCGTGAGCTCCATGTCGCGTGATACCGACGCGGACATGTCCGTGCCCCTGCGACCGCATCGGCTTAATCGAGACTTATTCTCGACCCGCGGTCGCGGACATCGAGCGCATGCAGACACGTGCGACCGGCGCGTTATGATGAACGCGTGATCGGTTCCCCGGGCCCGTACCGCACGCCCTCGGCCGATCGGCTCTACGTCTGCCCCCACTGCACGAGCCCGGCACGCGCGCCGATGCACGGAGGCGTCGTCGCATGCTCGCACTGCGGGGGCCAGGTCACACTTCCCGACCGCGGCGCGCTGGTCGCGAACCCGGGCGTGCTCGCCGCGCCGTCCAACGATCCGCACAGGCTCCAGCAGCTTCGCGCGCAGGACGGTCGTTCGCGCGTGGTGTCGCCGGGGCTGGTCGCGCTGCTCGGCGGATCGCCGCGCGTCCTGCCCGGTCGCGAGCGAGAGGCACTCGCGATCTGGCAGAGCCTCCGGGCACGTTCGGCTGCGGGAGACGTCACGGCGAGCGAGGACATGGCGACGCTCGTGCTGCTGCTCTCCGAGGTTCCGGCCGTGTATCAGAACGGAGAGCTGGGAGACGCGCTTGCCGAGAGCACCTTCGATGCCGCGGTCCTGCCGCGCCACAAGCAGGAGCAACTCGGGCGCCTGACTCGCCGTGCCGTGGCGCGCGGCGATCGCGAAGCCGCGCGCCGGTATCTGACCTGGATGGCCGCAGATCCGGCCGAGCTCGAGTCGGACTCCGAGCTCCGCGTGTCGGCGGCATTTCTTGCCACGCTCGAAGGCGCCGCCGATCGGGTGATCGCGCTCGTCGGCGCGCGCAAGGACGAGGTCCCGATCGCCGACCCGCTCGATCCGTTGGCGTCGGTCGTGCGCGCGAATGCCCACGAGCAGCGCGGAGATCTGCGCGCCGCGCAGTCCGTCCTCGGCGAGCTGTCGGCGCCGTCGGATCTGGATCGCGTGCGCGAGCGCTTCGCCGCGCTCTCGCTGTGCGAACGCTCGGGGACCGCATACGCGAGCGCGTGGAATCTCGCGGCGGCGCGACGGGCCGCGGCGAGCGCACGGGGGTTGGGGCGCGTCGTCGGGGTCATGCTCGGGCTCGTGGGGGCGATGGAGATCGCGATCGGGCTCGCCGTCGCGCGCGCGACCGGCAAGTTGATGCCGGGCGGCGGCATCAACGTGATCATCGGCGGCGTGATGATCGCGATCGGGCTCGTCCTGGCGCTACGCGCGAGCTCGAAGGCGCGGCGCGCGGCATGGCTTCGAATCCACGGCCGATCGTTGGCCGCTCGCGTGGTCGACGCGCAGGTGACGGGGATGCGCGTCAACAACGTGCCGGTCTATCGCCTCGGCCTGGACGTCGCGGACCCGAACGGACCGTACCGAGCGACGATCCGCAAGCTGTTGCTCGAGCACGAGGTCACGCTCCTGCTCGGACGCGAGGTGCGGGTGCGCGTGGATCCGGCTCGGCGCGACGACCTGATCCTGGAGGTATAGGTGCCGGTGGCGAGATCCGGCGCGATCGTGGCGATCGCCGTGCTCGCACTCGCGAGCTGTGAAAAAATCGATCGCGCGCGCACGGCCTCGCTGCCCAGAACGGCGCCTGGACGACGACCGCGGCGGCGTTCTTCCCGCGGCCCTGACCGCAGGAAATCATCCGCAGATCGCACTGGGAAAATATCTTCCGCATCGTATATCCACGAGGCGTGACCGAGCCCGACTCCGAGCTGATCGCCGCCGCCCAGGCGGGTGAACGCCGCGCGATCGACGAGCTGCTGGCGCGCTACGAGCAGCGGATCTATCGGTTCGGGCTGCGCATGTGCGGCGACCCGGAGTCGGCGCGAGAGGTCCTGCAGGAGACGATGCTGGCCGCGTTCCGCAACCTTCCCGGGTTTCGCGGCGAGGCCGCGCTGTCGACGTGGCTGTACCAGATCGCGCGCAGCTTCTGCATCAAGCAGCGGCGCGGAACGCATCCGACGACGACGCTCGGCCCCGACGTCGCGGACGCGTCGGCCGGGCCCGACGTGCAGGTGCACGCGCGCCAGATCGGCCAGGCACTGGTCGACGCGATTCGCGCGCTGCCTGCCGAGCAGCGCGAAGTGCTCGTGCTGCGCGATGTCGAAGGGCTCAGCGCGCAGGAGGCCGCGGACGTCGTCGGCATCGAGGTCGGCGCGCTCAAGAGCCGGTTGCACCGCGCGCGCATGGCGCTGCGCGAGAAGCTCGCGGGAACGATCGCGTCGGCGCCGGAACCGTGCGGCGAGCTCGCGCACGAGTTATCCGCCTACGCGGCCTCCGAGATCGACCAGGCGACGTGCGTGAAGATCGAGCACCACCTCGCGACGTGCCCGCGCTGTACCGGCGCGTGCGACGCACTCAAGCGCACGGTCTCGATGTGCCGGAGCATCCCCGGCGACGCGGTCCCTGCCGCGGTGCGCGCGGCGGTCCGCGCCGCGATCCGCGATGCGATCGCACGGTGACGCGAACCGTTTTCGCCCGCGCCGGCTCTCATGCGTATGGCCCACGGCATGACCAAGACCGTTGCACTCGATTACGACGCCACGCTCGCCAAGCTCCCGCGCGCGCTCGAAGCCGAGGGTTTCGGCGTGCTCACCGAGGTGGACGTGCAGGCAACGCTGCGCGCCAAGCTCGGCATCGAGTTTCGCCGCTACAAGATCCTCGGAGCCTGTAACCCGCCGCTTGCCCATCAGGCGCTGTCGGCCGATCTGACCGCCGGCCTCATGATGCCGTGCAACGTCACGATCTACGAGGACGGCCCGCGCACGGTCGTCACCGCGGTCGACCCGATGGAAACGTTTGCTGCCGACGACCCCGCGCTACGCTCGATCGCGGAGCACATTCGCGCCAAGCTGGCGCGCGTGCTCGATCGACTCCCCTGAATCCTTCTTGCGGAAGGCGGCTCTCATCCGATATGTGCAGAGCGATCACCTGTGGCAAGTGCAAGCGTCCTACCTACGCGGGGTGTGGAGCCCACGTCGAACAAGTCCTCGGCCACGTGCCGCTGGATCAGCGCTGCCAGTGCCGCGCCCGGGAGCAAGCGAGCGACTCCGGCGGCATCGCGAGGGCGCTGAAGGCGCTACTCGGTCGGTGAGCGCGATGCGCGGACGATGAGGTCCCGGCCTCAGCCCGCGGCGATCAGCCACGTCACGACTCCGACCAAGATCACGAGCACGGTGAGCGAGACCGGACCGAGGCGAGGTGCCTGAGTCATACGCGTCCTCCAATCACGAGGACGTCTCGGACCGCTGTCCGTTCACGGCTCGTGCAAACCCCGTGAACGAGAGGGGATGCGGACGTCATGCGGGACGTGCACGAGCCGAAGGATCGCGACCGGCGGGCGGCAACGTGAACCAGAAGCGAGCACCGTGGCCGAGCTCGCTCGTGACGCCGATCGTGCCCCGGTGTGCTTCGATGATCGTCTTGCAGATGTAGAGCCCGAGCCCGAGCCCCCCGCCGTTCGCGCGTCCTCCGCTGCCTTGCCAGCCTCGTTCGAACACGTGCGGCAGCTGGTCGGGAGGGATTCCGGAGCCGTCGTCCGTCACGATGAATCGGACCTCGTTCGCGCCCGGTTCGGCTCGCACCTCGACATGGCCATCGCGCCGGGTGAACTTGAGGGCGTTGCCGATGAGATTGGACAGCACCTCGATCACTCGCTCTCGGTCCGCCAGCACGTGGACATGCGGTGCGTCCAACCGGAGCTCGATCCCCTCGCTTCCGGCGCGCGCGCGGAACAGGTCACCTGTCATGTCGATCAGCTCGGCCGCATCGACCGGCTCCGCGTGCAGCTCGGGACCGTGTTGTTCGAGGCGAGCCGCTTCCACGAGCTCCTCGATCATTCGCTGCATGCGATTCGACGCGTTCCGGATCGTCTGCAGATAACGCCGCGTTCCGCCGTCACCCGCACACTCGCTCGCGAGCTCGGCGCTCATCACGACCGCCTGCAAGGGGGTTCGCAAGTCGTGGGAAACCACCGCGAGGACCTCTTCACGCGCGCGTGCCGCGCGCTGTGCAGCAGCCGTCGCATCCTCCACCTCGTGGAAATCGCGCGCGAGGCGCCGGCCGACGAGCACGGCCAAGACGATCGCGCACATGATCGTCAGGATCGCCACGAGGACGACGGCCAATCCCGCGACCCTCGCGCGATGTCGAGTGTCGACGAGCGCGCGGTCGAAGGTCGTGTGCTCGGCCTGCGAGAGCGAGTCCACCGCGCTTTTCACGCGTGCTCGCAGCGGGGAGAGGCGTTGATCGAACAGCGGAACGATCTCCTTCGGATCGCTCATCTGCGAGCGACGTTCGACGGCCTGGTCCATCTCGCGCAAGTACTCGCTCGCCGAGGTGTCGACCTCGACGAGGTATGCGCGTGCAACGGGCACGAGATGATGACGGTCCAGGTCCTTTATGGTCGCTGCGAGCTCGTTCTGCGACGCTTCGAATCGAATTCGTAATGCCGGGTCTCCGGACAGCAGATAGCCACGTGCGGCGGCGACCAAGCGTTCTTCGAGGTCGCTCAAGGTCTGCGCGTGCGAGAACCCGTTGGCATAATCTCGCGCGACCTCGCCGGACATCTCGGTCGTCGAGCTCAGCATCACGATCGCCGTGACCGCCATCGTGATGACGAGCACGACGAGGGTCCCGAGTCCCACGACCAACTGTTTTCGAAACCGCATCCTCACGCCTTGGTGTACCCCGCTCGCCGAGCTCTGGTTCCGTCGTCGGAGCTCGTGCTCGACCCTCTGCAACTCGCGTCCACTCTGCAGAATTCCCGGTTCGGCCGTGGTCGCGATCAGCCGACAGATCAGTTGGTGTGCAAAGGAGTTCCGGCGGTGGGGCTGATCACCTCGATCGGATCCGGCGGAGATACTCCGGATGCGCCGCGGTCATCCGGGACGCGAGCGCCGCAAGCTACGCCGTCCCGGGCGAGTGACCGACGAGCAGCGCGCGCGCGGCTTCGATCGCTTCGTCCGAGCCGGCGAGCGCGAGCACGTCGCCGCGGCGGAGCGGCTCGTCGGGGCGCGGCGTCGCGATGCCGCCGCCGTCGCGACCGATCGCGAGAACGGACGCGCCGGTCTTCGCGCGCAGATCGAGCTCGGCCAGGGTCTTGTCGATCGCGGGCGCGCCCGCGACCAGCACGATCGGCGTCAGGCCCTCGAATCCGGGCAGCACGGCCTCGACCTCCGACAGCTCCGGCTTGGCCTTGTCACTGCTCTGACGTGCGAGCACCTCCAGGATCAACGCGCTTCCCGCGTGCACGTGCTTCTCGAAGTCCGCGATCGAACGCCGCGTGACCAGCGCGAGGATCACGATCACGCCGAGCAACGCCACGCCGCCGCCGGGGACGAGCGGCTGGATCACCGCTGCGATCGGCAGCCCGAGCGTGACCACGATCGCGAGCTCGAGCGTGAGGAGCAGGGCGCGGCGCGGCGAACGACCTAGATCGTGGCCGCCGTCACCGCCCGGAATCACCACCGCCGCGAGCAGCCAGGCCATCCGCACCGCGCCGCGCGCGATGCCGACCGCGAACAAGCCCGCGATCGCGCACGTGACTGCCACGAACAGGACGAACGCGATCCGCTCGTCGAGATCGGCGATTCGGACCAGCCGGCTGACGACGATGTGGTGCGTGGTGGCCGCGACGATCACCGTGCCCGCGAGCAGCACGCTGTCGACGAGGAGTAGCGCGATCGGCCGGCGCAGCCGCAGCCAGATCGACTCCGGCTTCGGCGCCGTGCGCAGACGCCCGATCCACGACTCGTAGAACGACACGAACGTCGCGATCGGACGCGGCAGGTTGGAGTCGAGCCAGCTCGCGCCGCGCTGACCGAGGCGGACCTGTAACGTCCCCGAGATCGCGGTGATGCACGAAGCACCGACGACGACCGGCAGCAAGAAGCCGCGAACGACTCCGGCTCCGATACCGACCGCGATCACGATGAACGAGAACTCACCGATCTGCGATAGCGCGAGCCCCGCGCGCACCGCACGCGGCACGCCGTTTCCGGTCAGCAGCCCGGCAAACGAGACCGAGAGCGTCTTCGCGACGACGAGCGCGACGGCGAGCACGACGGCGGCTAGCCAATGGTCCGCAACCTCGGCGGGCACGATGGTCATCCCGATCGAGATGAAGAAGATCGCGGCGAAGATGTCGCGGAATGGACGTACGAGGTGATCGACGTCGGCTCCCTTGCCGGACTCGGCGATCAGCATCCCGGCCGCGAACGCGCCGAGGGCGAGCGAGTATCCGGCCCGTACCGCGAGCCACACCATCCCGAAGCAGATCGCGAAGCTCGTCACCATCAGCGGTTCGCTGCGCCGGGTGCGCGCCACCACGCGGATCACTCGCGGGATGACGAGTAGCCCCACGACGATCATCGCGACCAGAAAACCGCCGAGCTTGCCGAGGAGCGCTCCGAGCTCGCCGGCGGAAACGCTCGCCCCGCTCGCCACGGCCGTGAGCACGGCGAGCAACAGGATCGACAGCAGATCCTCGACGACCATCATCGCGAGGATCAGCTCGACGTCGGGGCCCTTGAGCTCGCGGTCCTCGAGCGCCTTCACCACGAGCATCGTGCTCGCGATCGCGATCCCGACCGCGACGAAGACGGCTTCGGTCGACGTCCAGCCCAGCACACGTCCGAGCGCGTACATCGCGATCACCACGGCGCTGAGCTCGACGACCACGGTCAGCAGCGTCGGCAGCCCCACCCGCGCGACCGTGCGCACGCTGAATTCGAGCCCGATCGTGAAGAACAGGAGGATGACGCCGAGGTCCGAGAGGGTGCCGACCAGGCTCGCGTCCTCGACCGCACGCAGGACGTGAGGTCCGATCAGAAGCCCCGCGACGATGTAACCGAGCACGAGCGGCAGCCGCAGCTGCTGGAAGACGACCACGGCCAGCGCGGCAGCGATGATGATCACTGCGAGCTCGGGCAGGACCTGGGGCAGGTGTGACGTCACGCGTTTCCCACGCGGGCGGCCCGACCTCGCGTGATCCTGCAGCGCGACGCTGCACCCTTGTCACGAGGATACCGCGGGATTCCGATCAGCTCGCGTCGGAGTCGTACTTCTTGCGCTTGCGGTAGAGGGTCGAGACATCGATCCCCAGGATCTTCGCGGCGTCGTCGAGCGTCGGAGTGCGCTCCTGGACGCGCAGCACGTGCTCCCGCTCGATCTGCTCGACGGTGAAATTGCCACCGAGCCTGGGCACCAGGCTCGTGTGCATCGCGATCCGGTCGGGCAGCGCTTCGACGCCGAGGGTTCGGGCCCGAAACAGGATCACGGCGCGCTCGATCACGTTGCGCAACTCGCGGACGTTGCCGGGCCATTCGTACGCGACGAGGGCCGCTTCGGCTTCGCGGGTGAGCTCGGGCATGGGGCGATGATTGGCCTGGGCGAAGAACGCGACGAACCGGCGCGCGAGCGGAAGGATATCCTCCGCGCGTTCGCGGAGCGGCGGACAGTCGATCTCGACGACGTTCAGGCGGAACAGCAGATCCTGGCGGAAGCGCCCGGCGACGACGTCGGCGTCGAGGTCGCGGTTGGTCGCCGCGATCACCCTCACGTCGGCGTGCCGGGTCTTGTTCTCGCCGACGCGCTCGAACTCCTTGTCCTGCACGAACCGCAGCAGCTTCGCTTGCAGGCCCGGCGAGATCTCGCCGATCTCGTCGAGGAACAGCGTGCCGCCCTCCGCCGCCTCGACCCGGCCCTCCTGATCACGCACGGCACCGGTGAACGCGCCGGTGCGATGTCCGAACAGCTCGCTCGCGAGCAGGTCCTCGGACAGCGTGGGGCAGTTGACCGTGACGAACGGACGAGCCGCGCGCCGCCCGTTCGCGTGGATCGTGCGAGCGAGCACGCTCTTGCCCGTGCCGTTCTCGCCGCGCAGCAAGATCGGCGCGTCGGAGCTCGCGGCGCGCAACGCGAGGTCGAGCGTGCGCCGCATGCTCGGCGACTCGCTCGCGATCTCGCTCCCCGGCGACGCCGCGGCGAGCTCGTTTTCGAGCTCGGCGACTCGCCGTTTCGCCTCCTGGCGCGACGCGGCACGCTCGATGACGTGGCGGATCTGCGCCGGGTCGAACGGCTTGGGCAGGTAGTCGATGGCGCCGCGCTTGATGGCCTCGACCGCGGTATCGAACGTCGCGTACGCGGTGATCACGATGACCGCGAGCTGCGGGCGAATCGCGAGCAGCCGCGGCAACAGCTCCAGGCCGCTCTCGTCGCCGAGCCGCAGGTCGAGGAAGCACACGTCGAACACCGTGCGCTCCGCCGCCGCGAGCGCCGCCGCGCTGTCGCTGACCGCCGCGACCGTGCAGCCGATCGTCTCGAGGCACATCCCCAGGGTCGTGCGGATGTTGCGTTCGTCGTCGACTACCAGGACGCGCGTGCCCGCGGTCATTTCGACTGAACGCCTCCCTCCGTGACAACGTGCGCGGGCGCGCCGAACGTGCGATCGAGCCCGAGGTTGACGGCAAGCACGTTGACTCGCGGCTCGCCGAGGAATCCCAGCTGTGGACCTCTCGAGTACTGGTCGAGGATCGCGCGCACGCGGTCGGGCGCGACCCCGCGCGCCTTCGCGATGCGGTCGACCTGCAGGCGCGCGTTCTCGGGCGAGATGTCGGGATCGATTCCGCTCGCCGAGCGCGAGACCGCGTCGGCCGGGATCTCGGCGTCGTCGGCGAGCCCGTTCTCGGCGCGGTACGCCTTGGCGAGATCGATGACGCCGGTGAACGACTCGTCGACGTCCTTCGTCGCCGGATCGTCGGGCTGGCCTTCGCGCAGCTTCTTCGACGTGACCGCGAGGTTCGTGCCGGCGGAATTCGCGGCGTCGTAGCCGCTCGCCGACGGGCGCGGGTGGAAGTAGGCCGGCGCCGCGAAGCCCTGGCCGATCAGCTCCGAGCCGAGCTCCTGACCTTTGTCGTCGGTGATCATCGAGCCGTTCGCGCGTTCTGGAAACAAGATCTGCGCGAGCCCGGTCACGACGAGCGGATAGACGAGCCCGGTCAGCACGAGCGTGACGAGCGTGGCGCGCACTGCGATGACGAACGTCTTCATACGGCCCCCACCCCGGCGAGCACGAGGTCGATCAACTTGATCCCGACGAACGGCGCGATCACGCCGCCGACGCCGTAGATGAGCAACGAGCGGCGGAGCAGCACGGCCGCGCCGAGCGGCCGGTACTTCACGCCGCGCAGCGCGAGCGGGATCAACAGGATGATGATGATCGCGTTGAAGATGACCGCCGACAGGATCGCCGACAGCGGCGACGCGAGCTTCATGACGTTGAGCGGCGCGATCTGGGGATAGACGCCCATGAACATCGCGGGGAGGATCGCGAAGTACTTCGCGACATCGTTCGCGATCGAGAACGTGGTGAGCGAGCCGCGGGTCATGAGCAGCTGCTTGCCGACCTCGACGACCTCGAGCAGCTTCGTCGGATCGCTGTCGAGGTCGACCATGTTGCCGGCCTCCTTCGCCGCCTGCGTGCCGGTGTTCATCGCGACACCGACGTCGGCCTGCGCGAGCGCGGGCGCGTCGTTCGTGCCGTCGCCGGTCATCGCGACCAGCTTGCCCTTCGCCTGCTCGGTCTTGATGAGGTTCATCTTGGTCTCGGGCGTTGCCTCGGCGAGAAAGTCGTCGACGCCGGCTTCGGCCGCGATCGCCTTGGCGGTGCGCGGGTTGTCGCCGGTGATCATCACGGTGCGGATGCCCATCGCGCGGAACCGCGCGAACCGCTCCTTGATGCCCGTCTTGACGATGTCCTTGAGGTGAACGAGGCCGAGCACGCGACCGCCGTCGGACACCGCGAGCGGTGTACCGCCGGTGTCGCCGATCTTCCCGGCGGCCTCGCGCGCGTCGTCGGGCATCGACCCGGCATGGGCGGCGACCGCGTCGACCGCGCCCTTGCGGATCTCTCGCGCCCGATGCGGCCCGTCGCCGATGTCGAGCCCGCTCATGCGCGTCTGCGCGGTGAACTTCACGAACCTCGCCCCCTCGAGCGGACGCGGCGGAATCCCGTACTTGTCCTTGACGAGCGTCACGATCGAGCGGCCTTCGGGCGTCTCGTCGGCGAGGCTCGACAGCATCGCGGCTTCCGCGAGCTCCTCGATGCGCACGCCGGCGGCCGGCAGCAGCTCGGTTGCCATGCGGTTGCCGTGCGTGATCGTGCCGGTCTTGTCGAGCAGGAGCACGTCGACGTCGCCGGCGGCCTCGACCGCGCGGCCGCTCATCGCGATCACGTTCTTGCGCATCAGGCGGTCCATGCCCGCGATGCCGATCGCGGACAGCAGGCCGCCGATCGTGGTCGGGATCAGGCACACGAGCAGCGCGACGATCACGGTCGCGGTCAGGTGCACGCCCGAGTAGATGCCGAGTGGCACGAGCGTGACGCACGCGAACAGGAACACGATCGTCAGGCCGACGAGCAGGATGTGCAGCGCGATCTCGTTCGGCGTCTTCTGGCGCGCGGCGCCTTCGACGAGCGCGATCATCTTGTCGAGGAACGACTCGCCGGGGTTCGCGCCGATCTGCACGACGATGCGATCGGAGAGCACCTTCGTGCCGCCGGTGACCGACGAGCGATCGCCGCCCGACTCGCGGATGACCGGCGCGGACTCGCCGGTGATCGCCGACTCGTCGACCGACGCGATGCCTTCGACGATCTCGCCGTCACCGGGGATCATCTGGCCCGCCTCGACGACGACGAGGTCGCCTTTGCGCAGTTGCGCCGCGGAGATCTGCTCTTCCTTGCCGTCCTTGCCGCCGACGAGCCGGCGCGCGGTGGTGTCCTTGCGCATCTTGCGGAGCGTGTCGGCCTGCGCCTTGCCGCGGCCCTCGGCGACGGCCTCCGCGAAGTTCGCGAACACGACGGTGAACCACAGCCACAGCGTGACCGCGATCGAGAACCACACCGGTGCCGCGCCGTCGGGCGCGTCGACGAGGTCGCGCACGACGAGGATCGTCGTGAGCAAGGAGCCGACCGCGACGACGAACATCACGGGGTTCTTCGCGAGCACGCGCGGGTCGAGCTTCTTGAAGCTGTCGCCGATCGCCGCGCGGATCAGCGCGGGATCGAACGTCGCCACCTTGGGCTTGGGGTGCTTCGCCATCACATCACCTCGAAGTGCAGCGCCTGGAAGTGCTCGACGATCGGACCGAGCGACAGCGCCGGGAAGAACGTCAGCGCGCCGACGATCACGATCACGGCGACGAGCAGCGCGACGAACGTCGCGCCGGTGGTCGGGAAGGTCCCCGGCCCGGGCTCGACGGTCTTCTTGTTCAGCATCGAGCCGGCGATCCCCATGATCGGGATGATCATGAGGAAGCGGCCCGCCAGCATCGTCATGCCGAGCGCGATGTTCCACCAGTCGGTGTTCGCGTTCAGCCCGCCGAACGCGGAGCCGTTGTTGCCCGCGCCGCTGGTGAACGCGTACAGGATCTCCGACAGCCCGTGCGGCCCGTTGTTGTTGAGCGACGACGTGCCGTAGCTCGCGACCGAGCTCCATGCCCCGAGCCCGAGGATGATGAGCGGGAAGATCAAGACGTAGAGCATCGCGAGCTTCATCTCGCGGCCCTCGATCTTCTTGCCGAGGTATTCGGGTGTTCGTCCGACCATGAGGCCGGCGATGAACACGGTGAGCACCGTCATCACGAGGATCCCGTAGAGGCCGGCGCCGACGCCGCCGAAGATCACCTCGCCGAGCGCGATGTTGACCAGCGGCACCATGCCGCCGATCGGCGTGAAGCTGTCGTGCCACGAGTTGACCGCGCCACACGACGCGTCGGTCGTGACCGTCGCGAACAGCGCCGAATTCGGGACGCCGAACCGGATCTCCTTGCCTTCCATGTTGCCCGGCGCATCCGCGATGTGGAGCCCGTGCATCGCGGCGTTGGGATGCGCTTCGGCCCAGTAGCAGACGGCGACGCCGGCGAAGAACAACACGCTCATCGCCGCGAACAGCACCCAGCCTTGCTTCTGATCGCGCGCCATCCGGCCGTACGTGTAAGTGAGCCCGGCCGAGATCGCGAAGATCAGCACCAGCTCGATGAAGTTGGTCAGCGGCGTCGGGTTCTCGAACGGGTGTGCGCTGTTCGCGTTGAAGAAGCCGCCGCCGTTCGTGCCCATCTCCTTGATCACTTCCTGCGAAGCGACCGGGCCCATCGCGATGATCTGCTTGCCGCCCTCGAGCGTCGCGACCGTGTGATACGAGGAGAAGTTCTGGATCACGCCCTGCGACACGAGCACGAGCGCGATCACGATCGACGCCGGCAACAGCACGTAGACGATGCCGCGGATCAGATCGACCCAGAAGTTGCCGAGCGTCTTGGGGCCGTCGAGCCCTGGCTTGCGCGTGAGGCCGCGCGCGACCGCGAGCGCGATGCCGATGCCGACCGCGGCCGACGTGAAGTTGTGCCACGCGAGCCCCGACATCTGCGTCAGGTAGCTCATCGTGGTCTCGCCCGTGTACGCCTGCCAGTTCGTGTTGGTCGTGAAGCTCGCGGCGGTGTTGAACGACAGCGCGGGCGGCACGTTCGCGAACTGTTGCGGATTGAGCGGCAGCGACGCCTGCGTGCGCTCGATGAGGTACGTGACGACCAGCCCGGCCGCGCTGAACACGAGCATCGCGACCGTGTACTCGAGCCAGGTCTGCTCCTTCGGATCCTTGAGCCCGCACAGGCGCAACAGGCCGCGTTCGACGCGCCCGAACGTGCGCGGCAGCGGCCGGCGCTCGCTCTCGAACACGCGGTACAGGAAGACGCCGATCGGCTTCGTGATCGCGAGGACCACGAGAAAGAACAAGAAGATCTGCAACCAACCCGTGGCGGTCATCAGAAGCGCTCCGGTTTGAGCAGCGCGTACACGAGGTACGCGAGCAAGAGGATCGAGGCGACGAGCCCGAGCACGTATTCGGTGGACATGGCGTCACATCCGGTCGAAAGGTCCGGCCTTGCCGGACCGCGCAGCGTCGCCGGATGGCGGCGCGGAGAAGCGATCGATGCCGCGCGCGTACGCGATGCTGAGCGCGAAGAAGGCGGCGGTGACGAGGACGAAGACGAGGTCGTGTTCGAGGAAGAACATCATGGCTTCACAGCTTCACTTCGAGCGCGAGCGTGAGCCGCGGCTCGCTTTGCACGAGATCGGGCGACCAGCCCGGGACCATCGAACCGGGTGCGCCCTGGTTGGCGTACGTGCCGGGCGAGCCGCCTGGCGGCGTGATACCGGCCGGACCGCTGAAGTACGGCACGCTCGCGTGGCGGTACGTGAACTCCGCGCGAAGCGTGAAGTTCTCGCTCGGCATGTAGTCGAACGTCCACTGGAAGTCGTACGAGAACCACGGGTCGCCGGGGTTCTCGGTGAAGTACGGCGTGCCGCTCGCCGCGGTCGCGCCGTTGATCGGCGGCAGCAGCACGAGGTAGCGGCCGGGGTTGTCGATCAGGCCGCCGCCGAACGTGCCGGCGTAGTGCTCGCCATGCCACGCACGCAGGTACGTCATGAAGCCGGCGAAGTACTGCGCGGGGCGGTTGCCCGAGCCCAACCCGCACCGAACGGCGCCGCCCGTCTCGCAGCCGAGGTCGCCGGTGAAGCTCATCGCGAGACGCGTGATGAACGCGTTCTTGTCGGGGTTCTCGTACAGCTTGATCTGGATCGAGTCGTCGGTGTGAAAGCGATGACGATCCGGATCGCCGAGCGCGTCCGTGCCGAGCGTGTACTGGTTGAAGATGAGGATCAGGCGTTCGGTCGGCGTCCACCGGATCTGCCCGCCGACCCCGGGATACGTGTTGAAGCGCCCGTACGACTGCCAGCCGTTGATCAGCCACGGCTCGATCTTGAGGCGGTCGGTCGGGAACCATTGCAGGCGCATGCCGTTGAAGAACCACGGTGTGTTCGACGAGACGTACGACGGCTGGTAGGTCCAGTTGTCGAAGTTGTAGTAGCTCCACAGGCCGATGTAGCTGAGGAAGATGCCCGCCTCGAGGTTGACTCCGCGGTGCGGATCGCCGAAGTGATAGCCGCCGTACGCCTCCGAGATGTAGCGGTACATGTCCGCGAGGTCCCACTGGCCGCGCGCCGGGCTTGCATCGTTGCGAGGCGTGGTGGTCGACAGCTCGCCGAACTGAGTCATGAAGCGCCCGTGCGCGCGATCGACATGAAGGTCGCCGCCGACGCCGAGCTGGGCGACCTGGTTCTCGCTCTGGCGCCACGCCTCGGTCGAGCCGCCGATGGTGTCGTCCGCGGGGTGGTTGAACGAGTACTGGAACTGATCGTCGAGCCGGAACTCGCCGGTGAAGTATTGATTGCCGATCAATGACTGATGCGTGCGCGAAGCACCGGTCTGCCACGTGAAATCGGCGAACGTGAACGGATCCAGCTCCTCGGCGGGCTTCTCGGCCGCTGCGGGCGCGGGCGCTGGAGCAGGGCTGGGTGAGACAGGCGCAGGCGCGGGTGCAGGCGCGGGCGCCGGCGCCGGCGCGGGGGCGGGTGCGGGCGCAGGCGCAGGCGCAGGCGGTGCTGGTGCCGGCGCGGGAGCTGGCTCTGGCGCGGGCTGGGCGAGCGCACTGCTCGCGCCGATGAATAGGCTAATGACGACGGCGCTCTGTCTCATGGGCGCACGCGTGTGCATCGGTCGTGCCGCCAGCAAGTACGCGACGAGTCGGTGCGAAACCGCGCACGACCGTGCAATTCGCCACTTCACGACAAGAGCGCACGCGCATCGCTGGCGCGTGCCGCTTCAGGTCACGAAATCCGTGCGCTTGGAATCGATGACGCGATCGTGCAAAGCGCGCGATCGCCGGCACCACTTCCGTGCACGCAGCACGAAACGGCGCGCCGACCACGAGCTCCCCGCGACCACCATCACCATGGCGATCGTTGCTTCCGCATCGGCAGGCTCGTGTCCGATGAACGCCGGCGAACGCGGTGGGTCTCGATACGGATGCACGAGCGCTTCGCGTGCATCTCGTACGCCACCGCGATCACGCCGCGACGCATGCACGTTGTACGGCGCTGGTGTTCGCCGGCACGTGCGGCGATGCGACAAGCCCAGGCCGACGATGGAGCTCCTCGGATCACCGAGCCCGAGATCGGCGAGCTGATGTCGCGAGGCGCGATGATCGTGCTGGCGAACGACTCTGGTGATGTGCTCGCCGCTGCCTGCCTGACGACCGCGCGTGGCCACGGTCGCCTCGCATTTCTGGTGACGGCTCCAGGCGCCGAGTGTCTCGAGGAGCGCTGCGGAACCCTTGCAACACCAAGTATTTTACTTTGAGTGCCAAGCACTAAGCGAGCGCGCCCAAAAACTCGGCTCCGGCCTGTTGAACAATGGTCCAGCTAGGCGCAGAGTCCCGCCGAACTGTTCAAGAGGCTAACGCGATGAGGAAGCTATTGGTCGTTGTTGTCGCCGCGATGTCGTTCGCGGCCGTGGGCTGCAAGAAGAAGGCGGGCATGGGCGAGGCAATCGGAAAGATGTCCGACTTCAAGGACAAGATGTGCGCGTGTAAGGACTCGGCATGCGCCCAGAAGGTTTCCGACGAGATGATGAAGTGGGGCGAGCAGCAGAAGGGCACGGCCGACAAGGACGTCAAGCCCAGCGATGACGAAGCCAAGAAGATGGCGGACATCACGAAGCAGATGACCGACTGCATGACGAAGGCAATGAGCGCGGGGGCGGGCACGGGCGACATGAGTGGCTCCGGAAGCGGTAGCTCGATGGCTGCCGGAAGTGCGGGCAGTGGCTCCGGGGGATCCGCGAGTGGCTCCGCCGGTTCCGGCGCGGGCTCCGCCGGATCTGCCATGGCAGGCAGCGGCTCGGCCGGCTCGGCGAGCGGCATGTCCGGTAGCGGCTCGGCCGGCTCGGCTAGCAAGCACCACTCCAAGTAGACGGGTCCTGCCGAACCGGTAGCCCGGCGCGTTCACTGGATGAACAGGTCTGGACCCGTGCCGCCGATCTCGGTCCACACGACCACGGCCTGACCAGCACGGTCGAGCACCGACCACAGCGCCGGCTCGCCGCCGCCGTCGGTCGTGATCGTCCGCGGTGTCGGCGTGCCGTCGAGGTCGACGTGAGCGCTGGTCAGGAACGTCGGCGACGTCGAGGTGTCTTCCCAGACGACCCAGTAGCCCGCGCCGTCTGCGGCGACCTCCGGGTTGTCGGCGTAGCGTGCGAGCAACGTCGGAGGCACGAGCTGCGCGAGCGTGGAGTCGAAGATCTCGACCCACACGTCGTCGGCTGCGGTCTCGTCCTTCGCGGACCACGCGAGCAGGTAGGTCGCCGACTGCGGAGACCACGCGATGCGTACGTGGAACGCGTCGTCCGCGGTGATGTTGCCGGTCACGGGCCCGGCGATCACGGTGAAGCTCGCGTCGAGCACCTCGATGCGCGCGGCCTTCGGGCTGCCGGCCGCCTCGGTGTAGCTGACCGCGAAGCCGGCGCCGGCGCTCACGATCGACACTTCTTCCGGCTGTTCGGTGCCGGCGATGATCTGGACGGCCGACCCGCCGGCCGCGCCGAGTGGCGACACCTGTTGCGCGTCGACCTCGAGCGTGGTCGGCAGCATCGACGCAAACGCGAATCCGCCGGCCCCGCTCGCGATCGGATTCGTGATGGCGAGCTGTCCCGTCCGCGACGTGCCGCCGGCGGTCGCGGCGAGCGCCGCGCCCAGTGGATACAGCGACGTGCCGGTCGCGGGCGAACCGTCCAGCGCGGCGAGCATGACCTCGGAACCGTTCGACGCGACTCCGATCGAGCCGGTCGGGCTGGTCGCGAGTGACACGTTCTGCTTCGAGACGACGAGCCCGGCGTCGCCGAGGTCGAACGTCGATCCGGTGACCGCGCCGCCCGCCCTCGACGTCACGAGCGCGAACCCCGTCGGCGTCGCGACCGGCACGAGCGACGTCACGTCCGCCGCGCCGAGCTGGAACCGGGACGCTTGACCGGACAGCAGCTCGGGGTCGAAGTCGAAGCGACATGCGGCGACGGACAGCGTCGCCGCGATGAGACCCGTTCTTCCCACGATCGAGATTATCCGCCTGGTTTGCATGGATGTCGATGTTCGGTTCGTTTACGGAAACGCGGTGACGTACAGGCCATAACCCGTCGTTCCGACGAGCAAGCGGCCGGCTGTATCGACCGCGAGCGAGGTCGGGTGGCTCCCCTGCAGGCCCGGGATGAACGTCCACGCGGCACCGTCGGTCGAGGAGAACACGCCGAGATCGGTCGCGGCGATCACGTAGCCTTGCGCGACCAGCAGATCGGCGACCACGGACGGCGCGAGCCCGCTGGGGTTCCATGGACCGGTCGGAGAGCTCGCGCGAAACACGCCTTGATCGGTCCCCGCGAGCAGCGTGCCATCGGGAAGGACCGCGACCCGGTTGATGTTCGCGTCCAGCCCCGAGTCGGCCGGCACGAACGTCGTGCCGCCGTCCGCGCTGTAGAACATGCCGGTCGTCGTGATCGCGAGCAGCTGCATGCCCGCCGTGTCGACCGCGACCACGTCGATGACGTAGCGCGTCGCGCCGGCGACGTCGTGGTGCACGAACGACGTGCGGTTCGCATCCGACGTGACGACGCCTCCGCAGGTCGCCGCGAGCACCGCGCCGCCGACGAGGTGGACCTTGTTGGCGTGGTAGCCGTCCGCGACGCCCGTGGTGTAGATCGCCGTGAACGTGCTGCCGCCGTCGACGCTCTGCATGACACCATCGCTGCTGGCGAAGATCACCGTGTCGGGTGTGCCCGGCAGCTGGACGCTGCCCTGCGTGAACGAGTCCCACTGCATCCCCTGACTCTGGTCCTTCCAGGTCGCGCCCGCGTCGCTCGAGACCAGCACACCGGAC
Source organism: Kofleriaceae bacterium (assembly GCA_035500135.1). Taxonomy (GTDB): domain Bacteria; phylum Myxococcota_A; class Polyangia; order Haliangiales; family Haliangiaceae; genus JABFXX01. The sequence continues at coordinate 109,504 of DATJXL010000336.1, forward strand.
GGCGTCGTGAGGTACAGCACGCCGTTGTCGGCCGCGGTGATGTTGTAGATCGTCCACGCATCGAGGCCGGTGTCGATCTCCGTCCAGGCGAGGTTGTGATCGGGCGCGACGAAGACGCCGCGACTCGTCGCCGCGAACAGCTGCGAGCTCGGGCCGAACGCCATCCGCATCACGGCCGCGAGCGACATCGCCGCGCCGCGCACGTCCGTGCCGCTGAACGAGGTGCCGCCGTCGACGCTCTCGTCGAGCCCGTTCCACGTGCTCTGGAGGACGAAGTCGGGGCTGGCCGGATCGATCGCGGTCGTCCAGCCGGCCAGGACCGCGGCGGTCCAGTTCGCCGCGCCGTTGGTCGACAGGTAGAGCTCGTTCGAGGCCTGGGCGAACACGTGGAGCGGTCGCACCGGGTCGAGCGCGACGAACTGCGCGTCGACGCCACCGAGCCCGGTGTTGGCGAGCGCCCACGTCGTTCCGGCGTCGCCGGACATCGCGATGCCGTTGTCGCTCGCGACAAAGACGCGCGACCCGGTCGAGTCGACCTCGACATCATAGATGGTGTGGCCATCCATCGGCGTCGAGACCGGGCTCCACGTGCCTCCATGGTCCCGCCACAGGCCGCCCCACGTGCCGGCCAGGATGTCGGTGCCGATCAGCGCGAGGCTCGGGCCCTGCGGGGCGTCGAGCGATTGCCACGTCGCGCATCCGTCGTGGCTCACGAACACGCCGTCGGATCCGCCGAAGTAGACGACGCCGCTCGGATCGACGGCGAGCGCGTGGACCTCGTGCCCTTGCACCGATCCGCATGCGGTCCACGACGCGCCGCTCGACGTCGATGTCACGATGCGAACGCTGTCGATCCCGACGTACAGCGTCCCGT
>DATJXL010000337.1:0-8509 GCA_035500135.1 Kofleriaceae bacterium
GGCGCGATGGCCGATCCGGAATGGATCCCGCGGTTCCTCTCGATCTGGGTCGTCGGCGTGGCGATGGAGCTCGACGAGGTCTCGCGCGCGATCGGCCGCCCGGTCGAGGCCGGCGACGTGGAGCCGCTGACGTGGGCGCTCGGCGAGCTCGGCCGGCTCGTGTCGGGCCCCGCGTACGCCGAAGCGTGGCGATGGGTGCACCGCGCCGCGCGCCGCGTCGCCGAATTCTTCGCGACGTACGACCTGTGGTTGACGCCGACCGTGACCGCACCGCCGGTCCCGCTCGGCACGTTCGCGTCGCCACCCGACGATCCGCTCGCCGGCATCTTCCGCGCCGCCGAGTTCGCGCCGTTCACGGCCGTGTTCAACGCGACCGGCCAGCCCGCGTGCTCGATCCCGCTCTATCGCAATGCGGCCGGCCTGCCGATCGGCGTCCAGCTCGCCGCCGCGTACGGCCGCGAGGACCTGCTGTTCCGCGTTGCCGCGCAGCTCGAAGCCGCGCAGCCGTTCACGCACGCCGCGACGCGGTGACGGAAGAATTACCGCCGAGGCGCCAGCGAGACGCCGAGACGCAGAGCGGTTTCGGCCCGAAACGATCTCTGCCGGCGCCTCGGCGCTCTGCCTAGCGCCTTGGCGGTAACTCCTACTCTTTGCCCGCGATGACGTTCGCGTAACTCGTGCTCTCGACGATCTCGGCCATCTCCGCGGTGTAGCGCGCGACCAGATCTTCGCGGCCGCGTGCGAGCGCATCCTTGCGCGCGTTGTGGAGCGTGAGGAACGCGCGCTCGGCGTTGACGAAGTACTGCACGCACGCGAGCACCGCGCACGCGGTCGACCGCGTGATCGATCGCGACGCGTCGGAGAACGAGAAGTGGATCCCCTCGGAGTTCGTGACGTCGAGCGTGACCTTGCCGACCGCGTCGACGCCGGCCTGCGCCTTCTTGGTCTCGATGTCGGCCGCGACGTGAAAGCTCTGCAGCCGGATGCCCTCGAGCGAGCGGTACTCGCGCGCGTACCGGCCGAGCAAGCCGCTGTACAGCGCGTCGACGACGCCGACGCCCTTGCCCTCGACCTCGACCGGCTGGTCGCCTTCGTTGAGGACGACGCGCACCGTGCTGCCGTTGTGCGCGTCCTCTTCGATCGCGAGCCGCACGAGGCTCAGCTGCAGGTAGCTCTCGCCGAGAACACGACGGATCACGGCTTCGTTGTCACGCTTATCCACGGCTCGATCTTACCGCGCCGGTCCCCGCGTGCCCGCGCGATCTCGATCACCCGCGATCTCCTGAGCACTTGGCACGACTCCCGCCTATAGTGTCCCGCGTCGTGTCGATCCTCATCCAGCTGCGACGTCATGTCGCCCGCCTGCGCACGTGCGAGGCCTGTCCCGACATGGTCGGCCCTGTCGTCACCGGGCAACCGATCGCGTCGCCGGTGATGCTCGTCGGCCAGGCCCCTGGCACGCACGAAGGCCCCGCCGGCAAACCATTCGCGTGGACCGCCGGCAAGACGATGTTCGGCTGGTTCGCATCTCTGGGACTCTCGGAGGACCAGTTCCGTTCGCGCGTCTACATGGCTGCAGTGTGTCGGTGTTTTCCTGGCAAGGCCGCGAGCGGCGGCGATCGCGTGCCCGCGCCCGACGAGATCGCTCGGTGCAGCAAGCATTTGCATGCCGAGCTGCGGCTGCTCAAGCCGAGGCTCGTCATCCCGGTCGGGAGGCTCGCGATCGAACAGGTCGTCCTTGACTTCCAGCCCGATACCGAAAAGCTCGCGGACATCATCGGCGAGCCGCGGCGCGGCGAGCTCGCCGGCGAGACGTTCGACGTGATCGCGCTGCCCCACCCGTCGGGCGCGTCGACCTGGCACCGGACCGAGCCCGGCAAGACCTTGCTCGCGCGTGCGCTCGCGTGCATCGCGCGGCACGACGCGTGGCGCGCGATCGTCGATCCGGTCGCGGCATGACCGCGGTCGCCGACCTGCTCGCCGAGCTCGTCGCGTTCCCGACCCAGCAAGGCGGCGGCGACGAGCTGCGCCTGTGCGAGCACCTCGCACCGCTCTTGCGCGCGCGCGGCGCCGACGACGTCGTGGTCGAGCGCGCACGGCGCAGCGACGGCAGCCCGGGCGCGTACGTGTTCGCGCGGTGGGGCACGCCGCGCCGGATCATCAACGCGCACGTCGACACCGTGCCGGCGAACGCGGGCTGGACGCGCGACCCGTGGCGGCCGGCGATCGAGAACGGCCACCTCTACGGCCTCGGCAGCGCCGACACCAAGGGCGCGATCGCGGCGACGCTCGTCGCGCTCGACGGCATCCGCCCGCGCGACTTCGGCGTGCTGTTCTCGGGCGACGAGGAAGCCGGCAGCGCGGTCATGCACGCGTTCCTCGCGTCGCCCCACGCGCGCGGGATCCGCGAGGCCATCATCTGCGAGCCGACCGCGCGCACCGCCGGCATCGCCCACCGCGGCGTCCTGTGCCAGCACGCGACGTTCGTCGGCCACGGCGGCCACTCGTCGAAGGCCGACCACATGCCGAAGCCGATCGCCGAGCTCGCGCGCGTCGCGGTCGCGCTCGACGAGCTCGCGATCGCGCGCCTGCACGACGGCCCGCCCGACATGACCGGCACGTGCCTGAACGTGTCGGCGCTGCGCGGCGGCGTCGCGTTCAACGTCGTGCCCGAGCGCGCCGAGCTCGAGTGGTCGCTGCGCCCGTATCCCGGCTTCGATCGCGCGCGCTGGGATGCCGACGTCGCCGCCGCCGCGCGCGGCCTGCCGGTCGCGACCACGATCGATCATCCGCCGTTTGCCTGCGACCGGCTCGCCGAGCTCGTGCGGCCGTACGTGCGCGCGATCGGCGCGCTCGATTTCTGGACCGAGGCGGCGCTGCTCGCCGAGCACGGCATCGACGCGATCGTGGTGGGGCCCGGCGACATCGGCCACGCACACGCCGCCGACGAGCAAGTCGCGCTCGCGGACCTCGACTGGGCGATCGAGCTCTACCGCGGCGTGTTGGGCGGCGCTTCCGGGCCCTCGTAGTCGCGCGGGTTGTACTTCTTGTTCACGCGCTCGGGCGTGATCGTGACCTCGTCGTCGCCCTGGTAGTCGGGCAGGCTGTCGTCGTGCCAGTGCGCGTGGGCGACCGCGTCGAGCATGCACGCCTGCATCTCGGGATCGTTCAGCGACGACTCCTTGGCCGTGACGTTCGACATCGTGACCTCGCCGTCCTTGATCGTCTCGTGAAAGTCGATCGTGATGAGCTGGTCGCGCGTCTTGCGATTCAAGCCGCCGTGATAGCACTTGCGCATCGCGGGCCCCGAGACCTGTTTCGGCGCGATATCCATGAAGCGGCGCATGAACTCGTCGCTCGCGATCGCGACCTTGCCGTTCTTGGATTCGTCGGCGGCAGACGGCACGGCCTGGATCGCGCGCAGCGCCGGGGATGGCCCCGCCACCGGCTGTGCGACCGTCGCGGCTTGCGGTTTCGCGCTCGGCGCGGCGGTCGCGGGCCCGGCCTGCATCTGATACCAGAGCACGCCGACGAGCGCGAGTACCGCAACCGCGCCGACCGCGAGCAGCTTGCCGCCCCGGCTCATCTCAATACGGCCACTGATCCATCGTGTAGATCGTGAACTGACCGCTACCCGTGATCGTCCCGGTCGCGTTGGTCGTGTCGGCCTCGGGCTTGAGCAGCCACATCTGCGTGCCGTCGGGGCTGTACAGATCGAGCTCGCCTTCGCACGCGGCGTCGCCGGCGCCACCCTCGGTCACCTTGATGATGGTCATCGTGTCGGTCGGATCGGTGTCGTACTTGAAGGTCTGGATGGGCGGCCCGGTCGGATCGTCCGGATCGGTCGCGAGATCGCCTTCGAACTGATACTGCGGCAGCGGCGTCGGCGTTGGGGTGCACGTGTTCGTCATCGTCGTGTCGAGCGCGACGGTGAACGTCCACATGCCAACCGGCCAGCAGCCATCGGTCTGGCCCGTAGGCCGACCCGAGCCCGCCATCGACGACATGACGAAGTTGCCAGTGACCGTGTAGTTGTCCTGGCACGTGATGCCACGCGTGTCGTGGTTCGAGTTCTCGTCACCGCTCGTGCAAGCCACCACGGCGACCGACAGCCCGATCGAAGCGCTGATCCCGGCAATACGCATGCATCCATCATAGTGCAACGCGAGTGCCTTCCCCGAACCCAATGATCTTGCTCGTACCTTCCCGACATCTTGCCTCGTGCCCCCACCCCAACTGGGGAGTTGGGACCTCGCGAGCTTGCATGGGATGCCCACTCTGCAAACAATAGCGGCGATGCTTCGCCGTCTCGTTGTTGCCGGGCTCGTCGTCGCGGTCGCTTGTCGCGGATCCGAGAGCAGACAAGACCCGCCGCAGCGCATCGATCCGATTCCGGCCCCGAGCACTGCCGGCAGCGGCAGCGCGGCCGGTAGTGGCAGCGGTGCGGGCAGCGACGACTACACGCCCGCCGAGTTCAAGCAGGGCGCGGCGCGCTGGAAGGACACCGTCGTCTATCTCGATGGCAAGCCGATCGCTTTCTTGCAGTTCGGAGAGCTGCCGATCGCGCTCAAGCCGACGTGGGTGAAGCAGAAGGTCTCGCAGAACAAGTCGGCCGACTGCCCGAGCTGCCCGGCGTGGAAGTGGATGGAGGAGCGCTCGTATCGCTTCGACGATTATCTGCGCGCGCTCGGCGTGGACATCGCGAAGGTCAAAGAGCTGCACGTCCAGGGGCCGAAGATTCCGAACACGATCGTCGCGACCGCCGCCGACCTGCTGTCACCCGCAGCGAAGGAGTTCATGTTCCGCTTCGGCGGGCGAGCGAGCGGCAAGGCGCTGCCGCACGTACCGTTGAACTTCGGCAACCACCAAGCGCCCGACAAGATCTCGGCGGTGATGATCTACATCGCGAAGCAGCCGCCGAAGCTCAGCGAGGATGGATACCTCGTCGACGGGCAGCTCACCGAAGGCGTGCCCTACTACGGCGACCCGGTGCGAGGCGGCGTGCGCGTCTATCTCGACGATCGACTCGCGGCGATCATCAAGCGACAGGACCTCGATCCGAAACTCGCCCGCAAGAATCCCGACGGCGAGCTCGCGTGGAACCTGTACGACTTTCTCCACAAGAACGGCGTCGACACGTCGAAGGTTGTCGAGGGCTGGGTGATCCGGGCCGAGCGTCGTCACGAAAAGATCGCCGCCAGCGAGCTGTCGACGATGTGGTTCGCGGCGCCCTCGAAGTCGGGCAAGAGCGATCAAGGCGCGGTGCTGCTCGGCGACCAGAGTATCGTCACCAACGTCCTCGCGCTCCATTCGCACGCGTTGAAGCCGGACGAGCTTCCGCAGGTGCGACCGGACGAAGAAGACTGACCTCGCCCCCTGGGGGTCGTGTCCGCGGACTGGGGACTCTACCCTCACCCTTTCTCGCTCCGGATTGTCGGGCCCGGGCGACAGGCCCCAGAGATCTCTATGTTTTGTGGAGGTGACCCCCATGGGCGGAACCCGTTCCCCCATGTTGCAGCAGGATTGCAGTGAATGGTTTCAGTGCCTTGGTGAATGTGCGTGCCGGCACGACCCTTGCTGAGCTCTGCGAACACCACCCAAACCCGTTGTCGAGGAATTACCCATGAACACCCGCAAGCTCGCCGTCGCGATGTTCGCTCTTACCGGTACCGGTACGGCTCTGGCCGATAACCCGGTCGCCGGTGGCCCCCACGATCCACAGACGGTCAAGCTGTTCGGCTCGAGCATGAACGACCTCGGTCGCGTGACCAACACGTCGCCCGCGATGGTGCGTCGCACTCGCAACGAGCAGCCCGGCGTCGAGCACGCCACGGTCGCGATGTTCACCGACGCCAACGGTGCCCAGACGCACGGCATCTACTTCGTGCGCGCGTCGACCTGGATCAACGGCAAGGGCCCGACCGACAACGTTCAGGGCGCGATGATCGGCTTCAAGCTGGTGCAGGACGCGACGGGTGTGGTGTCCGCGGTGGCGGATCCGACGATTCCGGCCCAGTTCATCACGAACAACAACGGCCAGGAGCAGCGCAACTTCAACGCGCCGACCGCCTTCACCTTCAATAACGGCACGGCGATCGCGATCACGTACGCGTACCGGCAGGGCACGAACACGGAGCGCTGGATCATGGCGTTCAACGCCAGCGGCGCGATGATCATGCCGCAAACGAAGCTGTACGCGAAGACCAACGACGACTGCTCGATGATGCAGGACGGCGGCGGTGCGACGGTCGCGGCGTTCGACGCCACGACCAACTCGAGCCACGTCGTCCACTGGCAGGGTTGCAACGGCAACGGCGACGACGACGGCTGGGCGCAGGTCTACGACCTGACCACCGACAGCGCGACCGCTCCGACCAAGGCCACGTTCAAGCAGCAGTTCGACGTCGCGCTGTGCCAGCAGGAAGAGCGCTCGCGCGGCTTCTGCAGCGTCGGCACCGACCCGAACACGGCGGTCTGCACGTGGACGGAAGGCAACGACCAGCCGCAGCGTGACGGCACCTGGGTCGCCGCGATCGACATCACCCCCGGCAAGTACACCGGCACCGACCGCCAGGACTCGATCTTCTGGAAGCAGATGGTCGATGGCCGCAAGGCGGCTACCAGCGACGGCACGCCCACCACGTACTCCGAGCGCGCCATGCACACGCGCATCATGATGCCCAACGCGACCGGCCAGCTGCTCCCGACCGACCAGATCGTGTTCCGCGCCGGTGATGCGAGGGGTACGAACACCAACAACTCCAAGGGCGGCACCTACTACCGCAACAACGTCGCCGTCATGAACGTCACCAAGGCGGGCATGACCTACGTGCTGCCGCTCCAGGACATGCAGAAGTCGCTGGCCGGCCTCGACGGCACGCACCTCGTCCCGGGCGCCGCGGTGTTCGGTACGACCGACTCTCCGATGCCCGGCCTCGTGTTCGTGGGCGGCAGCCAGAACGGCGCCGGTTATGCCTCGCAGGTCACGGCGGTCGCGTTCGACAAGACGTCGTCGTCGTTCAAGAACCTCGGCAGCTACGCCGGTGGCCCGTACGACCGCGGCCTCTACTCGAACGCCTACGGTCAGAACCCCGGTAACCAGGGTCGTAACTTCGGCCATGCGATGATGATCACGAACCCGTACCTGGGCGTCGCGGGCAACAGCGACGCGTACCTCGAGCTCGTGGCCACCAACGGCAAGGACCCGAGCGAAGTCGCGAAGACCAACAGCGACGGCACGGTCAACGACACGTGCTACGCCGCGGACGACACCGCGAAGACGACTCCGACCCCGTGCGCGGCCCTCAAGCTGTCGTCGTACCTCACGGTCCTCCCGATCGCCCAGGCGACGTGCGGCGCCGGCAACGGCACGGGCGGCGGCAACGGCATGGGCAACTGCGCTGGCTCGGGTTCGGGCACCGGCACGGGCACGGGCACGGGCACCGGCACCGGCTCGAGCTCGGATGGCAGCGACCCGAGCGACCCCGGCGTGACGCTGGGCGGCTGCGCGGCGACCAACGGCGCGACCGGCGCGGGCATGTTCCTCCTCATCGGTCTGGCGGCCTTCATCCGCCGCCGTCGCTAACCAACCCACCTCATCCATCCACCCAACGACAAGCCACGAAGTTCTTAAGGAGCACCTGACCATGCGGGCAATTCTCCTGGCGGCGATCGCGACGGGCGGACTCGTCGGAATGGTGGGCTGCGTTGGCCAGCTCGACTCGGGCGGTAACGGCGGCGTCGGCGGTGGCGGTGGCGGCGGAGGTGGTGGCGGCGGTGGTGGCGGAGGCAGCGGCAGCGGCAGCGGCGGGGAGGCGACGGCTCGGCTCGCGTTCGAGACCAACGTCTACCCGACGCTGGCCGCGAAGTGCGGGATGAGCGGCTGCCACCTCGACAGCTCGCCCGGCTCTGGCGCACCGGCGTTCTTCGACCCCACCGACCCGGCCAGCGACTCGACGCACAAGGCTTACAACACGGTGGTCGGGCTGGACACCGTCGTCGGCGGGTTCACGTCGTCGGCGCCGATCCTGACGACCCCGCAAGGTAGCCACTTCGCGAGCTACAGCTCGGACGAGGTCACCGCGGTCACGAACTGGTTGGCGCTCGAGCTGGCCTGGCGCGACGCGAGCGGCAGCGGCAGCGACGCCCCGGTCGATTACATGGCGCAGTTCTCGGGCTGCCTCAAGTTGACCGACTTCGACACCGCGCAGATGTCGACGAACTGGGCGCAGAACGTCGAGACCAACGAGGGCTACTGCAAGCAGTGCCACGTCAACGCGACCGCCAACATGATCGCGACGCCGCAAGACGGCTACATGTTCAGCGAGATCACGACGACGCGCGCGGTGATGTCGACGTTCTTCACGATCGACACCACGGTCACGCCGAACAAGGTGATCGTCAACACCACGCCGTTCAAGCTCGCCGCATCGGGCCTCACGGCCAGCGGTCAGCACCCGAAAGGCTGGGACGCGACCAACAACCCCGGCATGACCGCGCTGCAGTCCTG
>DATJXL010000338.1:0-23435 GCA_035500135.1 Kofleriaceae bacterium
CGCGGCGGCGATCTTCGAGACGCCCTCGGCGCCACTCACGATCACGACCGGGATGTTTTCGCGCCCGATGTTGTCGACGAACATGCGCTGCACCATCGCAGGCCCGTCGAGCGCCGGCATCTCGACGTCGGTGATGACGAGCTGCGGAAACGCTTCGTCGAGCGCGTGCAGACCTTCGACTCCGTTCGAGCAGGTCCGGACCTCGTGGCCGTGCAGCTCGAGCAAGTCGGCGGTCAGCCCGCGCAGATCTTCGTCGTCATCGATCAGCAGGATCGTAGCCATCGACACCTCACGCCGGCTCCACGCCGCGCGGCAGCTTCAAGGTGAACGTCGAGCCTTCGCCGAGCACCGAGTGCACGTCGATCGTCCCGCCATGGGCTTCGACGATGCGCCGCGATACGTACAGGCCGAGTCCGACGCCCGGTATTTCCTCGTGGCCGGTCTTGCCGCGCGAGAACGGACGGAACAGCTGATCACGCAAGTCGGGCGGGATGCCCGGACCCTCGTCGGTGACCGAGATCACGAGCGAGTCATCCTCGCCCGCGATCGCGATCTTCACGCGGCTGCCCGAGGGCGAATACTTCACCGCGTTGGACAATAGATTGTTGAGCACCTGCTCGAAGCGCCGCGGATCGGCGCGCAGGTCGGTGGTCCCTTTCACGTCGAGCTCGAAGCGATAACCGGGTGCCATCGTCTCGAAGATCTCGATGCACTCGTGCGCGAGACGTTCGGCGTCGCAGCGCTCGAGGCGAAGCACGATCGCGCCGGAATCGGCTTGCACCGCGCCGAGCACGTCGCCGACGATCGCGCTCATGCGACGCAGCTGGCGCGAGATCACCGCGAACAGCTCGCGCAGCCGTGGCTCCGGAGGCAGAGGCTTGCCCGGCACGACATAGCCGGTCACGAGCTGGAGCGCGGCGATCGGGCTGCGCAGGTCGTGGACGACGGTGGCCACGTACTGCAGCTGATCGAGCCGCGTGCTCGCGACCGCGTCGGCCATCTGGTTGTGCGTGCGAGCGAGCTGGCGGAGCTCGCTCGTGCCGCTCTCGGATGCGCGCGCGCTGAGCTCGCCGTGCGCGAATTGATCGACGCTCGCGGCCAGCGAACCGAGCGGCTTGGACACGAAGTAGCGCACCCACCAGATCGCGAACAGGATGCCGGCGCCGAGCAGCGCCGCGAGCATCATGCCGAGCAGGTCGGCGGTGTTGTCGAGCGCACGCGCGCGAACCTGCGCGGCATGGGCTCGCCGCGCGAACGATTGCCGCGCGAGATGGAGCGCGAGGATCAGGTCCGCGGACGGCAGCGTGCCCGCGGGCGCTTGCCACAGGTGCTCGAGCGCGGTCGAGAGCTGCTCGAACGGTTCGCGCTCGGAGTCATTGCGGGCCTCGATCTCGGCGCGCGAGAGCAAGGCGCGACCCTCGGCGACGCCGAGTGCATGCCCCTGCGCGGACGATTGGAACGGTAACGCCATCGCCTGATTCGCGAGGTCGCTGGTCGCCGACGACAGCTCGCCGACATGGATCACTTCGTCGGTGGTCTCGCGTAGCCACGTCGTGAACATCATGAGCGCGATGCACGCGATCAGGCTGGTGATCGCGAGGACGATTCCTGCGGAAACCAGCGCTCTGCGCAACGTCATCGATTCGCCTCGCGGACCTTCGCCGCGCTCCTCGTGCAATGGCCACGCCTCGCGCCAACACGGCGAAATTCGCAGGTGTTACGGCACGTGCCGTGCGCCGCCGCCGCGATGGTGCCCGACCGTACGTGCGCGGCCCGGGCTACGCGGATTCGCGTTGATAGCGAGCTACGTAGCCCGGGCGGTCGAGCGCCTGGGTCTCACAGGCCTCAGTGCATGCCCGTGCCGAAGCCGGTGAACTCCGTCGGCCGGCTCGCGATCGCCGAGCGAATGACCTCGTGCAGCCGCTCGCGATGCACTTCGTGCATGCGCTCGCGAACCGCGTCGACCATGCGCTCCCGCAATGCGCGCGCGATGCGGGCGCGGACCGAATCGGCGAACAGGTCGGCGTCGAACCGGCCGAGCAGCTTCTGCTCGACCAGCGCGGTCTGGATCGCCGCGGTCAGCCGCTCGCGCAGGACGTCCTCGACGTTCTGGCGCACGGCCCCGGCGAGCCGCTCGCGGATCGCCTCGCCGAGGCGGTCGCGGATCGCCTCATGGACCTGATCGCGGATCGTCTCGACGGACGGCATGTTCTCGCCGACCGCGCCGATCCCGAATCCGGTGTACTGCGAGCTCGTGCCGCGGCCGCCGAATCCGGACCAGGCTTGCTGCATGCGATTCCCGATCGCGCTGCGCAGCACCTCGGCGAGGCGTTCGCGTGCGACATCCTCGATGCGATCGCGCACGGTCTCGCGCAGCCGCTCCTTCAACGCGTCGGCGACGCGATGCTCGACGGCATCGGCGAGGCGCTCGCGCATCACGCCGATCATGCGCTCGGGATCGCCGCCGCCGTCGCGCTGTTCGTCCATCGCGGCGTGGAACGCCTCGCCGAGGCGCTCGCGCACGGCCTGCCCGATGCGCTCGCGCGCGACCTCGCGGACGCGCTCGCGCACGGCCGTCCGCAGCCGCTCGACGAGCTCGGGCTCGATCGCTTCGCGGATGCGCGAGCCGATCGCTTCGGCGTCGGCCGCGAGCGGCGTGCCGCCGGTCGCGTCGCGGATCGCGTCTGCCATCCGCTCGCGCAGCGCATCGGCCACGCGTTCGCGCACGCCTTCCGACAGTCGCTCCGAGATCGCGTCCGAGAGCCGCTCGCCCAACCTGCGCTCGATGCGCGAGAAGTCGAACCCGCGCTCGCTCTGCGCCTCGAGCATCGCGTTGCGCAGCTCGGTCGCGAGCCGATCGCGCACCGCCTCGCGCACGCGCTCGCGAGCGAGCTCGCCGAGCTTGTCGTGCACGCGTTGCGCGACCGCGCCGCGCAACGCATCCTTCACGCGACCCTTCACGTTGGCGACGACGCCTTCGCTGAGCGGTCCCTGTCCGTAGTCCTGGCTCGGCATCGCGCCGCCCTGCGCCTGGTACGCGCGAAACGCGGCCTGAAGTGCGGACTGCAGTCGCTGCCTGTCTTCGTTCTCGGTCTGCATCGATGTTCTCCTTGGTTGGTCGAGAGCAGCGCGCCACCACAGCAAGTTGCAGACCGCATGTAGGCGTGGCACTCACCGCATGACGCTCGTTCCGTAGTGCGTGATTCGCTCGTCGTGACGGAAGTGAGGCAGCAAAAACGGCACGCGAGTCGCAACTCCGCCCCGTCATGGATCGCATGGGCTTTTTTGCCGGGATCGCGCACGTGCTCGGCGGCAAGGGCGAGCTCCGCCTGATCATCCAGCCGCTCGTCGCGATCGCGCTGGGGGTGCGTCTCGGGATCGCGGATGCGCGCGAACGACGAGCGCCGTTCGGGGTGCGGGTGGTGCACTCCGATCATCACGTCCGATTCGCGCTGTCCGACATCATCGTGCCGTTCTGCATCGCACTCGTGGTCGATGCGGTGCTCCAGCACTACACGCTCGGCTACGTGCGGCCGCTCGCCGCGGTGCTCGTCGCCGCGCTGATCGTGTGGCTGCCGTACTCGATCGCGCGCGGGCTCGCCAATCGGATGGCGACGCGCCACGCTAGCGGTCGAACCGCCCCGTCTTCTCCGTGATCGCGATCCGGAACACGATCTCGGGGCGCGCTTCGTGCGTGTTCGGAGCGTACATGCCCGCGCCCTGCCACGGCATCGCGGCGCGCGCCGGTGGCGTGGCGCCGAGGCGCGCGATCAGTTGATCGACCGCGGCCGCAGCCGCGTCGTCCGCGAGCTCCTCGTACGTCCCGTACACGATCACGCTCGACCACTTCGGCAAGTAGCGCAGGTCCTCGACCTCGAAGCAGACGTCGGGATTGGCGCGCATCATGTCGACCTTGAGGCCGGCTCCGGTGTGGCCGTAGATCGCTCGACCGTCGTAGACGTAGGTGAGCGGCACGACGTAGGTGCGGCCACGTGCATGGCAGCCGATGCGGCCGATGACCTGCTCGTGCAGAACCTGTTCGATCTGACTCGGGGCGAGCGTGCCGATCATGGAAACTCTCGGGTACAAACCGCGTGCCGCACTGACCACCAGCCGCCGCCGAGCGCGACGAACAGCGCGACCGTGTCCTGCAGGCGCTGAGTCTGGGCCTGGATGTAGCCGAGCTTCGCTTGCAGGTAGCTGTTCTCGGTCGTGAGCACGGCAAGGTAGTCGCTCAGCCCCGAGGCGTAGTTCGCATCGATCAGCTTCTTGGCCTGCGCCCACGCTTCGACCGCGTGGCTCTGCTCGTCGACGGTTTCGGCGTCCAGTGCGAGCGCCTGCAGCGAGTTCGCCACGTCGGATAGCGCCGCGAGCACGGTCTGCGTGTAGCTCGCGAGCGACTGCTCGTACGCGGCGATCGCCGCCTTGCGCTGGTTGTTCAGCGTGCCGCCGTGAAATAGCGGCGCGGTGAAGCCGGCGCCGAGGTTCCAGATCCAGCTCGCGGGATCGAACAGCGCGCCGGGTGTCGTGTTCGTGACGCCGACCGCGCCGCTCAGCGTGAACTGCGGGAACATGGCCGCGGTCGCGACGCCGACGTTCGCGCTGCTGACGTGGAGCGTCGCCTCGGCGACGAGGATGTCGGGGCGCTGATGGGCGAGCTCCGACGGCAGGCTGACCGGCAGATCGCGCGGTAGCGCGAGCTGGGCAAGCTCGAGCTCGAGCGGCCGGCGCGCCGCCGGTGCTGCACCGACGAGCGTCGCCAGCAAGTTGTCGGCCTGGGCGAGCCGATCGCGCAGCGGTGGCAGCGTCGCCGCCGTGCTCGCGAGCTGGCCGCGAAACGACAGCGCGTTCGAGTACGGCGCGGTGCCGGCGCGCGCCTGCGTCTCCGCGAGCTCGACCTGCGTGCGGATCGCGGCGATCAGCTCCTCGGTCGCCTGGATCTCGGCGCGATAACCCGCGTGCGCGATCGCCGTGTTGACGACGTTGCCGGTGACGGACAGGTGCGCGGCCGCGAGCGTGTAGCACTGCACGTCGACCTGCGCGCGCAGCCCCTCGACCGTACGGCGCTGGCTGCCGAACACGTCGACCGTGTAGCCGACCTTGCCTTCGAGCGTGTAGAGGTTGAACTCGGACGGCGCCATCGGCGAGCCGAACTGCGCGGGCGAGAAGCGCTGGCGCGTCACGCCGCCGGTCGCGTCGAGTTGCGGATAGAACACGCCGTAGCCGGCCGCGAGGCTGTAGCGGCTGCGGCGCAGGCTCGCGCGTGCGGCCTCGAGGCTCGCGTTGTGCGCGAGCGCGTCGCGGACGATCACGTCGAGGGTCGGCGAGTGAAACAGTTGCCACCAGTCCGCGGCGAGCTCGCCGCCGGGCCGGACGACCTGCGCGACGCCGTCGGCTGCGATCGTGCCGCGCACGCCGCCGGTCGTGTAGCGATCGACGGGCGGCGGCGCCGGCCGCGTGAAATCGGGACCGACCGCGCATGCGGCGGCGAGCAGCGGGAGCCAGCGCGCGGTCATCGGGTCGGCTTGACTCCCGGCGGGAGGGTGACCGCGGTCGCGCGATCGGCGACGTAGACGTCGACGAGCTGGCCGGGATAGATCGCGGTGCCCGCCGGCGGTGTGAAACGGAAGACGACGGGCAGCACGCGCAGATCGACCTTCTCGGTGCGCTCGTTCGACAGCTCGATCTTCGGCGACACGTACGGCTGCACGCGCACGAACTCGAGGGGAATGCTGATGTTCGTCCCGCGCACGAACATCTTCGCGACCAGCCGCGACGGATCCGGAAACCGCGGGATCAGGATCTCGTCGATGTAGCAGCGCACGGCGAGCATGCCGGGCGCGTCGCCCATCACGACGATCGGATCCTGCTGCTGCGTGTACGGGTCGTAGACACCGGTCGGCGACGCGTAGCTGCCGACCGCGGTCTGGATCTGCAGCACGACGCCGCTGCGCGGCGCGCGCACGGTGTAGCGATCGAGCAGCGCCTGCGACGAGCGATACGCCTGCTCGAGTGATTCGACCTGCGCTTGCTGATTCTGGATGTCGTAGCTCCACGCGCCGGCCTTCGTCAGCTCGTACTGACGCTTCGCGACGTCGAGACTCGCGGCCGCGGCCTTGACCGCATTCGCCGCGCTGTCGAGCGCCTGCTTGCTCACCGATCGCGGATCGATCCGATACGACGCAGCCTGCTTCTCGTAATCCGACTTCGACGTCGCGAGGTTCGCGTCGGCGAGCTCGACCTGGGCGGCGTACACCGCGAGGTTCTCCTTGCGCGGCTCGGCGTGCAGCTCCGCGAGCTGCGCGCGTGCGGCCTCGGCTTGTGCGTGCAGCTGCTCGGTCGTCGCGCGCTGGACCGAGTCGTCGATCTCGAGCAGCGGCGCGCCTTCGGCGATCTGTTCGCCTTCGTGCGCGTAGATCTTCGTGACCGGCCCCGCGACGTACGGGTAGATGTTCGTGTTGTTGCCGTGGCCCTGGTAGCTCTCGACGATGCCGTTCGCGTACACGCCGTTGAAGAACGGATCGGGCGCGGGGCTGAACACCGGTGGCGGCGCCTTCGGCACCGCGCTCGACACGTAGGCGCTGAGAAAACCGCCGAGCAGCCCGACCGCGACGAGCCCGAACAGGATCTTGTTACGCATGGCCCGCTCCGGGCTCGGTGCCGACGATCTTGCCGTCCTCCATGCGCATGATCCGATCGGCGTACTCGAAGATGCGCTCGTCGTGCGTGACGGTGAGGATGCAGCGCTTGGCGTTGAGGATCTCGGTCTTGACGAAGCCCATGATCCGCTTGCCGGTGTCGCCGTCCAGCGATGCGGTCGGCTCGTCGAAGATCAAGATGTCGGGGCGGCTCACCATCGCGCGGGCGATCGCGACGCGCTGCTGCTCGCCGCCGCTGAGCTTGCCCGGTGAGAGCTCGGCGCGCGCGGCCAGCCCGACGATCTCGAGCTCGCCCTTCGCGCGCTCGAGCGCGTCGTGCCACGGCACGTGTTGCAGGATCATCGGGATCGCGACGTTCTCGGCCGTCGAGAGCCGCGGGAACAGGTGGTAGTCCTGGAACACGAAGCCGACGGTGTGGAGCCGGAAATCGGCGAGCTCGTCGTCGCTGAGGCCCCACACGTCGCGCCCTTCGACCACGACCGCGCCGCTGTTCGGGCGCAGCACGCCCGAGATCATGCTGAGTAACGTGGTCTTGCCGCTGCCCGATGGACCGACGAGGAACAGCAGCTCGCCGAACATCGCGTCGAACGTGACGTCGTGCACCGCGACGGTCCTGGTCTCGCCTTCGCCGAACCACTTGGTGAGCGCCGTCGCGTGGATCGCGGGTTCTGTCATGTCACGACCTGAAGATGTCGAACGGTTCGATGCGCAACACGCGGCGGATGCCGATGTAGCTCGACACCGCCGCGATCACGAGCACCATGCCGAACGCGAGCGCGAGGTTGCCGTACGTGACGACGGACGCGTACTCGGCGATCCGCCACTTCGCGAGCGTGATCATCAGCGTGCACAGCCCGATGCCGAGCCCGTAGCCGGCCAGCGACGTCACGCCGACCATGAACAGGATCATGTAGACGAGCTCGCGGCCTTTCGCGCCGATCGCCTTGAGCGCGCCGAACCGCTCGAGGTTCTCGAGCACGAACGCGTAGAACGTCTGCCCCGAGATCGAGAGTCCGACGAGGAAGCTGATCGCGGTCATCAGCAAGATGTTCGTGCCGAGACCGGTGTGGAACTTGTAGTAATCCGCGATCAGCTCGCGGAACTGCTCGTCGGTGCGCGCGACATAACCGAGCGCGTACACCGCGGCCTCGATCGACGGGATCGCCGCCGGGCTGTCGGGCTCGACGAGCACGTACGAGATCGTGTACCGACCCGACGGCACGTACTCGGTCGCGCGGTTGTACGTCGTGTACAGCGTGGGCAGGCCGAACAAGCCGCTCTCGGGCACCTCGGCGAGCCCGACGACGACCGCACGCCGGTCGTTGATCTCGAACGTCGTGCCGACCTGGGGCGCGTGCAGCTTCGGATACTCGCTGTCGACGACGGCGATGACGCTGTCGTCGGCGTACACGTCCTCGACGTTGCCCGCGATCATGTTCGGGCGACCGAGCAGGCTGGTGTCGTCGAGCCCCACGATCGTGGCCGGCTGGTACTCGCCGTTCGCGAGCCGCACCAGGCCTGCGCCGGAGTACAGCGGCACCGCGTACTTCACGCCCGGGATGCTGCGCACGCCGTCGAGCACGTAGTCGGGCATCGGAATGCTGCTCAGCACGTTGTTGACCGAGCGATCCATCACCCACATCTTCGCGCCGGTGTTGGTGACGGTCGACGACGACTTCCTCAGGATGCCGGCGAACACCGAGGTCATCATGACCATCAAGAACACCGCGAACGTGATGCCGATCAACAGCGCGAAGAACTTGCCGCGATCGTTGACGAGCAACTTGAACGCGATCTTGAGGAGACCTCTCATCCGGTCGGCGTCGTGATCGTGCACGCGCCGTACCGGAAGAGCCATCACGCGCTCCCGCTCGCGAGTCCGCGCTCGCCGGCAGGATCGCGCCAGCGCGCGCTAGTGCGCGTGCGCGACCGTGCCTTCGATCTCGTGCACCGTATGCGTGTAGGAACGTAGCCGCAGGCCGGCTTCGACGAGCATGCCGCCGAAGATGAGCGCGTACGCACCGACCCACAGGCCGAGCACGACTGCACCGGCGAGCGGCGCGAGGAACAGCAGCACGCCGAACGCGACCGACAGCGCGCCTTCGAGACCGAGCAGCCATTCGTGCTGGATCACCGAGCGCAAGCGCACCGCCATCACGATATCGATGACACCGGCGACGATCGCCCACGACGCGATCAGGATCAGCAGCGCGGTGGCCGTGATGTTCGGCCAGAACAGCGTGATGAGGCCGGCTGCGAGCGAGACTGCGCCGCGCGCGATCATCGCACCCGGGTGATAGGCGCGCTCCTTGATGCCGAGGCCGAACGCGAGCACGCCGTCGATCACGGCGAACACGCCGAACAAGACGACGAGCGAGAAGTACGCTTTGGTCGGCGCGAACAGCGCAAAAATGCCGAACGCGATCGCGACCAGACCGCGCAATACAACGGTCCACCACCGCCAGTGGTAGGGCATCATGACGTGCGGAGCTTCCTGGTCGTCGGCAATTGTGCGAGTAGGCATGATCGACCGCAGAGCATCTGCCGTGCCACGCAGATCGGCCGGAACCGGCGCCATCACCTGGCGGCTAGCGCACCGGCTAGCTTGCGCGGACGGCCCGGGATCAGCATCTTCGGGCCTTCGGAGGCACGATGATGACCATTCGCAAGGCAGCGGATCGCGGCCACGCCGATCACGGCTGGCTGAATTCCCACCATACGTTCTCGTTCGCGGACTACTACGACGAGAACCACATGGGCTTTCGCGGGCTCCGCGTCATCAACGACGACCGCGTGCAGGGCGGGCAGGGATTCGGCGCGCACCCGCATCGCGATATGGAGATCATCTCGTACGTGCTCGACGGCGCGCTCGCGCACAAGGACTCGATGGGCACCGGCGCGGTGATCAAACCGGGAGACGTGCAGCGCATGAGCGCGGGCACCGGCGTGCTGCATTCCGAGTTCAACGCCTCGCCGCGCGACGAGGTGCATTTCCTGCAGATCTGGCTGTTGCCGGCGAAGCGCAGCATCGCGCCCAGCTACGCGCAGAAGACGTTCTCCGACACCGACAAGCGTGGAAAGCTCGTGCTCGTCGCGTCGCCCGACGGCCACGACGGCAGCCTGTCGATCAACTCGGACGCGCTCGTCTACGCGGGGATCCTGGGCGAAGGCCAGAACGCCGAGCTCGCGCTCGCGAAGGGGCGCGGCGCGTGGGTGCACGTCGCGCGCGGCAAGGTGCGCGTGAACGATCAGGAGCTCGGCGAGGGCGACGGCATCGCGATCGAAGGCGTCGATCGGGTCACCGTCGAAGGCGTCGCCGACGGCGAGGTGCTCGTGTTCGATCTCGCCTAGAATGGGACGATGATCGAGGGCCGCGACGGCGAGCTCGCGCGACTGCGCAGCGCGCTGGCGAGCGCGCGCGGTGGTCGCGGTCAGCTTGCCGTGATCGTCGGCGAGGCGGGGATCGGCAAGACGACGCTGGCGACCGCGCTCGCGGCCGAGGCCGAAGCGAGCGGCGCGGCGGTGGCGTGGGGCCGCGCGTGGGAGTTTGCCGAAGCGCCGCCGTATTTTCCGGTCGCGCCGTGCTTGCGCGCGCTCGGCGTCGACGCCGGCGGTGATCCGTTCCAGCTGTGGGAGCAAGTGCTCGCCGCGCTCGCGCGTGCGGCCGCGCCCGTCGTGTGGATCGTCGAGGATCTGCACGCGGCCGATCTCGGCACACTCGATCTGCTGACGTTTCTCGCTCAGCCGCTGCGCGCGATGCGCGTGCTGATCGTCGCGACCGCGCGCGATCGCGATCCACGCCTCACCGATCGCATGCTGCAGCGCCTCGCGCGAATGGCGCGCGACGGGCTCGAGCTGCGGCTCGAGCCGCTCGCCGAGCGCGAGGTCGCGGCCGTCGTTGCCGACACGCTCGGCCGCCCGGTCACGGCCGACGCACTCGCGAAGCTGGTCGAGCTCACCGGCGGCAACCCGCTGTTCGTCGTCGAGTGCGCGCGCGCGTTTCGCGCGGCCGGCGGCGTCGAAGGCATGCTCGGCTCGCTGCCGCCGACCGTGCGCCAGATCGTGAGCGAGCGGGTCTCGCTGTTGCCCGATAGCGCGCGAGAGATGCTGGCGGCCGGGGCGATCCTCGGGCGCGAATTCGCAGCCGCGACGGTCGCGCGGATGACGAGCACGCTGCCGGCGCGCGTGATCGACGCGCTGTTGCCGGCGCTGCGCGCGGGCATCTTGAAGGAGCTCGAGCCAGGCCGGTTCGCGTTCAGCCACGTGCTCGTGCGCGACGCGATCGGCGACGCGCTCGCGGCCGGTACGCGCGCCGAGCTGCACGGGCGCGCCGAGGCCGCGCTCGCCGCGCTCGGCGATACCTCGGAGATCCTCGTCGAGCGCGCGCGGCACGCCCTCGCGGCTGCCCGCGGCGAACGCAGCGCGGACACCGCCGCGCTCGTCGCGCGCGCGTCCGCGTATCTCGAGCGTGAAGGCGCGTTCGATCGCGCGTACGACCTGTACGCGCGCGTCGATGCAGCGCGTGCCGCGGGCCAGCTGCCGGCGGCCGATCCGGCGACGAAGCTCCACGTCGCGCGCATCGCACGTGCGGCCGGCCGCGCGGACGCCAGCCGGCGGCTGTGCGACGCCGTCGTCGCCGACGCGCGCGCGCTCGCCGATCCAGAGCTGCTCGCGCGCGCGGCGCTGCTGCATCTCGCCGACGTTCGCCCCGGCGTGATCGATCGCGCGCAGGTCGCGCTCCTCGAGGAAGCGCGCGCGACACTCGGTGATCGTGCGCCGCCGCTCGCATGTCGCGTGCTCGCCCGGCTCGCGACCGCGCTGCAGCCCGCTCCGGATCCCGCCGTGCCGCGGGCGATGGCGCGCGAAGCACTCGATCGCGCGCACGCGCTCGGCGATCCCGCGCTCGTCATGGACGTGCTCGAGCTCGCCGGGTGGGGCATCGCCGACGCGAGCGCGACCGACCGCGTCGCGTGGGCCGAGGAGCTGCTCGCGCGTGCGAGCGACGCTGCGGATCTGCGCAAGGCGCTCGTCGCCGGCCAGTGGCTCGCGTTCTCCCGGCTCGAGATCGGTGACTTCGCAGCGTTCGAGCGCGAGGTCGCACGCATGCTGGTCGCTGCCGACGAGCTCGGTCACCCGCGCGATCGCTGGCGCGCGCTGCTCCTCGCGTCGCTCGCTGCGACCGCCGCCGGCCATTACGACGTCTCGGATCGTTACGTCACCGAGGTCGAGCAGCTCGCGTCACTCGTCGACGAGCCGGCGCTCGCGCTGTCGCTGCCGCTGCACCGCGTGATGCGCGCGCTCGTCTTCCGCCGCGACGACGACGTGCGCGCCGGGCTGGCCACGCTCGACAGCGCGCTCCAGGGCATGGTCAATGCGGCCGCCGCGACCGCGCTCGTGCGGGGCCTGTGCATGGCTCGCCTCGGCGATCTCGACGGCGCGCGCATGCAGCTCGCGATCGTGGCAGCGCGCGTGCCGCTCGCGGCGCTCGCGACCGCGCCGGTCGCGAACTACGAGCCGATCCTCGTCTATGCTGCCGAGCTCGTGGCTGCGGTCGGCGACGACGCGCAACGCCGGCTCGCGCGAGAGCTGCTCGTGCGCTTCGAGCCGTCTCAGATCAGCGGCGGCCCGATCTCGTACTCGTACGACGGGCCGGCGGCGCGCGTACGCGGCTTGGTCGCGGCATCGCTCGGCGAGCACGACGTCGCGGAAGCCGCGCTGCGCGAAGCGCTCGCCGGTGCGCGCGAGCGCGCTCACGCACCGTGGGTCGCGCAGATCGCCGCCGAGCTGGCGAAGCTGCTCGCAGCTGCCGGGCGTGACGCCGAGAGCCGCGAGCTCGCCGCCGAGTCGGCACGCGTCGCGGCTGCGCTCGGGATGTCGGGGATCGCCGGAACCGTCGCGCGCGTGGACGAGCCGGCGCTGCGCGTCGAGCGCGTGGGCGCGGGGTGGCGGATCGCGCGCGGCGCCGTCGAGGTGACGATCAAGGACTCGCGCGGCGTGCAGCTGCTCGCACGCCTCGTCGAGCGGCCGAACGAGGAGATCCACGTGCTGGCACTCGCGAGCGACGACGCGGCGAGCGCACCCGAGAGCACCGCGGGCGAGGTGCTCGACGAGCGCGCGCGCAAGGCTTACCGCCGCCGCCTCGACGAGCTCGCCGATGCGCTCGCCGATGCCGAGAGCCGCGGTGACGCGCGCCGCGGTGCCGCGATCGAGCGCGAGCGGGCGGCGCTGGTGCGCGAGCTCGCGCGGGCGACCGGGCTCGGCGGCAAGTCGCGGGCCTCGGCCTCGACCACCGAGCGCGCGCGCATCAACATCCAGAAGCGGCTCAAGGAGACGATCGCGCGCGTCGCGGAGGCCGATGGCGAGCTCGGTGGTTTTCTCGACCGTTCGCTACGCACCGGGACTTACTGCTGTTTTCGGCCGTAGTCGCGACGTTCCGGCGGAAAGTCACGATTCGTCACGGCGGCGGTCACGCCTTCCAGGCATGGAAGCCATCTTCACCCTCCTCATCCCGATCACGTTCGTCTTGCTACTCGTGCTCGAGCGGCTGTTTCCCGCGCGCGAGCAGCCGAAGATCCGGTTCTGGCTCGTCAGGGGGATCGCGTTCTTCGTCGCGACCGCCGCGATCTCGAGCCTCCCCGCGGCGCTCGTCGCCAGCGCGCTCGCGCCGTACGCGCCGCTTCATCTCGACGGCTTGCCGACCGCGGTCGCCGGGCTGATCGGGATCGTGGTCACCGATCTCGTCAGCTATGTCGTGCACCGCGTGCAGCACAACTGGCGGTGGCTGTGGCGGTGGACGCACCAGATGCATCACGCGGCCGAGCGCGTCGATGTCGCGGGCTCGGCGATCTTCCATCCGTTCGAGCTCGTGATGTTCGCCGTGATCACGTCCTTCATCGCCGTGATGCTCGGTCTCTCCCCGGCCGCTGCGGCGCTCGCGGGCCTGTTCGGCGCGGTGACCGGGATGTTCTCGCACCTCAACATCCGCACACCGCGCTGGCTCGGGTACATCATCCAGCGTCCGGAGGCACACTCGATCCACCACGCGCGCGGCGTCCACGCTTACAACTATGGCAACTTGACGGTGTGGGACCTCGCGCTCGGCACGTTCCGTAACCCTGCCTCGTTCGCCGGCGAGGCCGGATTCTGGAATGGCGCCTCGAACAAGTTCCTGTCCATGCTCGTCGGTCGCGACGTCGCCGAGCCCACCCGCTGAACGAGAGAGAGAGAACACCATGATCACGAATCCCCAAGATCTACGAGCCGTGATGTTCGAGCTCACGTCGGCCGCGTGGGTGCTCGCCGCGCTCGGCGCGCTCCTCGATGCTGGTCTCGCCGACCAGCTGACCGAGCCGCGGACGATCGACGAGCTGGCCGCGCGCTGCCCGGCGCTGTCCACGCGCCGCATCGCCAAGGTGCTCGCGGTCGCCGCGACGTACGGCGTGGTGATCGCCGACGGTCCACGCTATCGCCTCGCCGACGGCGTGAAGCCGGTGCTGTGCGGGCCGATGCGCGCGACCGTGACCGGCGACATCCGCACGCACCTCATGCAGGCGGTCGCGTTTCTCGACTCGGCGAGCGCGAGCGCGGCGAGCACGACGTGGGAGCACACCGATCCGCGCGTGCTGCAGTCGCAGGGCGAGGCGTCGAGCGTGATCCCGGCGATGGTGAAGATGATGCTCGCGCCGATGCTCGGCGATCTCGCGAGCCGGCTCGAGCGCCCCGGCGCGAAGCTGCTCGACGTCGGCACCGGTGTCGGCGCGCTCGCGATCAGCGCGTGCCGCGCGTTCCCGCAGCTCGCGGTCGTCGGGATCGATCCGTTCGGAGTGCCGCTCGAGCTCGCGCGCGCGAACGTCACGCGCGCCGGACTGGCCGAACGGATCGAGCTGCGCCAGCAGCGCGCCGAGGAGCTACGCGACGAAGGCGCGTTCGCATGCGCGTGGCTGCCGGCGTTCTTCATCGCGGCCGACCAGCTGCCGGCGGCGATCGCGCGCGTCGCCGCGGCGCTCGAGCCCGGCGGCTGGGTGTTGATGGGCGCGTCGGGCGGCGGCGACGCGAAGCAGCGCGCGATCAACGAGCTCGTCGTCGACGTCTGGGGTGGTCCGGCGCTGACGACCGCGGCGGCGGAGATGATGCTGCGCGAGGCCGGGCTGCGCGAGGTTCGCACGCTGCCGGGCCCGCCATGGGCGCCGCAGATGCTGGCGGCGATGCGCGCGTAGCGGCGGCTCGTCGCGGTAACATCCGTGACGATGACTTCGCCACGGGCGCCGAGCTGGCGCGCGGACGATCGCGTCGTGGTGCGCACGCCGCTGTTGCCCGCGACGATGCTCGCCGACTGGGCGAGCGCGGCCGATCCGCGTGCATTTCTCGCCGCGCTCGTCGCCGATCGCGCGGTCGACGAGGCGTTGTTCGTCGCGTCGCCGGCGCTGCACGAGACGCTCGCGACGTGGCGCGCGAATCCGCTGTCGCCCGCCGGCCAGCGCGCCGAGCAGTCGCTCGTGAAGTACATCGCGCGCATGGCGTACCGCGCGACACCGTTCGGGTTGTTTGCGGGCGTGTCGGCCGGCGAGCTCGGCCGCGCGACCGCGCTCGAGCTGGCGCCGCGCGCCGACTACCGCCGCCGCACGCGCCTCGACAACGACTACCTGTACGTGCTCGCCGACGAGCTCGCGCGCTCGCCGGCGAAGGATCGCATGCGGCTGCGCCCGAATTCGTCGCTGTATTCGATCGCCGGGCGCGTGCGGTTCGCCGCGACGCGGGTCGTGAACAAGGACCGCCGGTACGAGCTCGTCGCGGCCGAGCGCACGCCGTACCTCGAGGCGACGCTCGAGCGGGCGAAGTCCGGCGCGCTCGCCGGCGAGCTCGCCGAGGCGCTCGTCGCCGACGACGTCACGCTCGAAGAAGCGCGCGCGTACGTCGACGAGCTCGTCGAGGCGCAACTGCTCGTGCCCGAGCTCGGCATCCACGTCACCGGGCCCGAGCCGATCGACGGCATGCTCGTGCAGCTGCGCGCGGCGAGCTTCGATCGCGAAGCCGCGGCGCTCGACGGTGCGCGTCGCGCGATCGGCGAGCTCGATGCGGCCGGCGTCGGCAACGCACCGGAGCGCTATCGCGCGATCGCCGACGGCCTGAACGAGCTGCCCGCGAAGATCGAGCTGTCGAAGTTGTTTCAGGTCGATCTCGTCAAGCCGGGTACGATCGCGATCGGTCGCCGCGTGGCGGGCGATCTGTCGCGCGTGATCGGCCAGCTCGCGCAGACGTTCGTCGCGGAGGCCGAGTCGCTCGCCGACTTCCGGCGCGCGTTTCGCGAGCGCTGGGAGGATCGCGAGATGCCGCTCGCCGACGTACTCGACGAGGAATCCGGCATCGGCTTCGAGACGTTGCGCGGCCCCGGCACCGAAGGTGCGCCGTTGCTCGCGGGCGTCGCGTTTCCGGCTTCCCCGAGCACGCCGCGCGTGCCGTGGGCCGCGCGTCACGTGCATCTGCTGTCGCGCCTCGGGGCGGCGCTCGCCGCCGGTGCCGACGAGATCGTGCTGGACGACAGCGACTTCACCGCGATGAAAGCGCCGAGGCCGGCGCGGCTGCCGGACGCGTTCGCCGCGCTGATCCGCCTGGCCGGCACCACCGACGAGCTCGCGCGCGGCGAACCGACGATCTTTCTCGAGGGCGTGTCGGGCCCGAGCGGCGCCAACTTGCTCGGGCGGTTCTGCCACGCGTCGCCCGCGATCGAGCAGCACGTGCGCGAGCACCTCGCGGCCGAGGAGGCGCACGCGCCCGATGCCGTGTTCGCCGAGATCGTGCACCTCAACGAGGGCCGGATCGGCAACATCCTGTGCCGGCCGGTGTTGCGCGGCCACGAGATCGTGTTTCTCGGCACCTCCGGTGCGCCGAGCGATCGCCAGATCACGCTCGACGATCTGACCGTGTCGGTACCAGGCGATCGCATCGTCGTGCGCTCGCGCCGGCTCGGCCGCGAAGTTCGCCCGCGGCTCACGACCGCGCACAACTTCCGGCTGCGCAGCCTGTGCGTGTATCGCTTCTTGTGCGCGCTCGCGGTGCAGGACGGCATCACCGCGAACTGGACCTGGGGCCCGCTCGCCGACGCCCCGTTCCTGCCGCGCGTGCGCGTCGGTCGCGTCGTGCTCGACCGCGCGACGTGGACGCTCGACGCCAAGGAGCTCGATCCGATCACGAAGGTGGTCCGCGAGGCGGCGAAGGCACCCGCCGCGCGATCGAAGGTGATCGAGGCCGTGGCGGCGTTACGCGACGCCCGCCGCTTGCCGCGCTTCATCGTGATCGCGGCGGGCGACAACGAGCTGCCGATCGATCTCGACAACCCCATGCTCGCGGCCGCGTTTGCCGACGAGCTGAGCGGCATGAAGCGCGTGCGCCTGGTCGAAGCGTTCCCCGCGCTCGATCGCCTGCCGGTGCGCGGGCCCGAAGGTCTGTTCTCGAACGAGGCGGTGCTGACGTTCACGCGCGCGCCCGAACCGGCGCCCGCAGCGGCGGCCGCGCCGGTCGCACCTGCTGTGCCCGCGATCCGGCGCCAGTTCGTGCCCGGCAGCGAATGGTTGTACGCGAAGATCTACTGCGGCGAGTCCTCGCTCGATCACGTGCTGCGCGACGCGATCGCACCGGTCGTGCGCGATGTCCACGATGGCCAGTGGTTCTTCATTCGTTATCAAGATCCCGATTCGCACGTGCGCGTGCGCTTTCGCGGCGAGCCGGCGCGGCTGCTGTCGGTCGTCCTGCCCGCGCTCGAGCGAGCGCTCGCGCCGATGATCGAGCACGGGGTCGCGCGCAAGCTCGTGCTCGATAGCTACGAGCGCGAGATCGAGCGCTACGGCGGGGCCCGCGCCATCGAGCTCGTCGAGCAAGTGTTCTGGCGCGACAGCGAAGCCGTGCTCGGCATCGTCGAGCTGCTCGAGGGCGATTCCGGCGCCGACGCGCGCTGGCGTCTCGCGCTGCGCGGCATCGACTCGTTGCTCGACGCGGTCGGGTTGACCGTCGAGCAGCGCACGAAGGTGGTCACCGACGGCCGGGATTCGCTCGGTGCCGAGATGAACGCCGACAGCCGGCTGTGGGGGAGCATCGGCGAGCGTTTCGCGAAGGAGCGCAGCGCGCTCGATCCGGTGCTCGCGCGCCGACCCGAAACCGATGCCGGTCACGATCTCGAGCCGGGCTTCGAGCTGCTCGCGCGCCGCGACACGGCGATCGCCGAGCTCGCGGTCGAGCTGCGCCGGCGCGACGAGGCCGGCGAGCTCGTGCCCCGGATCGCCGGCTTCGCGTGGAGCCTCGCTCACATGCACGCGAATCGCTTGCTGCACGCATCGCAGCGCGCGCAGGAGCTCGTGCTCTACGACTTCCTGCGCCGCTACTACTCCGCGCAGCGCAGTCGCGGCAAGGGCGGCTGATCGGTCGACCGTCGAGCCGGGCGACGATGCGCGCCGCACCGGATCGACATCGCGCGTGCGGATCGCCCGGAGGTGCTTTCAGGCAGTCACGTGCTCGCGGGCATGTATAGCGTGACGCCGCGGTGGACCGCGCTGTTCTGGAAGTCCGGAGGGTGCCATTCGACGCGCGCGAGCACGTTCAGCGTCCCGAACAGCATCGTCGTGGTCGAGAACATCGGATACGTCACCGGATCGTTCAGGATCATGACCGCCCACGTCGTCATCTCCGGCGTGACGTCGGCCTGTGGCATCAGCACCCAGCCGGTCGGCGGCGGCGGATTGTCGGCGACCGCCGGCGTGACGATGCAACATTGAATGTCGGCCGAGCCCGGGCAGTAGCCGGGATACGACGTGTGATCGCCGAGCGCGGCGCACGCCTCGGTCGAGATGCACACGCCGGGCGCGCCGAACGGCGCGCAGGTCGGCAGCGCGTCGGGCGGCGCGTCGCCCGTGGCGGCATCATCGACGGTCGCGGCTGCGTCCGCCGCCACCTTCGTCGCGGGGTGACCGCACGCCACCAGGCCCACCGCGACGACTACCGCGCGCACGATCCACATTATTACCTCGATGTCGCGCGAGTCGCTACCCACGGGTAATCGCGTACCCACAGCGAGCGACTTGCAACGCTTGTAGAGTCGCCGCGTGATGCCGTCGGTCGCGTCGCAGATCTTTCCTGGTGAAGGGGAGATGGCGCGCTTGATCCGGGGGATGGACTGGGCCGCGACACCGCTCGGGCCGGTCGAGCGATGGCCGCAGAGCCTGCGCACCGCCGTCAGCATCTGCCTCGGCTCGCGCCATCCGATCGTGGTGTGGTGGGGACCCGAGCGGTGGATGTTTTACAACGACGGCTATCGCCCGATGCTGGGCGAGAGCAAGCACCCGCAGTTTCTCGGAGCGTCGGGGCGCGAGTGCTGGGCCGAGATCTGGGACGTCGTCGGCCCGATGATGGATCGGGTCATCGCGACCGGCGAGGCGACGTGGTCCGAGGACCTCCAGCTGCTGATGAATCGCAGCGGCTACCTCGAGGAGTCGTACTTCACGTTCTCGTACAGTCCGATTCGCGACGAGGATGGCCGCCCGGTCGGCATCTTCAACGCGTGCACCGAGACGACCGCGCGCGTGCTCGCGACGCGCCGCATGCGGACGCTGCGCGAGCTCACGATCGAAGCTCGCTCGACGAGCGAGGCCGCGCGCAGCTGCACCGAGATCCTCGCGCGCAACGCGCAGGACATCCCGTTCGCGTCGATCTACCTGCGCGACGAGTCCAACGCTCGCCTCGTGCTGGCCGCGCAGGCCGGGCTCGAGGCCGGCACGCCTGCGTGCCCGGAATCGACACCGCTCGACGACGCGGCGACGTCGGGTTGGCCGCTCGCGCGCGTCGCAGCGACCGCCCGGACCGAGCACGTGCGCGAGCTCGCGAGCAGGTTCGCCGGCCTGCCGATCGCGCCGTGGGGCGTGGCGCCGAGCGAGGCGATCGTGCTGCCGATCGCGCAGCCAGGCTCGGCCGAGCGCGCAGGCGTGCTGGTGCTCGGCATCAACCCGCGGCGCGCGTTCGACGACGAATACCAGGGGTTCTTCGGCCTCGTCGCGAGCCACGTCGCGACCGCGCTGTCGAACGCGCGCGCGTATCAGCTCGAGCGCGAGCGCGCGGAGAAGCTGGCCGAAATCGATCGCCTGAAGACCACGTTCTTCAGCAACGTCAGCCACGAGTTTCGTACGCCGCTCACGCTGATCCTCGGGCCGATCGAGGACGCGGTGCGCAACGCGGACAAGACGCTCGGCGGCGACTCGCTCGAGACCGTGCGCCGAAACGCGGTGCGCCTGCTCGAGCTCGTCAACACCTTGCTCGACTTCTCGCGCGCCGAGGCCGGCAAGCTCGACGCGCGCTTCGCGCCGGTCGAGCTCGGGACGGTGACGTCGGGAATCGCGAGCTCGTTTCGATCGGTCGTCGAGGCGGCCGGGCTCGCGTTCGTCGTCGACTGCCCCCCGGTGTCCGAGCCGATCTACGTCGATCGCACGCAGTGGGAGAAGATCGTTCTGAATCTGATCTCGAACGCGTTCAAGTTCACGTTCCACGGCGAGATCCGCGTCGAGCTGCGCGAGCACGTCGATCGCATCGAGCTCGCGGTCCGCGACACCGGCACCGGCATCGCCGCCGAGCATCTGCCGAAGATCTTCGAAAGATTTCATCGCATCGACGGCGCCCGGGGCCGCAGCTTCGAAGGCTCGGGGATCGGGCTCGCGCTCGTGCGCGATCTCGTCGCGCTGCACGGCGGCTCGGTGCGCGCGACGAGCGCGGTCGACCACGGCAGCGCGTTCGTCGTGACGCTGCCGCGCGGCCGCGCGCACCTGCCGGCCGATCGCATCGTCATCTCGGCGCCGGCCGCCGCGCACGATGCGGCATCGTACCTGGTCGAGGCCACGCGCCGGGTCGAGCCGCTCGCGCTCGCGGTCACGCCGTCGGCCGTCGACAGCGCGCGCGTCCTCGTCGTGGACGACAATGCCGACATGCGCGCGTACCTCGTGCGGCTGCTCGCCCCACGCTGGCGGGTCACCGCAGTCGAAGATGGCCGCGCCGCGCTCGACCACGCGCTGTCCGATCCGCCCGATCTCGTGCTGAGCGACGTGATGATGCCGCGCATGACCGGCGTCGAGCTGCTCCAGGCGCTGCGCGCCGACCCGAAGACGAACACGATCCCCATCGTGCTGGTCTCGGCGCGCGCCGGCGAAGAGGCGATCGTCGATGGCCTCGAGACCGGCGCCGACGATTACCTCGTCAAGCCGTTCTCGGCGCGCGAGCTCGTCAGTCGCGTCACGACGCACCTCGAGCTCGCACGCACGCGCCGCGCTGCGACGAAGGCCGCGCTGACGCTGGCGCGCACGCGGGCGGCGCTGCTCGACGATCTCGAGCGCAAGAACAAGGAGCTCGACTCGTTCAATTACGCGGTCTCTCACGACCTGCGCGCGCCGCTGCGCAGCATCGACGGGTTCTCGCGGGCGCTCGTCGAGGACTTCCGCACCATGCTGCCGCCCGAGGCCCGCGATTTTCTCGGGCGCATCCGCTCGAGTGCGCAGCGCATGGCCGAGCTGATCGAAGACCTCCTGCGACTGTCGCGCGTCACGCGCGCCGACCTCAACCGCGACACGATCGATGTCTCGGCGATCGCCGCGGGCGTGCTCGGCGAGCTGCAGCGCGCGAACCCGGAGCGCAAGGTGGAGATCGTCGTCGAGCCCGACGTTCGCGCTCACGCGGATCGCCAGCTCCTGCGCATCACGCTCGAGAACCTGCTCGGCAACGCGTGGAAGTACACCGCGAAGACGCCGGTCGCGCGGATCGAGTTCGGCGCGCGCGACGGCGCGATCTACGTGCGCGACAACGGCGCGGGCTTCGACATGCGCCTCGCGCATCGCCTGTTCGGTGCGTTCCAGCGCCTGCACTCGGCGGCCGACTTTCCGGGGTCCGGAATCGGCCTCGCCACCGCGTATCGGATCATCGACCGCCACGGCGGCCAGATCTGGGCGGAAGCCGAGGTCGGCGTCGGCGCGACCTTCCGGTTCACGCTCCCGGCCTCCGACGACAAGACCGGGACGTGATAGATTGACCGAGGACTGCCGAGGGTGGGATTTGTCGCGAAGACTGCGGCTATTACTCGTCGAAGACTCCGAGGATGACGCGTTGCTCGTCACTCGAGAGCTGGCGCGCAACGGCTTCGATCTGGTGAGCCATCGCGTGTGGACCGAGCCGGCGCTCGTCGCTGCGCTGGACGAGACGTGGGACCTCGCGATCTCCGACTTCCAGATGCCCGCGTTCGACGGCCTGCAGGCCTTCGAGATCTTGCACCGCGAAGCTCCCGACCTACCGGTCATCTTCGTGTCGGGGGTGCTCGGCGAGGATCGTGCAGTCGAAGCGATGCGAGTCGGCGCACGCGATTACATCGTGAAAGGCAACCTCGCGCGACTCGGCTCGGCGGTGCGTCGCGAGCTCGCCGATGCCGACGAGCGCAGGCGCCGGATCGAGGCCGAGCGCGCGCTCGCGATCGAGGAGCGGCGGTTTCGCAGCATCTTCGAGTCGGCGTCGGTCGGCATCGTCGAGATCGACGTCTCGGCCGCGCGTCAGCTCATCGAGGCCGCGCGCGCCCAGGGTCTCAAGGGGCGCGAGTGGCTGCGCACGCAGACCGCGGTCGTCGACCAGGCGGGCGCCGAAGTTCGCGTCGTCACCGCGAACCAGGCGGCGCTGACGATGCTGTCCGCGATCACGGCCAACGACGTCCTGCGCACGTTCGTGCGCGCGATCTCGCCCGACACGCGCTCGTCGCTGTGGCACGACCTGCTGGACAGCATCGCGTCGCGGATCTCGTCGTTCGAGCGCGAGGTCGAAGTCGATCTCGGCGGCGGCCGCACCGCGCACCTGCTGGTCACCGGGCGGCTGTCGCCGGATCTCGCCGATCTCCACAACGTCGTGTTGAGCCTGCTCGATCTCGCCGAGCGCCGCCGGCTCGAGAGCCAGATGCGCGCGTCGCAGCGCATGGAATCGGTCGGCCGGCTCGCCGGCGGCATCGCGCACGACTTCAACAACGTGCTCGCCGTGATCACGACCTCGGCGAGCTTTCTCGCCGACGAGCTCCACGAGACCACCGGGCGCGAGGACCTCGTCGCGATCCAGGACGCCGCGAAGCGCGCGGCGGCGTTGACGCATCAGCTGCTCGCGTTCAGCCGCCGCCAGCCGCAGCACCCGCGCGTGCTCGATCTCAACGAGATCGTGCGCAGCCTGGATCGGATGTTGCGCCGCGTGATCGGCGAGGACATCAAGCTGTCGCTGATGCTCGACGACGATCTCGGCCGCACGCGCGCCGATCCGAGCCAGATCGAGCAGATCCTGCTCAACCTGCTCGTCAACGCGCGCGAGGCGATGCCTTTGGGCGGCAAGGTCAGCATCGAGACCGCGAACGTCGAGCTCGGCGCCGATTACGGTACGTCGAAGGCCGCCGAGGTGCCGAGCGGGAGCTACGTGCTGATCGCGGTCACCGACTCGGGCTCGGGCATGGACGAGGACACCCGTTCGCGCGTGTTCGAGCCGTTCTTCACCACGAAGCCGGCGGGGACCGGCACCGGGCTCGGGCTGGCGACCGTGTACGGCATCGTCAAGCAGTCCAACGGATTCGTGTGGGTCTACAGCGAGCCCGGTCACGGCACGACGTTCAAGATCTATCTGCCGCGCATCGAGGAGGAAGTGACGACCACTTCGCACGACAAAGGCGCGAAGCCCGACTCCCTCCCCAGAGGTTCCGAGGTGGTTCTGCTGGTGGAAGACGAGGCGGGCGTGCGC